>CBHTTJ010000050.1:0-29680 GCA_966095605.1 uncultured bacterium | reverse complement strand
AAATGCCGGGCTATTTTCGGTTGTGCCTACGGCACGCAGCCATTTAAGCCACATTCGCTGCTCCTTTCTTTGGAATTTCATCAAGAAATGGGCGTTATTCCCGGAATCCGCCTCCCCCACGCCTCCGTTTTCTCCTTTTTTGTCAAAAAACCCCAAAACCCACCCAAAAAAATTAGAGTTTTTTACACTTTTTTTCGCGGTTTTCGTAAACCTCTACAAATACGCGAGTTGTGACGGAATTCATTTTGACCTCCGTGACAATGGTTGCCGAACCCCCCTGTTAAAGTCTTCCACGTTAGATCGAAACGGATTCGTCAGCGGGATGAATGGTCCGTGTTGAACTGAGGTGTTCTCGGTTGCACGTCAAAAAGATCGATTCTCTGCATATATATAAGTCAGGGAAGTCTGGCCACCCGGAGGCGGAGGACAGAAGTCAGAAGACAGATGTCCGAACCGGAAGATCAACAGAAAGAAACAAAACATATGAAACAAGAACGCATACACTCGATCACTGCGGCCACTGGCATGGCTCGCTCGATCCTGGCTGGCATCACGGAGGTCGGTGCCGGCGTCACGCTGACGTATCATCCGTCGGCGGGCATTACCACAGACCTGAATAACCTGCTCGCAGCTCGCGGTAACTACGATCAGGCCAAAGAAATCAGGGCGATCCGCCGCCAGGAGCTGATCCTCACCGTGGAAGACTCGCAGAAGTTCATTCGCGGCACCCGCGACCTGTTCAAGATGCGCTGGGGCAATGTGCACACCGAGCGCTTTGCGGCCATCGGTTTCCGCGACGGATTTGAAGTGACGGATTCAATTGATGATCTGCAAGACTTTTTGCAGGCGATCAAGGCTTACTTCACGACCAACCCGACGCAGGAGGTGGAGGGATTGTTCACGGCAGCACTGGCGCAGGCGCTGATGGACGCGCTGAATGCAGCGAAGAACGCGGTGACGATTCAGGAAGGTGCGATTGCCAACCTGATGACCATCCGCGACGCGAAGTTCGATGTCTTGCGCCAACGCATCAGCGGGGTTTTCCAGGAATTGCTGTTGCAACTGGACCCACTGGATGCGCGCTGGTTGACGTTCGGCTTCAAAAAGCCGGGTGCTGACGAAACGCCGGAACAAGTCACAGGCGTGAAAGTCACCTTGATTGGACCAACGGCCGCAGCGGTAAAATGGGATGCAGCCGAACGCGCCGCTTACTATCGCGTCTGGATGAAGATCCACGGTGCGGAAGGCGATTATGCCGCTGTTGGTTCTCCAGCAGATCTCGATTTCACGATCGAGAACCTGCCTGCGAATGCAATGATCGACATTGTTGTCACCGCGGTGAACAACGGCGGCGAATCGCCGGTGTCGGAAGTGATCACTATCACCACTCACTAAACTAACCTCGGTAGGGACGCGTCGCCCGAACGCGTCCCTACCATATTCCGTGGACGAACCCGCTGCGTCGTCGTGACTTCGCTACGATTTTCTGAAACGCCAGATGCGGACCATCGGTTTGCCCAGATATTTTTCCCAGCCTGCGTGAAGACGCGCCAGCTGCTCGTCACCGAAGAAGTCCTCTTCCGATTGCAGTTTTAAATCTGCCTTGGCCGCCGCTTCAATGATGCGCGCCGCCGGATGCGCGAAGCTCGCCAGGCGCACCGATTGTCCTGACCGTTCATCGATGAAATTTGCCTGGGTACCTCGAGCGATACGGTCCGGATGAATTTCCGAAAGAAACAATTCTCCACCTTCCTTCAAGACTCTCGTCGCTTTTTGGAAAAATTTTTCGACGTCAGCAATGTGTTCGAGCACCAGGCTGATCACCACCGCATCAAAGCTCGCGGGACGGAATCCTTCATACGAAAGAAAATCAGCGTTGATCCAGTGGACGTTGTTTTCTTTCAACCGACTCTTCGCCACTTCCAACATCCGTTGCGAAAGCTCAATCCCAGTAACGTCGTTGCCGAGCGCCGCCAGCCGAACGGTGTGTCGACCGGTGCCGGAACCAATTTCGAGGACGCTTTGGCCATGGAGATGTTCCCAGGTAGGAGGAAAAAAACGGTCATCGACGGCCACCGTGGAATTGGCTTCACGATCATATTGATCCGCCCACCGATCGTAACAGATTTGATTAAACGCTATTGAATGTTCAGACATAATGCCCTTTCTCTCCCGTTTACCGGTACGGGAAGGGGCATGAATTTGTAGAATCCCAACGCAGGAAGACGCAGCGCCACTGCGGTCTCACCGTAGGATACTTTGCGTGGTGACGCAAGCGGGACACGCCTTTTACATGATTCAAGCGTTTTTGACTTCTCGACTTTATTTTTCAGGACGGCGTGTGCTTTAATATCCGCAATCCCTGTTCAGATGCCCATCAAAGTTGCCATCGTCGAAGATAACACCAAGGTGCGTGAAAGTTTGACTGCACTGATCAGCGGTTCGGATGGGTTTCGGTGCGTTGGCTCTTTTCCCAATGCGGAAACGGCTTTGGCAAAACTTCCGTCGGATTGGCCGGACGTCGTGCTGATGGACATCAACTTGCCGAAGATGTCCGGGATCGAATGCGTCTCCGCGCTGAAAGCGTTGCGACCCGCATTGCAGATCATCATGGTGACGGTTTATCTGGAGAACGAAAAAATTTTCCAGTCGTTGGTCGCTGGAGCCAGTGGTTACCTGATCAAACAGACGCCGCCCGCGGAAATTCTCGAAGCGATCGCGGATGTCCATCGTGGTGGTTCTCCGATGTCGAGCAATATTGCCCGCAAGCTGGTGCAATACGTCGCGCAAGTTGCGCAGGTGACAAAGCCTGCCGAAAAAATGGAGCTGTCTCCGAGGGAACATGAAATTTTGTGCCTGTTGGCGAAGGGATATCAATACAAGGAAATTGCCGAAAGCCTGACCATCAGCGTCGAAACCGTCCGAACCCATTTGCGAAACATATACGAGAAGCTGCATGTTCGTTCGCGCACGGAAGCAGTGGTGAAGTTTTTCGAGCAGAAGGGCAAGTAAAGGAGTGCGGTCCTTTGACCTGCAGCGATGTTCTTGAGCTCAATCAGCTGCAATATTTTGAACGATTTGAAAAATGGACATTGCTGCGGGTCTATAGACCCGCGGTCCGACCGCCTCAGGTTTTGTCCTCTCCCACAAAAGTAGTATCCAGCCGGAAAACCGCCGAACTTTCTGCATTCACTAACCCTCAATGGGGATGTTCGGTCGGTGCGCGGTTTTTCTATTCTTTTCCTATTAGCCCGGAAACTTTCGCGACCCATGCGTCACGCCGTTTTCAGGTTGATGACACGAAAACGAAAAGAAAAATCGCTATGCAAACACATCTAAAAACTCAGCTCAAACGTTCCGCGCTGATCCTCGGAACCCTCGGCACGGCGCTCTCGGCGCAGGCCAGTACTGATTACGGCCCAGCCATCTGGAATCCTCCAGGTTGCACCAAATGGTACACCACCGGCAACGGAACGTGGTTCGCCGTCATTCATGACATGGAAGGATATTATCTTTCCTCCATCTCCTATCTCAATAACTGCAACGTTTCGGCCAGCGTGCACTATGCGGTCAACGGAAAGCAGGACACCTCGACCGACGCCGCTGCCGGTCAGGTCACGCAGATGGTTCGCGAAGCGTATTATGCGTGGCACGCCAGTTGTTGGAATCTTTGGATGTATGGAACGGAACACGAAGGGTTCGCGAGCAATCCTGCCTGGTACACCGACGCGATGTACAATGCGACGATTCCTCTTCAGCGCCATCTCGCAGAGACCGACGCCACCTTCCCGAAAGACCGTAATCATATCATTGGCCACGGCGAGAAATCGACGCCCGGCTGGACTTCCTGGATGGCGGCTAATTTCCCGTCCATCAATGCGACGTGCAATACTCACACTGATCCCGGTCCCTATTGGGACTGGGCGCGGCTGATGAATGGAATCAACAACACGGGCACGATCATCGTGGACAACAGTAACGCTGGATTCAGTGCCTCGGCCAACTGGTCGACCGGTTCCTCTTCGGCCGACAAGTATGGCGGCGACTATCGTTTCCGCTCCACGGCTCCGGTCAGTGACGCCGCAACCTTCACGGCGAGCGTCAGCGGCGGCTCCCACATCGTCTCCGTCTGGTATCCAGCCGGATCGAATCGCAGCACCACGACGCCATTCATTATCTCGACGTCCGGTGGAAACGTGACCGCGGTCGTCAATCAACAGATTACCGGTGGCCAATGGGTCAACCAGGGCACCTATGGAATGAACGCCGGCAACAATACCGTGAAGGTATCCTGCTGGACCACGACCGGTGCTGTGGTCGTCGCGGATGCCGTGAAATGGCAATAACGCCAATGCCAGTGGCAGATTCCTGAAGCATTTAAACATTCGCACCCTGGGCAGGCACGCTGCCCGGGGCCTTTAAAAGATTCGCTTCAACGATGCCACTTCTGTGGTGATCTCCGACCACCAAAAAACCTGTTTACGTTCAATCGGACGGGAAACCAACTCCCGCGTAAATATTGGGTTGAGGGTTTCTCAATGTTTGCGCGGGCAGTTCGCCGAAGCGTTGGTGCTGTTCGGCTCCCTTCACAAAGCCTTTCCCAGAGTATGAAAACGAAACTTAAATACGGATTGTTATCATTGCTGCTGATCGCCCTGGTCGCAGTTTTAGTCCCGCGCGCCAGTAAATCGAACCGCCCCGGCAACGTTAAACCGCAAAATCTTTCCGCGAGCCCGGTTTCTGGTGTCGCAGACGCAAAAGAATCCCCTTACCAAAAAATGCGACAAGACCGTGAAGAGCGGCTCGTCAGGAAACAATTGTCCGATCAGGAGGCTTTGGCGCTGGGATTGCCCCGTGGGAATTATAAATACTTTTATGACAAAGATCCGAAGCGGAACCGTTTTCTCCTCGCCAAAGGTCACGACAGTAAATTCCTTGAACGTTCCGACGCGCCCTCGGGCATGGATTTATGGTTGCAGGATGAAGACGGCAAAGAACGTCTGTTAGCGGAAAGCGTTACTCGCGCGAAATTCTCACCCGACGGATCGAAGATCGCCTACACGACCAGCGATTGCGTGCTGCACGTCGACAACGTGCAGGGCGGCGATTCACTGGCCAAAGTGCAAGGCGTCTACGGCGCCAACTGGAGACCTGACGGCAGTGCTGTTGTTTTTTCCAAAGTCGGCGAAGGACAGGATCCGCATCAACCCGGTACAAGGCAACTGACAGCGCTGGACCTGGCTTCCGGCCAGGTCAAAGCACTGACCGACGGTCACTTTGATGATGGCCGCCCGGAATTTAGTCCATCCAGTGACTGGGTTCTATTCGTCAGCGGCGGTCGCTCTGGCCTCGCTTCTTTTTGGAAAGTGCCCGCCAACGGCGGTGAACCGGTGCAGGTCACCAACATGGGATTGGATCAGGTGGACGAACGATTCGTTCCCACGCCCTACGACAAAACAATTTGGTCGGGAGACAAACGCTGGTTCCTCTACGACTTCAAAGCGGGTGAACGACAGGAAACGTGGGGTCTCGAATTCAATTCCGATGGGACGATGAAACAAGCCCGGAAACTTGCGGACGGACTCAATCCACGATGGAAAGAAGATGGGCACACTTTCGTCTGCGAAAAGCAAGTGGACGGCTCGATGGAAACCATTGTCAGCAATCTCCCCTGAACAAACAAACACCACACAAAACACATATATATGAAACATCAATGCAGACCCCTCATGAAATGGACGGTGGCCGCGCTCTTATGCGGCTCCTGTTTCGCACCCGACGCGCAGGCGGTTCTCTTTCGACTGCCGCTGGCGTCGAATAACGTCCAACACTATTACTTCGATCATTCCGGCGCGGGATTTATCAGCGATTGGAAATGCGGAACTGAAACCTACGACGGACATGTCGGCACGGATTTTGACGCGGCTCGTTACACGGCGATCTATGCCGCGGCGGTTGGTACGTTGGCGGCGAAACAGGACGGTTGGGGCGATGGTTCACTTGGCACCGATCCCAGCCATGCCAACTACGTGATCGTAAATCACGCGGACAGCATGCGCACTTTGTATTGGCACATGCAGATCAACACCGTGACCACCAAGGGAATTGGCGCGAGCATTGCCTGTGGTGAACAAATCGGTCAGGTCGGAAACTCGGGCATGACGAGCGGGCCACATTTGCATTTTGAGCCACAGCTGAACGGCGTGCCGGATGATCCATACGCCGGTTCCTGTGGCGGACCCATCAGCTGGTGGGTAAATCAGAATAACGGCAACCCGACCACCACGTGCGAAGGCCAGGTGAAAGCCGCTCGTATTGTCGACAATAACAGCGCTGGTTTCAGCGTGACCGGCACCTGGGCTACGGGAAGCTCTGCCACCGATAAGTACGGTGCCGATTATCGTTACCACAGCACAGCTGCGGTCAGCGAACCTGCGCAATGGGCCACGACTTTGAACACCGCCGGCACATGGAATGTGTGGGCATGGTGGCCACAAGGCGCGAACCGTTCGACCACGGCCAGTTATATTATCAGCACCGGTTCGGGAACATCGACCGTTGTGGTAAATCAACAAATGAACGGCGGTAAATGGAACCTGCTCGGAAGCTGGCCGATGAGCGGTGCCGTTACCGTGAAACTCTCATGTTGGACGACGACAGGTTCGATCGTGGTGGCGGATGCGATCAAATGGGATTGATGACGTGAAAGAGACTATTGGGTAAAACAGACGGGCTTTGGCGTTACGGGTTTCGCCAGAGCCCGTTCCTTGTTCCTTGCCAAACGAATAACCACCTGTTGAGGAACAACATTCTTGGAAGATATCCCGTCCATCGACTAGAATTCGCTCTCTCATGAAAACTCTTCGCCACTTTGCGCATCTTTCCTGCCTTGGTGGAGTTCTCATAATGCTGCTTTTCTTTGGTTGCCCTGCGAGAGCCGCAGACACTGTTTCAGCATCTCCTTTTCTGGAGCGCTCGTGGCAAACCGACCAGGGCCTGCCTCATGATTCCGTCACCGCCATTCTTCAGACCAGCGATGGATACCTTTGGATCGGCACACGGCGGGGATTGGCGCGTTTTGATGGCGTGCGATTTACGATGCTCGAAGAGCTAAGCGAACTGAACCTCCAATGCATTTACTCCCTGCACGAAGACAGTCATCACACGCTGTGGATTGCCACGGAGGATGGCGTTTTCCGCTTTGCCAACGGCAAGGTTTCGCACCTGGGACAAGCGGATGGACTTTTGGATAATCGAGCCCTCGCCCTTTGTGAAGCACAAGATGGTTCCATCTGGATCGGTACTGCGGGTGGGGTAAGCCGATGGAAGGACGAGCGCTTCCAAAATTTTACCGAGAAGGAAGGCTTGCCTCACTCGGTGGTGCGAGCCATTTCAGTGGACAAACAAGGAGTGGTTTGGGCCGCTACAGCAGCGGGCCTTGGACGCATCAAAGATGGAATTCTTGCCGCGGCAGAGATGCCTGCGGATTGGGCCAAAGCGGTACGATTCGTTTACGTCGATCAGCAAGACACCGTATGGGTGGGAACCTACATGGGTTTGTGTCGAAAAACTGACAAGGGATGGGATTACTTCGATCGGGAACATTTTCCTCTCGCGGACAGTTTTGTGAATACGATCTCTTCCGATCGAACGGGCCGACTTTGGATTGGTACCCACGGCGGATTAAATTGGTTGGAAAATGGAGTGTTCCACACCGAACTCACCAGCGAAGGCACGGCCTACGACCTGGTTAACGCTATTTGCGAAGATCGAGAAGGAAACATCTGGGTCGGAAGCAAAGAGGGATTGATCCGTCTGAAATCGCGTCCCTTCACTGCGGTGACGAAACAGCAAGGACTGACCTACAATAATGTGATGTCCGTCGTTCAGGAAAGAGAAGGAACATTTCTCTGTGCGACCTGGGGCGCGGGTCTATTCCGCTTTCAACAAAAAGGAAATGACATTGTTGCCCTGACCAATTATCTGCCGACCTATCGGATGCTTTCCCTTTGCGAGTCGCGCGATGGAAGTCTTTGGTGTGGCACCGACCACGGCGCGGGCTTGTTTCGACTGAAGGACGGAAAACAAACTCACTTCGACGAATCGCAAGGTCTGGACAAAATCGGCATTCCGGTGATTTACGAAGATCGGCAAACAAATCTCTGGATTGGGACCAGTCGTTCGCTGGCGCTTTTCAAAGATAATAAATTTGTTCACTTCACCGCAAAAGATGGACTTGCCGGGGGAGCAGTGAAAGTGATCCTGGAGGACAATGAGGATAATCTCTGGATTGGGACCACTGGCGGCCTTTCTCGACGAAAGAACGGAGTTTTCACAAACTTCAACACCAACAGCGGGCTCAGCCAAAATATCGTGTTGTCACTTTACCAGGATAAACAAAATGATCTTTGGATTGGCACCGCTGGAGGGGGATTGAACCGTTTGCGTGACGGCATATTTACCGTCTACACGACTCACCAGGGACTGTTTAACAACGAAATCCTCGAAATCCAGGAAGACGATAATGGCGATCTCTGGATGAGTTCCTTGAAGGGCATCTTTCGTGTCAGTAAAAATGACTTCGATCGGTTCGATCGCAAAGAAATCTCAAACATTCCTTGTGCTTCCTTTGGAAAAGAAGACGGGATGACGAGTATTATCTGCTGCAACGTTGCGAAACCGGCGTCCTGTAAAGCCCGCGACGGACGGCTTTGGTTCGCGACCACCAAGGGCATTGTCATCGCCAATCCCAAAATGAAGGTTAACGCGACACCGCCGCCCGTTGTTATCGAAGATATCCTTGCCGACAAGAAGAAGATCCCGAACGACGGTTCCGATTCCTTCGTGGTTCCGCCCGGGCGCGGGGAGTTGGAAATTCATTTCGGGGCGTTGAGTTTTTGTGCGCCGGAAAAGAACCGATTTAAATATAAACTGGATGGTATCGATTCAGATTGGGTGGATGTTGGGAACCGCCGGTTTGCCTACTATAACAATCTTCACCCGGGGCATTATCGCTTTGAGGTGATGGCTTCGAACAATGACGGCATCTGGAATTCTCTCAGGAGCCCGGTAGAACTTACCTTCCAGCCCCATTGGTGGCAGACGTGGTCGGTTCGCGCATTTGTGATCGTTATCGGTTTGTCTATCGCTTCGTTCGGCGCGCGTTATGTGACGAAACGCAGGATGCAAATGAAACTGGAATTGCTGGAGCGTCAGCACTCCATCGAAAAGGAGCGTTCCCGTATCGCTCGCGACATGCACGACGATCTGGGTGCTTGTCTCACACAAATCCTTTTTCTCACTGACGTTGCGAAGAAAAATAAATCTTCACCCGAAATTGTCGACGACCAGGTTACCCGGATTTCGCAGACCACGCATGAAGTGGTACGAAATCTTGACGGCATCGTCTGGGCTGTGAACCCGGAAAACGACAACCTTGAGCGCTTCGCGGGTTACATCGAAGAATATGTTGGCGTGTTCCTCGGCGGATCGACCATCCGTTGTCGGTTTGATTTTCCAGAACAGCTACCAGCCGTGCCATTGACTTCGGAAGTTCGTCACAATTTGTTTCTGGTGATCAAAGAAGCTTTGAACAACGCGGTTAAATATTCCAACGCAACGGAAATCAAATTGGAACTGAAGTTTTCCAATCGTGTGTTAAGCCTCGCCGTCGAAGATAATGGCCACGGTTTTGCGATGGCTGAGGCGACAACTTTTGGCAACGGTCTCCGCAACATGGAGGAACGCGTGAAAGGTCTGGGCGGCTGTTTTGAAGTGAAAAGCCAGAAGCATCGCGGGACGCGCATTCAGATGCAGGTTCCTTTGCCTTTGCCTTCGGTAGACTCTTCGGGTGATACGTGAAGCAGGCCTCCCCTCCGATTCGGTATCGTCAAAGCTCCAATACCGAAACTCGGTTTTCCATAAAGGGGGAGGGCGGGAACGATTTTCGAATACCTCATTCAGATCTGGCCAAGCCGTTTTCGTTCGCTACTCTCGGCTCTGTTCACCATGAAATTGCCGTTCGTTCTTTTTACGACGCTCGTTTTCCTGCTTGCCGGTTGCACGGTGCCTTCTCCCGGCCGGGTTGCGACAAAAACAGTTTCACTGGCAGGATCCGTTACCAGAAAAACAACGGTCACGGCAGTCAAGACATCCACGCACGTTGCTGTGGCGACAAGCGGATCAGCTGTGCGCGCCGGTGTGACCATTGTAAGAACGCCGACGAAGGCGCCGATGATCATTTTTAAGGACTCCGTCACTGGTGTTGTAAAACACGTTCCCTACAGTGACGGTTTGCGGCTCTATGCGGCCAGTCAGACTGCGCAGCTGCAGATGGGATTGAAAACATTTCAGCTCGTGCGAAACGGAACTCCGGTGATGCGCTCCGCATGGTCGAAGGTCAAAGCAGGAACCATCAGCGATCCTGTACTTCACCCCGGGGACATCGTGCAGATTGGCAGTGTACAGAAATTGAAGACGGCAAATCGTCTGTAAACGCAAACCTCATGCGCACGGACAAAGTCACTTCGTCAGAGCTTCCACCCAATGCACATCGCGACGAAAGTAAAGGTAACCTTTATCTTCTGCTCGGTCGCTGCTCTTAGCTGATTGAGCATTGCGGCACGTTGTTCGGTCTTACCCGGGACCATGCCAAAAGGGGAGACGCGGATTTCACGAATTAATACAAATTTTTGGAAGGAGGAGACCGTGAGGGCTTCTTCTTCGAGCGCACCAAACGGTCCGAGCAGTTTCGAGTAACAGGCAACGAAACTGCTTTTTAAATTCGTGAAAATCCGTGGAATTCGGGTCTCAACTGAATTGTTCCGGTCTAGTGTCGCCGTAACTTCATCCTACTAAATTAAAAGTTGAGTTCATTTGGCGATTCATAGATGCAAGAGTTAAGCTAAGTTCGTTTTCTTATGAAAGAATCCTACATCACTGCGAAACAACGCTGGGCTCAAAAAATGGCCGGGAAAGAAAAGCCGGCCGTTCGTTCTGAGAACCGGCTCCCTCCTGGCCAGCGGCAGGTGCATAACTTTCCGGTGCTTGATCTGGGCATTCGACCTGAAGTCCCTCTGGACAAATGGGAATTGAAGATTCACGGCAAGGTTGAGAATCCCGTGACTTTAAATTGGGACCAATTCCTCGCGCTGCCGCAATTCAAGGATGTCAGCGACTTCCATTGCGTTACGACATGGAGTCAGT
This sequence comes from uncultured bacterium, assembly GCA_966095605.1. GTDB lineage: Bacteria > Verrucomicrobiota > Verrucomicrobiia > Limisphaerales > JACDHS01 > CBHWET01. Next base: position 18,475 of record CBHTTJ010000050.1, on the reverse strand, counting down.
TCGATATGGAATTCGAAGGAGTTGCTTTCTTTACGTTGGCAGATCTCGTGAAACCAAAACCAGAGGCATCGCATGTTTTCTTCAAAAGTTACGACGGTTATTCCACGAATAATCCGATGGACGTTTGTATGGATGACGATGTGATCATCGCGCACAGCTGGAACGGGAAACGGCTTTCGGTTGAGCACGGAGGCCCGGCGCGCGTGATCATTCCCAAGCGATACGCATGGAAAGGGGCGAAGTTCATCCGCGAGATCGTTTTTCTCGATCGCGACATTCTGGGATTTTGGGAAGTCCGCGGGTATTCAAACACCGCGGACCCGTGGACTGAGGATCGGTTCTCGGGATCAGCGTGAACGCCGGGCTGTTTGACGTCCTTTTGCTTTTTTTGTGGAGATCTTTTTCAGCCTGTTGCGCGGCGCGCCACCACGTTGCGTCTTTTTTAATTTGACGCGTTTCCCAGCCGTGGCTTTGCCTGGTTTAGCGCGTTTAACAGTGAGGCTAAAGCCGCGACGGGCGGCTTTACGGTTCGTTTTCATTCTTTGAACTGCCATAAGTTAATTCGCTACGATGTCTCGTGCATTTTCTCAATGGGCGGAATTGCTGAGACTTGCGTCCGTGAGAGAACGGTGGTTCAGGTCGGGAAACAGCGAAGACCCAAAAAGTGGAACGTAGCCTTGAATTTTTATTATAGCCTTGCGGATGTTGCGAGGCAGACGTTTAGAAATGGCGAGGCTGTTTTTAGATTACAAAAAATGCGAAAGCTTCAGCAACTTTCATGAAGATCAATTTGCGACGAGAAAGTACGAACGTTGCGAATGAAATTTAAAAACCTTATTCACCTTGCAACTATTGCTCTCGCTCTTGGTTCGCTCTCCACAGCCGCTCAAAACTGGGAAGAAAAAGCGATTGCTCCTGTGGTGAATTCCATCTTTTTCGAAAGTCCTTTGATTCAAAACGAAATCCGCCCGCTCTTCGCTTATCATCGTCTGGACAAATCTTTTTTGGGGGCGGACGTTGACGTGCGTGTTTACGCAGTTCAACTACGTTACACCGTAAACGATCGACTCGCATTAATTGCGACAAAGGACGGTTACCTCGAGATGGATCCAGGCCCCGATGGTTGGGGCAATGTCGCTGCCGGTTTGAAATATGCCGTGTACAAAAGCGATGAGAACCAATGCGTCGTGACGCCTGGACTAACCTTTGAAATTCCGACCGGGAGCAAGCGGGTGTTCCAGGGACGCGGTGACGGCGAAGTAAATATTTTCGTTTCGGCAGTGAAAGGCTGGGACAACCTGCACGCTACAATCAATCTTGGGGCAAGAGTGCCATTCGACCTTGATGCACAGACGGCGAGCCTTCGTTACTGTGGCATGGTGGATTATTACGTTTGTCAGTATTTCATCCCGTTCGTGAGCGCGAATGCCTTCACAACCATCAGCGAAGGAAACAACGTGCCGTTTAATTCCGAAGGCTTTGATGTGATCAACTTCGGGAGTGCGAATGCGAACGGCGATACGCAGGCGGCTTTCGGCATCGGCTTTCGTTCTCGCCTGGAGAAGAAAATTGATATCGGGTTTGCCTATGAACGGGGTTGGGTCCATTCGAGCGACATCTTCAAAGACCGTGTCACGGTGGATTTGATTTATCGGTTCTAACTTTTCCCGCAGCCTGCAAAACCATCTCAGGGCGGTTCGTCAAATCGAACTGCCCTGTTTGCTTTTCTGTGTGAAGTTAGTATTCCTGTGGGAGTGCGCACGATTTATTTCGATTATAACGCCACGACACCGCTTGATCCTGAAATCAAAGCGGCCATGCTGCCTTATCTGGATGCAGTGTGGGGAAATCCTTCCAGTGTGCATCACGTCGGACGCAAAGCGCGGGCGATTCTCGACGAAGCTCATGACCGCGTTGCAAAAGTCTGGGGCGCAAAGCCGAGTGAAATTATTTTCACCAGCGGAGGGACCGAAAGTAACAATCTCGCGATTTTTGGTTCGGTACGGACGCTCCGTGAAAAAGGAAAACACATCATTACTTCGCAAATCGAGCACCATGCTGTGCTGCATTGTTTTGATTATTTGCGAAAAAAGGAAGGTTTTGAGGTCACCTACCTTCCTGTGAACGAGGAAGGTTTTATTTCGTCTCGTGATTTGGCAAACGCGATGAGAAAGGACACCGTATTTGTTTCGCTCATGGCGGCAAACAATGAAACGGGAACCATTCAGCCAGTTGCTGAGTTCGGAAAAATCTGCCAGGAACGCGGCATTATTTTTCACACCGATGCCGTGCAGTGGTTTGGCAAGGAACCATTTGCAAACATCCACCAATTCAACGCCGATCTGGTTTCGGCTTGTGCGCACAAATTTCACGGCCCCAAGGGGGCGGGGGCTCTGTTCATCAAATCACCCTTACATCCTGACCCTATTCTTTTTGGAGGCGGACACGAAAACGAACGACGGGCCGGAACCGAGAACCTGGCTGCAATCATTGGTTTTGTTGAAGCGACCGAACGATTTGTGAAGGTGCCTGCCTTTGTGCGGGAACAGTTGTTTCCGCTGACGGAGAAATTAGTCAATATGGCTCAGGCAATCCCAGGGGTAACTTTTCGCGGCACGCGAACTCAGCGTTTGAGCAACACGGTGGCGTTCACGGTGCAGAAAGCAGATAGTATTTCGTTACTGGCAAATTTGGATTTGGAAGGTGTCTGTGCATCGAGTGGTTCGGCGTGTTCGGCGGGTTCGCTCGAACCATCGCATGTCGTGCGCGCAATGGGAGTTCCTGAATCAGAAGCCAATGCACTGGTTCGCTTTTCCCTTGGACGGGACAGTACGGCAGCGGAAGTGGATTGCCTGGCGAATGTGCTCCCAAGAGTTATTTCGCAGGTGCAAAGTTGATCGTTGCAAAGTGCGTTACGGCGGATTGGACGGCTCCGTTTGATTCCGTGGATCCAGTAGTCGATTCAGTTCTGTGCCTGGCAGACCGGACAACTCCTTGGCGACTTCACGAACCGTGCGACTGGATTCATACGCAACTTTGGCAATCTTCGCGGCTTGATCGTAACCAATAACAGGAGCCAATGAAGTACACATCGCGAGACTCTGCTCGACATTGCTTTCACATCGCTTCCGATCAGCTTCAAGGCCGGTAATGCAACGTTGGGAAAAGATGCGAGTTCCGTGAGTGAGCAGGTCGATCGAAAGCAAAAGATTATAGGCGATCACCGGCATCATTGCGTTAAGATCCAATTGCCCGGATGCGCAGGAAAAAGTAATAGCGGCATCGGCGCCGATCACCTGCGCTCCAACCTGAACCAACATTTCACACATCACCGGGTTTACCTTACCGGGCATAATAGACGAACCAGGTTGTGTGGCTGGAAGCTTCAGCTCGCCGAGACCAAGCCGTGGACCCGACCCAAGGAGACGAACGTCATTGGCAATCTTGACAAGGCTTACAGCCACCGTTTTTAGGGCGCCGCTTGTTTCCACGCAAGCATCGCGGGAACCTTGAGCTTCGAAGTGATTTTCGGCCTCACGAAGTGGGAAATGTGTTTCTTGCGACAGACGTTCAATCACTTTTCGGGCGAATTCCGGATGCGTATTGATTCCCGTGCCGACGGCGGTGCCTCCCAGAGCCAACTCACGGAGATAGACTTGGCAGGCCTCGAGACGCTTGATCCCGTGTGCCATTTGGGTGGCAAAGCCGCTGAATTCCTGACCGAGGCGAATCGGGGTGGCATCCTGCAGATGGGTTCGTCCGATCTTGATGATGTCGTTAAACTCTTTAGCTTTTTTCGCCAAAGCATTCTGCAATTCGCGAAGTGCTGGAATCAATTCCTGCCCGATGCCTTGCAACGTGGCGAGATGAATGGCTGTGGGAATGACATCATTGCTGGACTGTCCGCGATTTACGTGATCATTGGGGTGAACCCTATGATTGCCGAGTAATTCATTCGCTCGATGAGCAATTACCTCGTTGGCATTCATATTCGTCGAAGTGCCAGAACCAGTCTGGAAAATATCCACGACGAATTGGTTGTCCCATTTCCCGTCAACGACTTCCTGGGCGGCCTCGGTAATTGCCATGGTTATCTCGTGACCAAGTAATCCCAATTCATGATTGGTGAGCGCGGCATCTCTTTTGATCTGGCCGAGAGCGCGAATGAACTGGCGAGGGAAACGGAGGGAGCTGATGGGAAAATTTTCCACCGCCCGAGCCGTCTGAGCACCATAGTAAGCGGAGGACGGTACCCGCATTTCTCCCATCGAATCAGATTCAATCCGAAACGGTTTCATAAACGCGAACCACGGATGAACGCAGATTAACGGAGAGCAGCTCTCCTGTTTCTGTGTTCATCCGTGGTTTAAGGTCAACGACCCAGCTCGTTTATTCCTCGCGGTAAACAATGACTTTCCGCTTTCGCGGGGCAAAAAGGCCCAGCACAATTCCGGCTATCGCGGCAAACGCGATGGTTCGATAAATATTGGTGCGAATCGCGATGTCAGTGCGACGAGCTTTCGAGACTGTCTTCTGCTTGGTCTCAAAACATTTCTCCTTCGTGGCGCGCCAGGCGCGGACAACGGGATTCCGTTCCACGACCGCCGTCTTTGTTTTGTAAAAAGCAGAACGCGCTTGTTGTCGATTGCGCTCGATGTCGGCGGCAATCTCTTCCTTTGACCGCAGTTCGATGTCGGCAGTAGCCATAAAAAGATCGCATCAGCGATGCGAGGCGAATGGTTATTTACGACGAGCAAGAACGCCAATCAAAAGGCCGACCCCAAAGGCGATGCCAATAGACGTGTAAGGGTTCTCACGAATGGCTTCATCCGTCACTTTGGCTCCGGAAATGACTTTTTCTTTACTCGCGAAATAGGCGTTGCGAGCAGATTCCGCTGCTGCTGCACCCATGTTCCGCGCTTTTTGAGAGAATTCACCTGCTTTTTCTTGAAAGGCTTCCTTGGTATCTCGCGCAAGTGTTTTTGCTTGTCCGGTTAATTCTTTAGTACGTGCTTCCATAATAAATCTCCTTTCTTTTGGTTAAGGTAAACCGCCGTGGCATACTTTTCCACGTTCGGCAGTCAATTAATCTTCATCGTCGCTTCCGCCGCGGGCGAGGAAAACCCCGAGGAGCAAACCGGCTCCAAAGGCACAGCCCAAAGCGATGTAGGGATTTTCGCGAATTGCTTTGTCCGTGGCTTTCGCACCGGCGACAGTTTTGTCCTGCAATTGCTGGTAAGTGGCTTTTGTGGCATCCCAGGCAGCCTCACCGGCGGCCTTGGCTTTTTCTTTCCATTCCTGGGTGGTTTCTTTGAGTTCGTCCACGTTATCCTGGACGATATCGGCAGCTTCGTTTCTCATAAATCTCCTTACTTGAGTTGAGTTTTTCCAGTTTCGGAAAACCGGCCCTTACGGTTCGCTTTTAAAATAAGGGAAAGGCAAGCCTGTTTTCCATCGGGCACACAGATATTTTTTCCTTGCTATAATGGCTGAAAGAACCGGTTCCCAATCATCGCAGCCCTTAAGGACGGCCCCGATATTTACTCAACGTCCGAAGGGTGTTCTCTCTGTTGAGAATTGGCATCATTCGCGCTTTGCTTTCAGTTTATATGAGCCATCGCCATTGCTGTGTCCGGAAAGCTGTCGATTTTCTTGGTTCCATCATTTGTAATTTTTTTTGACGCTACACTTTTGACTTGAACCCATTATCCCGTTCGTGAGCTAAGTAGATTATGGAACCCGTAATAATGGACCCCACGTGGGCACTTTTGACGCTCGTGCTTACGGCCCTGTTGGGAATGGTATGTTGGCTGGTCCTGATGATTTTAATCGAGTCAAGGGCGATTCGTAAAAACACCAAACGGATCGTTTGTCCTCTCCTTTTCATAGTTTTCATGGCGTGGCTGTTTACGCTGGGTGATCCGCGTTCGAGTGTGAATCTGGAAGTTCTTTATTATAAAAGTATCAATTACCTGCCCGATACGGGTTTTACTAAGATCTTAAAGAAAGGGCAGGGGACGAGCGCGGTTGTCACAAATACCAATGCACCGGTGACAGTACTGACGAATAAGTAAGGCAAGGGTGAAATAAACGTTGAAAAACCTTGAACGTTTTTCCGTTTTTGCACTCTATCTTCAGGAATCACACTGCACATGAAAACGAAATCGATCTTCTTTACCTTGATGGCGGCTTCTCTTCCGATTTTCGCCGATGAACCGGCCAAAACAAATGATGTTGCCCGGACAAACATGCCTCCGCGTTGGCCGGAGATGAAGACGGAGAAAGAAAAGATTAGCTATGCTCTTGGTTTCGATATGGCTGGGTTTCATATGCAACATCGGGACCTGCTCGACAAGGAGCGGATGGTGCAGGGGTTCCGCGACGCATTTGATCTGTACAGGCCAGCCATGGACTACGAAGAAGCCAAGGAGTTAATGGAGAAGTTTGAAAAAATCGCAAATGATGCGGAAAAAGCCAAAACCGACCAGGAAAGTGTCCAAAATCGTCGAGTTGGCATGAAATTTCTTGAAGAGAATCTGAAAAAAGAGGGCGTGAAAGCCAAACCGAGCGGATTGCAGTACAAAGTTATTAAAGAAGGAACCGGTGCGACGCCGACAGCCGATGGACGCATTCGTTTTCATTACGTCGTCAAGAACGTAAAAGGTGATTTATTGGATGACTCGCATCGTCTTCCCAAGCCTGTTGCCGCTTCCATGACGAGCTTGATTAAAGGGTGGAAGGAAGGGTTGCAAATGATGAAAGAAGGAGGGGTTTACGAATTTTATATCCCTGGCGAATTGGCTTATGGCGAACAGGGTGCCGGGCGTAACATCAAGGGAAATGAAACATTAATTACCGAGGTTGAACTCATCTCCGTTGAAAAATAAAAGATTTCCGATACTTTAGTGCGGGGTTCAGCCCCAATACGTGAAACGTTTAACATTTCTTCTTTGTTTTCAGCTTGTCTGCGCTTTGTTTGCGGCCGAGCCGGAAGTTACTGGTCGTAAATCTGCCGGATCGAGCGCTCCTCCGGATGAGACGGAGCGAAATATTGCGAGGTTGGTGGGACGGATGTTGGAGCGTACACATTACTCCCAGACGCCTTTTGATGACGCTGTTTCTTCGAAATTCCTCGATCGATACCTGGATACAATTGATCCGATTCACATCCATTTTCTGCAAAGTGACCTGGCTGAATTTGAGAAGTATCGCACTACTCTGGATGATCTGACGCTGAAGAAAGGGGACACGACTCCAGCACAGATTATCTTCGCGCGGTTGATGGAACGCATGGAGCAGCGTGTAGCTCTAGTAACGAATCTCCTACAAACCGAAAAGTTTGAATTCAAAGGCAATGACCGTTACGACCTCAATCGGAAGAACGCTCCTTTTCCGAAGGACCTTGCGGAAGCCAAACAGACGTGGCGAAAACATTTGCGCTACGAATTTCTCGAGGAAAAACTTTCCGCTGCGGATGCATCTCCGGAAATCAAAGACCGAGAAGTGCAGAGCGACTTCCAACCTAAAAAGAAAGAGAGCCCCATTAAGGTTCCGAAGGTGAACCCGCTGGATGTTCAGGTGCCCAAAAAGAAGGACGCCGACGATATTGCCAAGAAGATCACAACGCGGTATACGCGAATGCTCAGGACTTTTAGGGAATTAAGTCATGCTGAAGTGTTGGAGATATACTTGACCTCCCTGGCGCATGTCTATGACCCGCATTCCGACTACATGGGGCGCGAGCAGTTCGAAAACTTCAATATTCAGATGAAGCTCTCGTTGTTTGGAATTGGAGCGGTTCTTGAATCGGTCGATGGGTATTGCCAGATCAAGGAACTGGTGCCCGGACCGGCTCAGAAAAGCCGGCAGATCCATGTTAAAGATAAGATAGTGGCCGTTGCACAAGGGGATGCGGAGCCGGTTGATATCGTCGACATGAAGCTCTCAAAGGCCGTTGATCTGATTCGCGGAGCAAAAGGAACGGTCGTTCGGTTGGTGATTGTTCCTCATGAAGCCGCCGATTCGTCCGTGAGAAAGACCATCAGCCTTGTGCGTGATGAAATCAAATTAGAAGATCAGGAAGCCAAGGCGAAGATTATGGAATTGCCGGGCAATAAAGAAAAACCTGTCCGCCTCGGTGTTATTGATCTGAATTCTTTCTATGAAGATATGTCCGGGCGTGGTGGAGCCGAGCACAAAAGCACAACAACGGACGTTGCAAAGATCCTCCAGAAGTTGAACCAGGAAAAAGTGGATGGCATCATTCTTGATCTGCGTCGAAACGGCGGCGGTTCCCTGAATGAAGCGATAAATCTGACGGGACTCTTCATTAATCGTGGGCCGGTTGTACAAACAAAGGATTATAATGGCACGATCCTTGTTGAGGACGACAAAGACCCGCACATGCTTTATTCAGGTCCGTTAATTGTCCTGACCAGTCGCTTCAGTGCGTCGGCATCAGAAATCCTGGCGGGAGCTTTGCAGGATTATGGTCGCGCGTTGATTGTGGGGGATTCCTCCACTCACGGCAAGGGAACTGTGCAGTCGTTGATTCAGCTGGATAACATCATGAAGGATAACAATCTGAATTATGACTATCATCCGGGGGCTCTGAAACTGACGATCCGCAAGTTTTACCGTGCCAGCGGTTCTTCGACTCAGCTTAAGGGCGTTATTCCGGACGTCATCTTGCCATCGATCAACAACTACGCTGAAGTTGGCGAAGTTTCTCTGGAAAGCCCCCTGCCTTGGGACGAAATCACCGATGCCAAATATCAAAAACTAAAATGGACTGAACCTTTGTTGCCAGAATTGCGTAAGCGCTCCGAACAACGTATTCAGAAAGACAAAGATTTTGCCTATATCCGGGAGGATATTGAACGCTTCAAGAAAGGGATTGCGGATAAAACAGTCTCTTTAAATGAAGAGCAACGCCGTAAAGAAAAGGCTGAATTGAAAGACGTCGTTGAAGCTCGCAAGAAGGAGCGAAAGGCCCGCAAACCGACGGAAGAGAAAACATTTGAAGTCACTTTGAAAAACTTCGACTTGCCGGGACTTCAGCCGGTGTCAAAACCAAACAAGGCTGACGAAGAGTTGGAAAAGGATGCGGATGCCGAGGATAAAACGCCGGCTATTGACGCTACTCTCGAAGAGACGAAGCGGATACTCCTCGATCTAATCACCCTGTCATCGAAAGAACCGCACGTTCTGACCCAAGCTGGAAATCCTGCTGCGCCATAACCCCCGGGCTCAAGTTAACTCCGTTCCGACTTTTATATCGCTTCCCGCTAAAAATTCTTGAGCGGGGAGCCGTTTGCCGCCTTCGCGTTGAAGAACAAGGATTCGCAGGGCGTCTTTTCCGCAAGCAACGACGATTCCCGCTTTATCGGTGCCGATCACCTGTCCCGATTTGCTGGCGGAATGGGGAACGACTTCCACCTTCCATATCTTCAGCAAACGAGGCTTGGGAGTAGCTTCTTGAAAAGTAAACGCCCCCGGCCAAGGGGTGAAGGCGCGGACCTGATTCCACAACACGCGGGCCGGCTTTGACCAATCCAGACGGCCATCTTTTTTTGAAATTTTCCGCGCATAGGTTGCACCTTCAGGTTGTTTCTGTGGAACCAATTTGCCCGAAACAAGCTCTGCGATGGTCTTTATCAGCGCGTCAGCACCCAACTGTGCGAGACGATCGTGTAACGTTTGAGAATCGTCGGTATCCAGAATTGGAGTTTTAACGCAGGTCAGCATATCTCCCGTGTCCAAGCCAGCATCCATCTTCATAATGGTTACGCCAGTTTCCGCATCGCCATTCCAAATAGCCCATTGAATCGGGGCCGCACCGCGATATTTGGGAAGCAGAGAAGTGTGAACATTTAAGCATCCCAGACGGGGGAGGTCTAAAATCGATTGCGGGAGGATTTGTCCATATGCCGCAACAACGATCAGGTCGGGATTTAGTTCTCTTAAAGTCTGAACGAAAGATTCATGTCGCGCTTTCTCGGGCTGGAGCACTGGGAATTTTTTTTCAAGGGCCAGTTCTTTGACGGACGATGGTTGCAGCTTCAGGTCTCTTCCTTTTGGACGATCCGGTTGCGTGACCACCGCAACCACCTGCATATCCCGGGACCGGGAGAGTGCTTCGAGACTCGCGCAGGCGAGTTCAGCTGTTCCCATGAAAATTACTCGCAACATAAATTGTCGTTGAAAAAATGCAGCCGCGCTTTTGCAAACGCGGCTGGATCGAATGCGCCAACGTCGGCGCCTAAATCAGTATTTGGCGATGACGCGCAGAATATCGCGGAGCACGTTTACAGGCGTCTGCGTGGAATCAATCTGGTGAACCAGGTTGGATCCGTAATAGTCGAGCACGGGTTTCGTCTCATTTTCGTATGTCTGTAGGCGTTGGCGAATGACCTCGAGATTAGCATCGTCGAGACGATTTTCACGAAGGGCTCGGCGTTGCAGGCGTTCCACCAGCTTATTGAAATCCGGGCAACTCAGGTAAAAGATCGCCTTAACGTCCAGCGTATCCGAAAGGATTTTCGCCTGCGCTGGATTCCGCGGAATGCCGTCGAGCAACAGCGTATCCACTTCCGGGTTGAAGCGGCCGATCATTTGTTGTCCCTTGATTTTCTCCCGCCACAACTGAACCGTTGGTTCGTCGGGGACTAATTGGCCCTTGCTGGAGTAATCGAGGAAAATTTTACCCAATTCACTTTCGATTGTGAGGCCGCGGAAGACATCTCCGCAGGAGCAATGAAAGAAATGAGGGATCGTGCCGAGAATCTTGCCTTGGGTGCCCTTACCGGAGCCGGGCGCGCCAAACAGAAGGAACGTGCGATATTTCATATAGTTCTCACCAAGCAAACTGTAAGTTTAACTGCGTATTCTTCAAACCTGGTTTTTTGGGCGAATCTGGATTTCGACCAATTCGCTGTAAGGAATGGATTCGTCCGCTGTGACGTCTCCCTTGAAAATCTGCAGGACCAGATCCGTGGGAGTCGCCGCCGTAATTTTGCGACCAATAAACTCGCCGCGCAGTGACTTTACATAGAGGACGGAGTCTTTTTCAGCTTCACCGGGGACTGCCCGCAAAAAGCCGGCGAACTTCGTTTCGATGAACCGGCGATTAAAAGTGAACTCGCCCTTTTTGAAGGTGACGACGGTGTTCTGCGGCGCGGTGGGCTGTTGAGGGGCTTGGGCAGCGGCCTGCGTTTGTGCAGTCCCTGGATAATGCGGAGCATCAGCTTGTGGTTCGGGCGCCGCGTAATGCGCTGCTTCAGGAGCGGCAGGTTCGTAATGAGCCGCTTCATGCGTCTGTGCCTCTTCAGCGACGTGTTGGGCGTGCACGATTTCTGCCTGCGTTTTGGGCCGAACGCAGAAGAAAATAATCGGTGACAAAATTCCAAGGAAAGGAACTGCCGCAAGCCCACACGGTGCTCCGGGAGGAATATTTTTGTAACGAGCGACTTCGTAGGCCGCGTAGATGGTTGAGCCGTAGATCAGCAGCAGGATGAAGAGTCCGAGCGGGCTGGAGAACAAGGTAAAGAACCCGGTCTTTCCGCTGGGCCGTTCGATGTGCTCCACGGGTTTTACATTCAATTCCTTGGCCTTTGCCTTTTGCTGAATTTCTTCTTCGATCAGTGGTTCAATGAAAGCTTTGTCCTTTTCCGTTTTAGCCTCATCCCGCAATTGTTTGAGCGAATCCTGTGAAAACTTTGCCCATGGGATGCGCTCGCCGACCTTTGCATCCGCTTTAAGAATGACACCTTTTTGATCGTAGGAAATTGGATCGCCTGAAACCTGCGTTCCGTCTATGAACGAATACGTTCCCGCGTAAACCACTCCGTGCAGAAGCGCCAGCAACAAGCCGAAGAGGAAAAGCGATTTTATTTTGTGCATGGCTCGTTTTGCATAACAAAGCGTTCCAGCCAAAGAAAGGTTTTTGTGCGGCGAATTTGATGAATATTACCACGCGTTTTTCCGCATTCGGGAATGGTCAATAAATCGTAAAGCTGTTGGTGAGTGTGTACGTCGCGCCGACGCTAAAGGTGACAACGATATTCTGGACACCAGTGGTTGCATTGGCTGGGATGGTAAACGTCGAAATAACAGTGCCTTGAGTTTGATAAGAATTGCCAGTGCCGGTAATAGTTCCGCCTAAAATCACGCCGCTGAGAGGCGCGTTGGCCGGTGGTTGCGGTGGATTGGTCGGCAAGGTAATGGTGACGTTGACGGCTGAGCCTCGAATTGCGCTGCCGCCTGGAGCTACTGAAGAACTGCCGAAAGTAGTGGTGCCTGCACTGTCAAAGCTGGCTATGGCCGTCCGCGCCGTGCGGTAAAACTCCGCAGTCGCTGTTCGGTTGATGTTTGTTTGCAGAGTGATTCCCTGCGCAACGTTGGTGCTTTTCGCGATCCAGTTCGTCAGTGTGCTCGATGCATCGACGCGATAGGTTCCGCCTTCCACGGCATTCCAGACCAATGTCACAGTGTTGGCACCAACCGTGGCGCTCGTCATTTGAGATGTCAGGTTGGTTCCTCCAAGGAAGTTCGTCACCACGGTTTCGCTGATCATTGAAACAGAACTGCCCGTGGGATTGCCGTAGAAAGCGCGGCCGATGTTGTAGGGAAAGACTGGCGTGCCATTGGAGGAAATTGAAACGAAATAAGCGTACGTCCCATTCGGGAACTCCGGTGTCACGCAATAACGGCCGTTGTATTCGTCCAGATCGAAGTCCACGCCCTGCGTGTAACCGCGATCGCCAAGATAGTCATTGTCTTCCATGTAACGGCCAAGTGGATAGGTCGTGCTCACGCTGGGGCCGGATTGGTTTGAACTGACGTTGAATATTCTCGCCGCCCATTGCGGGATGATACTTCGACCGGCCGTTGTGAGATTCGTCGTGCCGTTTTGTCCATTCCGTAAAACGTAACCTGAAATCATCCGGCGGATACCGCTGTTGGTATCCAACGCCGATGAATAACCATAGGGGCCGTAGAGTGGATAACCGTCCTTGACCCACGCGAGGATTGGAGAATGTTTCGTAGGAGCAGCGGCAGATTCGGAATATGTCTTGGTGGCTGCATTGTAATCAACGTGGTCATTCATCAGATAACGCAACGCGATTGGACTGGCATGATAGTGATGCGTGCCGGTGTTTTCCTGGTGAGCATACCCAGGGTCGAGGGTTGTTCCTTCATTGACATACGCATCGCGGTTCCAATAGCCAGTTCCGTTGTTCGCTTCTGCCGAACCGCTCCAGAAATACGAATCCCAACTGTTGAACATCGATACGCCATCGACGAAATAGCCAATGGATCCTGTGCCGTTTAACGTTTTGGTTCCTGGGACTTCGGGGGTCCTTGGAATGCGATACAACGTTTTTATGTTCAACGGCCAATTGGGAAAGATCTGAGTGTGTCCTGAATTTAAATACCAGGGTCCCATCGTATGTGAGGGAAGTCCCGTCGTGCGCAGATAAACCCAGTTGCTGGATGAGTATACTTCCTGCACACCGCAGTAAGCGGGAAGGCTCTGGTTTTGCGAACCATTGCTCCAGGTGCTGACTGCGTTCCCTGAGGTCTTCGAAGCGTCATTGGTATAAACGCGTGCATATTTCCCGGAATAGGTCGTAAACCACGAATTGGTCCGGGGATCGAAATTGTTTACGACTACCGGCGTTGTAATCGTGACGCTGGTGCTGCCAACCGCTGTGCATCCACTGCTGTTTCCGACTGTTAAGAACAACCCGATGGAGCCACTGGTTCCTGCGGTGTAGGTAACGTTCTGGATGTTCGTCGCACTGGTGATGGTGCCGCCGGTGATTGTCCATCCATAAGAGGTCATGCTGACGGGGCCGCTCGCAATGTTTCCGGTCGAATTTGCCAAAACGCTGGAGTCCGCCGTGATGGTTGCCGTGGGTAAACTATTTACCGTTAATGTCGCAGCGCTACTCGTCACTGTCCCGACAGCATTACTGAAAACCGCACGATATTGGGTTCCGTTGTCCGCAACAGCCGCTGTGAATGTCAGCATGACATTGGTCGCCCCCGAAATATTCGCAAATGAGCCGCCGCTGGGCTGCGACTGCCATTGAATCGATGGAGCAGGGGAGCCGCTTCCACTGGCCGTGAAGCTGACACTACTGAACGCGCAGGCGGTTTTGTCGCTCGGGTTTGCCACCACGCTCGGCATTCCGTTGGTTGATTTAATGATTTGGATGGCATTGATGGGCGCGCGGGCTAATCCATCCTGTGTATAGCCGCCGATGCTGTAGAGAACGAAAGAACTGCTGGTCTGGTTGGTAAACCGAACATAATTGCCGGCGGAGGTCGCGAGCCCCTGATCATTGGTGCCGTTAGCCTGAATAAATGTTCCGGAAAAGACATACGTACTATCTGCGGCGTAAATCGATGTGGCGCCGATTTTATATTGTCCCACCCGCACATGGCTGGTCGTCCCGGCGTCGCCGTCGCAATAAACGATCACATCATAACCACTGGCTTGAAATGAGGGTGGAAGACTCGAGACGGTCACTGTTGGCGTTTCGTCGAGATACCCTTTCATCATTCGATAATTGCCAGCACTCTCGGTGATCGGCTGGTACCAACAGCCTGGTGCATTCCAGGAAACCGACGCGCTCAATGTCGCACCAAGGTTATCCACGAGATTGCTGAACGTTCCCACTTTAGTGCCGCCGGTCGCCGCGCTATTCCAGTTCGTCGCTGGAACGACCCCGGCGCTTTCGGACGCTGCCATGGACGCGGGATATACACCGGCTGCTCCACCTGTAAAATCGATGCTGATTGCTGAACCACTGCTGTCCGTCGGTAAAAGTGTCAATGCCGCGTCGGAACTGGTCACGGAACCCGCGACATTTGTTACCACCACGGAATAGTTGCCGAAATCATTATTCGTCACTCCGACTCGTGTGAAGCGGCTGCTCGTCGCTCCGGAAATATTGGTGGTGTTGAATCGCCATTGATAAGCCAGGGGAGCGGTTCCGGAAGCAGTGACGGTGAAGGTTGCGTTGTCCCCGGTGTGAACCGAAAGCGGTTGCGGCTGCGCGCTGATGGAAGGGGCGGTGTTGAATGACAGAGTGGCGTTGGAACTGGTGATCGATCCGTAAGCATTGGTGATAGTAACGGCATAGCTCCCCGCGTTCAGGGGCTGTGCATTCGTAATCGAATAGCTGTTGTTCGTTGCGCCAGCGATCGTGTTCGAATTAAAAAGCCATTGATAACTGAAAGGCGCAACGCCGCCAGCGGAGACATTGAACGTCACTGTTGCCCCCGCATTTACAATCTGTGATTGAGGGTGATTCGCAATTGAAAGCGCCGAGATCGTGTAACTCTGCGTGGCCGTCTGCGCGGAATTAACGGTTCCTGTGATCGCGCTGTCGTAACTCGCGAGGGCTGTGCGGGACACGCGTGCGTAACCGATGCCATTGCTTCCCGTAAAATTGGTCTGCACCGAAGTGGACGTTCCGACCACGTTGGTCACTTTGTCCGTCCATGTCGATTGATTCGGTGATGATTCTACTTTATAGGTCCCGCCTTCCACGGTGTTCCAGACGAGAGTGACCGTGGTTTCATTGACCGTTGGGGTGTTCAACGTGATAGATTTATCAGGTCCTCCTATAAAGTTGGTGCTGACGGTTTCGCTAATGTTATTGACGGATCCGCCGGTGGCGCTGCCGTAGAATTCATACGCAAAAACATACGGATAAACCGAACTGCCGCTCGAATCGATCGTTGTAAAATAAGCGTAGGTTCCCGAAGGGTATTCCGGAGTGACGCAATAACGGCCATTGTATTCGTCGAGATCGAAATCGGTTCCTTTCACTTTTCCGCAATCCCCCAGGTACGCCCAGTCTTCCGCAAAAGTGCCGAGGGGATAAGTGCCGTTGATCGAAGCTCGCGACGTGGTGGCGGTGGTGGAATAAGTGGTGCCGAGTTTCTGTCGAAACCGCGCATACCATGCAGGAATAATAAAAAGGTTCGTCGAAAGATTATCGGTGCCTCCCGTGCCGTCGCGCTTGGCGTATCCCGAAACCATGCGACGAACTGTGCTGCCGGCATCGTTCGTCACGCTGTAACCATACGGCCCGTAAATCGGATATCCATCATGCGCCCAACCGATGATCGGCGAGTGAGCGGTCACTGCATTTGTGCTTTCGCTGTAAAGTTTTGTGCTGGAGTTGTAGGTGATGTGATCGCCGAGTTGATAACGCAAGGCGAGCGGGTTCTGGTGCGTATGATAAACTGCGGAGGGAGGCTGATGACCGTTCGCACCGTCGAAGTTAAACGATTCCGCGACGGGCGCGTTTCGATGCCAGAAGTAATTCGTGCTCGTATGAACTGCGCTTCCCTGGATCTGAGAACCGTCCCATGCCTGGCCATCCAGCGCATTGAAGATTGCCACCCCATTGACGAACAATCCTGAATAGCCGCCCGACGTCGATGATTTATTTCCCGCAGGCACGCTGGGATTGCGTGGGAAGCGTCGGATGCCACTTTGGTTGGTCGGCCAGAATTGGAACACCTGGCCCTGCGGGTTCAACCATGGACCCATGACATGGCTGGCGAGACCACTGTATTCCACATAAACCCAACTCGCGGACGACAGGATCATCTGCACGTCGGAATAAACCGGGAGTGGCTGGTTGGTCCACGTTGTTACCGATGTCCCGCTCGTGCGCGCGCTGGTTGTTTGGTAAACGCGGGCGTATTGGAATGAGTTGTTCGTTTCCCATGAAGTCAGCAATGGATCCGCGAATGCGGAAGGAACTTCAGATCCCAACGTCGCGACGATTACCAAAGCGGCAAAGAGATATTTCAAATTCATGCGCACACTTTAGGGAGGCACACCTTAAGCATTGATGAAGGAGTTTGCGCAGGAGGTACGAAGAAGTGCCTGATGTTGAATCAATTTCGCTTCATTCCCAATTTGGGCATTGCCACGGCAGGGGGCCATTTGGTTTAATAATGGTAACTCCCGTTACTAACCGTACGTGCGCATGCAAACCACCGTCTGTATCGTCGAGGACAGCCTCGAACTCAGCGAGAGCGTCGTCAAATACATCGACGGCACCCCCGGCTTTCGTTGTCTCGGTGCCTATGCTTCCGCTGAAGAGGCGTTGACCGAGATCCCGAAAAAGAACCCAAACATCGTCCTGATGGATATCAATCTGCCACGCATGAGCGGTATCCAATGTGTGGAACGATTGAAAGAAATCGCCCCTGGCATCCAGGTGGTGATGCTGACGGTGTATGAAGACAGCGACCAGGTCTTTCAAGCCCTTGCGGCCGGCGCGTCTGGTTATCTTCTCAAAAGTACGCAGCCGACAAAATTGATTGAAGCGTTGGAAGAAGTCATCCGGGGTGGGTCGCCCATGTCCAGCCACATCGCCCGGAAAGTTGTCCTGTCTTTTAAAACCCCCGCGCGTGCTCATTCTACGGAAACACTTTCTCAGCGTGAACAGGAAGTGCTCGAATATCTTTCCAAAGGCTGGCCGTACAAACAAATCGCCACCTCCATGTCGATCAGCATGGATACCGTCCGCACCTATATCCGTCGCATTTACGAAAAATTACATGTGAATTCGCGCACGGAAGCGGTGGTGAAATATCTCGGACAAAATCCGCAGTCCGCTTCCCGTTCGGCTTATTCAGAAGTTCGTCCCACTGCAGGTTGATTTCGCCTCGTCTTCGTTGGTGGTCGCGATGAAGCAATAATTGCTCAGCTTTGAGCAACGGATGTTGAGTCGATGAATGTCTCATCGGGCATTCTTGTTTCTCGATGACCCGACGAGAATTCGATGCACTCAAACAACACCTGGCGGGACAAACATTTCATTCCCTGGAGTCAGATCCCATTTTGTTCGGTATCGAACGGGCTTTATTCGAGAAAGCCAAGTTGAACCAGCTCATTGCGGCAGCGGAGGCGGTGGGACTAAAAACGACGCTTCTGCACGCGGAACGATTAAAGCGCAGGCTTAAGATTGTGGACCGGTCTCTCTCTCGATTTCACGAACAACAGAAATGCCGCGAGCACAACATCAATTTGCTGTAAGGCTGTGGATCACCGTAAATGGGAAAGAATGCCTCTGAAATGGAGTGATCAACCTGGTTCTGATTCGCAAACCACTGTTTCTGAGGTAAATCCAATCTGGATTACCTCTGTAAAGGGCGAAAATCCTGAGGGAAAAAGTGTCCTTTACGCGTAGAGGGCTACCTTTTAGGAAGAATCCGTCCTTTACGCAAAAATCTCTTTTCCGGCCCGACAAAAAGAGGTTTTTTGGCGTTAGGCTAGCTCGTAGCGCCGGCTGTATCGCCGGTTGTTAACCGGCAGGCTGGTGAATAATCCAAAGAGCGCCCCGAAGAAACCATAACCGCCCCTTCCAAAGCCAGTCCCCAGCGAGTTGCCAACTCGCGATACAGCCCACTACCAGTCGGCCTACGGTTTCTGTCCCCC
>CBHTTJ010000049.1:0-29778 GCA_966095605.1 uncultured bacterium | reverse complement strand
TATTTAAAACTCCGCTTCTTTTTGCTGATTCGGTAGCTGACTTTTTTCGGTTCGCTTCTCGGAACCGCTTCGCCGGAGCCGCGTTTCAATTCGTTGACCTGATCTCGCAGCAACGCGGCTTTTTCGAATTCCAGGTTGCGCGCGGCTTCGATCATTTCCTCTTCCAGCTGACGAATGGTTTCGGCGACGTCGAAATTCCCGCCGCTCTCGTTCAACACCGCCGCCGCCAGGTCTTTGCCGCGAACCTTTTTGTAAACCGCAAGACTTTCTTCCACCGCGCGGCTGACGCTTCGCGGAGTAATGTTGTGTTCCTTGTTGTAGGCGAGTTGTTTTTCGCGGCGATAATTGGATACCGCGAGAAACTTCTGGATGCTCTGCGTCATGACGTCGGCATACAGGATGACTTCGCCATTCAGATGACGCGCGGCGCGACCCGCTGTCTGGATGAGACTCGTGGCGCTGCGCAAATAACCTTCTTTGTCCGCGTCAAGAATGGCGACGAGGGAAACTTCGGGAAGATCGAGTCCTTCGCGCAACAGATTGATGCCGACCAGGACGTCGAATTCTCCCTGTCGCAACGCGCGCAAAATCTCGACTCGTTCAATCGCGTCGATCTCGCTGTGCAGGTAACGCACGTTAATCCCAATGTCGCGGAGATAATCGGTCAGTTCCTCCGCCGTGCGTTTGGTAAGCGTCGTCACGAGCACGCGCTCCTTGAGTTCAACTCGTTTGCGCGCTTCGTTGATCAGGTCGTCGATCTGACCTTTCAACCGTTTCATCGTGATCTTCGGATCGATGAGACCCGTCGGACGGACGATCTGCTCCACGACCCGGCCTTGCGCCCATTCCATCTCCTGCGGTCCGGGCGTGGCGCTGACGTAAATGGTCTGTCCTTGCAACGATTGGAATTCAGGAAAATTCAAGGGGCGATTGTCGAGGGCGCTTGGGAGACGGAAGCCGTGCTCGATCAACACTTCTTTGCGCGCGCGATCACCGGCATACATCCCGCCAATCTGCGGCACCGTCGCGTGCGATTCGTCGATGACGAGGAGGTAATCTTTCGGAAAAAAATCGAGCAACGTCCCGGGACGCGAGCCCGGAGGACGCGCCGCGAGGTGACGTGAATAATTTTCGATGCCGGAACAGAAACCCATTTCCTCCAGCATTTCCAAATCGAACTCCGTGCGCATCTTGATGCGTTGCGCCTCCAGGAGTTTGCCGACCTTTTCAAATTCAGCGATGCGGTTCACCATTTCATCCCTGATCGCGATCAGAGCGCGCTTGGTTTTGTTCTCGGTGGTGACGAATTGCTTCGCCGGGAAAATCATCGCCGATTGCAGGTTGTCGAATTTATTGCCCGTCAGCGGATCGAAGCGGGTGATCCGCTCCACTTCATCGCCGAAGAATTCAATCCGCAAGCCGTCCTCGGTTCCAGCGGGACGAATTTCGACCGTATCACCGCGGACCCGAAACTGGCCGCGTTCAAACGCGACGTCGTTGCGGGTGTATTGCAAATCAATCAATCGCGACAACAACAGGTCGCGTCCCAGAGGAGCGCCGATTCGCACCGGCTGCACGAGCGCTTCGTAATCGTCACGACTTCCAATGCCGTAGATACAGGAAACACTGGCGACGACGACGACGTCGCGTCGGGAAAAAAGCGACGCCATGGTGGAGAGACGAAGGCGTTCGATCTCCTCGTTCACACTCGAATCCTTCTCGATGAACGTATCCGTTCGCGGGATATAGGCTTCGGGCTGGTAGTAATCGAAATAACTGACGAAATATTCGACGGCGTTGTTGGGAAAGAATCCTTTGAACTCCGCGTACAACTGCGCGGCGAGCGTTTTGTTGTGGGAAATAACGAGCGTTGGTTTCTGGACCTGGGCGATGACGTTCGCGATGGAGAAGGTTTTACCCGAACCGGTCACGCCCAACAGCACCTGGTGGTTCGCATTCGACAGGATACCCTCGGTCAATTTGGCAATGGCCTGGGGTTGATCTCCGGCAGGTTGATAAGGCGAACTCAGTTGAAACACGATGGGAAAGTAAAATCCTATTCGACGGCTGTCAAAGTCCGTGGTGATGCCGAACCGCGGGAGAAATCGTCCCGACCAGAAAATCACGAACAAGATTGAAACGATGTGGCACTTTCTCCATAAAGCAGAGGACGAATTTATGAAGTTTTATACGCGATGCTGTTTGTTCCTCCTGGCCGTCGGTCTCTTTGCTTCGCCCTTGCTGGCCGAAGATGTCGATTACTTTGCACGCGGCCAGGAAAAAGAAGAAGCGGGCGAACTGGACGCAGCGCTGATCGACTTCAACAAAGCCATTGAACTGAAGCCCGATAATGCCGAGGCCTATAATGCGCGCGGAAACGTGAAGTTCGATCTCGATGATCTCAAGGGAGCGCTGGCAGATTATTCCAAGGCCATTGAATTAAAGACGAATTATCCCGTGGCCTTCAACAATCGCGCGAACGTGAAGTTCAGCCAGGAAGACTTTCATGGGGCGCTGGATGATTATTCCAAAGCGATCGCGCTCGATCCCAAATACGCCGATGCGTTCAACAGCCGTGGGAACACCAAATATCAATTGGACGACATCGAAGGTGCCATCGCGGATTTTTCCAAAGCGATCGAGTTGGTTCCGGATTATTCCGATGCGTTGAACAATCGGGGGAATGCGCGGGCCGACAATGATGATCTCGAAGGCGCGCTCGCTGATTACTCCAAAGCGATCAAGATCGAACCTGATTGGGCCGTGGCATACAACAATCGAGCGAACGTGAAGTTCACCAGGGAAGACCTGGACAGGGCACTGGCGGACTACGACAAAGCGATTGAACTGAATCCAGAATATACCGACGCCTACGATGGCCGCGGCAATGCGCGTTACATCAAAGGAAACATTCAGAGCGCGCTGTCAGACTTCAAGCAAGCAATTGAACTGGATCCGGAATTTGCGCAGGCTTTTTTCCATCGCGGCTGCATTCGTTATGACGCGCATGACTTCACCGAGGCGCATTTCGATTTTCAACGCACGGTGGACTTTGCTCCCGATGACAACGACGCGCAATTACGTCTCTGGTTGACTCGCGGTCGGCTCGGAGAAAAAGAGGCAGCGGCAAAAACCCTTCGCAAATACCTGGCCGATTATGATGGCACGACGAACGATCTGTTCGTGCAGATTGCTTCGTACTTGCTCGGCGATCTTTCGGAGAGCGAATTACTCAAAGCTGGCGTCAACAAAGACAAGGATGAGGAGAAGGAATTGCAATGCATCCTGCACTTTTACATCGGAACGAAAGACCTCATCGACGGGAAGAAACCCGTCGCCATGGAACATTTTCAAAAGTGCATCACGACGGACAAAAAGTTTCTCAATGAATTCCAGAGTGCTTTTGCGGAGTGGAAATCTTTGAAAGCGGAGAAATAACTGGAGAGGCGAGCAGTTTATTGGCGCCTTACTTGTGACCGTCGGGGACAATTGTGACACGGAATTTCTCTGGTTCGCGCAGGACGGGAATCCTTCCTCCGCGTCGCCATTGCCAAATGATCAGTAGAATAGCGATGACTCCCAGGCCAATAGCCAGACGTCCCGCCTGACGTTTCAGTTCTGCACGGCGCTTTTCCTTTACGAGGGCCAGTTCTGCGGTCTCGGATTTCTTGCGTTCATCCTGAGACAAATGCATCCCGCCGAAGAGACCGGACCAATCTACATCTGGCGTCCGATGGAAGTTAACAAGGCAGGTTGATGCGTCGCATCCACTTCGGGCGCAGTAGCCCAGTTGCATGCGTTCGATCTTTGGTTTCTTTTCCCCCTGTTCATCCGGCTGGCCCACCGAAAGAAATTCAGCACCCGTCAGACGCATATCGCAACGAGGACAGCGCGTGGAGACGTTGTTATTAATCGTCGCGATCTTGGCGGTATCGCCCTGTGCGTAGTGAACAATTGCCACCGACAGCAAGCGGCTGAATTCCCGGATTTCGTTCAGTCGTTCCTCACGAACCAGAAAATATTCGGACGACGACTTACTCATGGAGCGATAACGACACTATTCGTCTCGATCGGCTTATACCAGATCCACTCCGCCGTTTCTTCGAATGGATAATACGGATCGTTCCGCAAAGAATCACTGAAGTCCTCCATCTTCGAATGGCCATCGGCAAAAAGGATCGGCGAAAGGAAGCGTCCGGGAGCGAACCGCGGATCCAGGTAATCGCCTTTGATCCGATTACGATGCCAGCGATACCAGCGCGGCTGAAAAAGCGGAACGGGGGCGTGGCAGACCTGCGGACTTGCCGGCGGCTCAAAAAAGATGATGAACCGCGAAGGATCCGGCAACCAGCTCTCGGGCTTTCCGAAGATGGAACCGGCGTTGGTCTGCAACGTCGATGGAATCGGCAAGCCGTCCGGGATACCGGAATTCAGTTCGTAACTAAATCCACGCGTTTCCCAGCAAGAGGAAAGAAGCGTTTGCTCCGGGTGAAGATGGCAATCTTCACTCACTTTTCCGAGATCTGACGGGCACTTGAACACTGCGGAGTCCCGCAGGAACGGAAAAAGATTCCGGTCACGGGCATAACCATGATTTGTAAGCAGGCAAGGCGTGGATGCGTCCTTTCCACCAGACACAAAACTCATTTTGGAGCCGTTATCGTCCCACAACATCTTTGTGGCAAAACCAATCTGGCGAAGATTGCTCACGCACTGAATTTCATTCGCCCGTTCCTTCCCTTTCCCGAGGGTCGGAAGGAGCATCCCGGCCAAAATTCCGATAATGCCAATAACAACGAGCAACTCAATTAATGTAAAAGCCCGGTTCTCGACGCGCAGGAGCCCTGAGTTGTGATGTGTTGCTGGGATCACTTTCACCTTCCTCAACGAATCTGAAGAAATCACTTACCACTGTCAAGGTGGGACCAGCTTTTCGGCCCGTTAAATCGGCTTTTCGTAGATCTTTTCAAAAACTTTGCCGTCGCTCAAACGGTTCGGATCAATGATGGTAATCCCATCCTTTCCAAAGCGCGCGGTTACCGGTGCTCCCTTGCCTTCCTGCAAATATTTGAAATTCAAATCGCGAACCACGGCGGCGGCATCGACGATCGCTACGGTAATTCTCCCCTCTTCTGCAGTGGGATAGATTTCCGCCACGGCATCGCGACTCTCTTTGAGAAACTTCATCCGACAAATCGCCACCAAACCGGCAATGAGGCTATCAACACCATAACCGACATAAGCTTTCGTGCCGTCGGGACGGATCACTTCCCGGGTAAAATGGTTGTTGGAAGTGCGGCTGCCGCCACCTTTATACCAATAGCGAAAACCACGGTATTGCTGGTCGCTCTCCACTTTGCCATCGGCGCCGACGATTTCATGGCCCTGATTCACTGGGCCTTCGAAATCCGGAGGCGTAATCCAGTTATTGTGGAAGTTGATACTCATCCCGTTTTCAAATTCCACCCGCACCTGCACCGCGTCATAGGCGTTGATGCCATCACGAACCAATCGCTTCTTCTGCCCCACCGCGCTGAGGGAGACGGGCTTGGATTTATAGTAGTGATAAATCAAATCAGTCCAATGAGGTCCGACGTAGCTGAATGGATCGCTTTGCTCCGCCCATTTGAAGGTGCTGGTAGAAACTTCCAGCGGTTCTTCCAAAACGGCCACGCCATACAGAGGCGCGCCGATTCGCTTCTGGATATCGTCTCGAATACGAAGGTGATCCGGGTCGTAGCGCTTATGCATGTCGACGGCAACGACACGATTCTTCTTTTGGGCGAGTTCGATGATCTGGTCGGCCTCGTGAATGGAAAGGCACATCGGTTTTTCTGTCATGACGTGCACGCCTTTTTCGAGAGCGGCGAGAATGACCTCCGTGTGAAGATTATCCGGGGTCGCAACGGCTATCACGTCGAGATCAGGAATGTCCCGCAAAATGTCGTTCCAGGGTGTGTCGCCGAAGTAAGCCTTTGGGGCATGACCGGTCCAATTTTTGAAATTTTCCGAAGCTTTCAGGGCGGATTTCTCAGAACGAGTGGCTACGGCCACGAGTTCAAACTTCACACTGGCAAAGTCGCGCGTCCATTTGTCCAGGCCGACGCGACCGAGCATCCCGGCGATTCCGTATTTGTGCAGGTCGGCGTAACAACGGGCGTGAACATCTCCACCGAACATTCCGGCACCAACGAGGGCGATCTTGATCTTTCCGTCCATAAGCGCCGGGAGTTTGTGAAAACGACGGGCGCAAGGGAAGTCTTTTTGAAGCCGAGAGGCCCGGGTCACTGGCCATTCGCATCCGCCACCAACAAGCGCAGCTCTTTTTTCGCGAGCTTATGATCGGGATTTAAACGCAAGGCATATTGAAGAAAACGAATCGCGCCATCTTTTTGGCCCTGCACACTCAGGATTATTCCAATGTTATATCGCAGATCAGGATTTTCGGGCAGATACCGCTCAGCCATGAAGTAATGGTTCAAGGCTTCGTTGACATTGCCGAGTTGTAACTCGCAATTTCCGAGCCCGAAGTAAGCCTGTCCGTAGTCAGGCTTTAGTTGTGCCGCTTTTTGGTAACACTTTCGCGCCCTGCGGAATTCCTTTCTCATGTAATAGGCGAAGCCAAGATTCTGATGGGCTTCTGCAAGCTCCGGTTTGTTCTGCGCGGCATCGAGGAACTCGTCCAATGCCTCGTCGACTCGCCCGAGAATTTGCAACGTGCTGCCGAGGTTATTATGACTTGAAGCGTGATCCGGCTTTAACTTCAAAGCCTCCTGGTAATATTGCGCGGCCTCGGCATATCGATGGAGTTCCGCCAAACGATCCGCCAAATTGTGGTATCCAATCCACGCCGTCGGATTCTTTTGAATGGTGTCGCGCCAAAGCGTTTCCTCATCCTCGTAGACCCTCGATTGCTTCCAGGTCACGACGAACAAGGCTCCGATGATCATCGCCATCGGCAGTGAAGGAATGAGCCGCTGCAACGTTTCTCGTTGGATGCTTTTGTCGGAGAGGGAAGCCAACCCACCGCGCATCGCAGAGACGCTCAATCCAACAACCAGAGCCACCATTCCCGGGACGGCGATGTACTGGAGGTGATCCGATACTTGCGAAAACCGCAGGAAATCCATGTCCAAAAACCCCAGGACAGGAAGCAACGCGATGGAGAAATAGCCAAACCCGAAAAGAAAGGGACGTCCCCAATCGCGACGTCGATGCCAAAACAAAATCAGGGCACCGACCCAGAAGATCCCCGGCAAATAAGAAATCCAGTGCGTCGGATCAATATTCCATTGCGCATAGATCATGCTGAGCTGCGTGGGCCAAAGAATCTTTCCCAGGTAAAACCAAAGGGCCCAGCTGCCCCCGAGAACCCGCGTAAAAAACGTATCGGTCTCCCTCGCTTCACCGAGCAGGACTTCATGAAGCTGAAACCAAACCGTGACAAGGCCCATTAAAAGAGCGAGTCCGAAAAAGGGGCGCACCGATCGAAATGCTTTTCGATCCATGGACTTTCCCAGCCACCAGTGGCAAAGCAACAGGACCAAAGGCAGAACGACGACGGAAGTTTTGCTGAGGAGGGCCAGACCGAAGAGAATCAGCGAGAACCAATACTCCCCTTTTCGCTCCGATACCTCGAAGCGCAGGTAATAAAGTAGCGCGGCAAGATAAAAGAACATCGAAAGGACGTTCTTTCGTTCCGCGATCCAGTCGACCGAAGCGACACAAACGGGATGAACGACAAAAATGACCGAGGCGAGCCAGGCCGCTGGAATTTTCAGCCGCAGCAACACACGCCAAAGCACGACGCCGCTCAACGCATGCAGCAAAATATTGGTGACGTTATAACCAATCGGGTTCATCCCCCACAATCGCCACTCAATCCAAAAGGATGTCGAAGTCAGCGGGAAATAATCCGACAACTCGGTGCTGAACCAGATGCGGGAGAGACCGTCGACCTCCTTCATCACCGCATTGTCGGTGAGCATGACGTCGTCGTCCCAAATGAAGCCGTTGGTGATGGCCGGCCAGTAGGCAACGAACGCGAAAGTCACGATAATCAGTGCCTTCGCAAATACATTCCAATCCAACGAGAGTACAGGCTTCGCCGGACTGGAGTTCTTTTGTTTTTCTTTCCTCACATCCAAATGGATGTCCATTAGGCCTTTTTACATTTGGAGTAACCGGGAGTTGCGCAGACCTTAGCAAAACCAAAACGTTACGGACAATGGAGGTTTCCCTGAATCGGAAAGATAAAACGTTCAGAGTTAACATCCTGCACGGTCGTCTGTAGCCATTTGATACCCTCGCTGGGTTTTTCGTTAAAACTGTTTTTCATAACGCACCCGCAATGCCTCACGAATCCTTTTGCGGATTACGACCGCCTATCTCCTGTTAAAACGCCGCAAAAGACCCCGTTCTTTCCCAAATCGTTGTTGTTTAGTGGTTAATTGCGGAAAAAAACCGTTTTGAAACGCAACTTTCCCAGAAAGTCGTCCTTAAATTGCCTTTTGAAACGCATCTTTCCGGGAAAGTCGCCCGTAAATTCCCTTTTGAAACTCAACTTTCTGAAAAGTCGTCCCTAAAATGCCTTTTGAAGCGCAACTTTCCCGGAAAGTCGTCCGTAAATTCCCTTTTGAAACGCATCTTTCCAGAAAGTCGTCCGTAAATTCCCTTTTGAAATGCATCTTTCCCAGAAAGTCGTCCGTAAATTCCCTTTTGAAATGCATCTTTCCCGGAAAGTCGTCCGTAAATTCCCTTTTGAAATGCATCTTTCCCGGAAAGTCGTCCGTAAATTCCCTTTTGAAACGCATCTTTCCCGGAAAGTCGTCGGTAAAAAGCATTTTGAAACGCATCTTTCTCGAAGTTCGGAATATCTGCTTTCCCAAGGCTGCCAATTCTCAGGCAACAAACCCACCGTTCTTTCATCCATCTGCCCGTGTTGAGTTTATCGCTCATCGTCGTACGATTCTGGCGAGGAGCTTTGTTCGTTATGGAAACTACTTCGTTTTGGCTGACTTCTACCCAACTCCACAAATTTCCCAACCTCACGAGCGATGTCACCGTGGATGTCGCAGTCATCGGAGGAGGTTTGACCGGAATTTCCACCGCGTTTCTGTTGAAAAAAGCCGGCTTAAAAGTGGCCGTGTTGGAACGTGAAACGATCGGTGGCGTCGATTCCAGTTACACCACGGCACATCTCACCGCAGTGACCGATACGCGGCTTTCCGACCTGACAAAATCGTTCGGCAAAGACTCCGCTCGAGCCGCGTGGGATGCCGGCTTTGCGGCGATCGACCAGATTTATCAAAATGTCCGGACGGAAAATATCGACTGTGATTTTCGGTGGATCCCCGCGTATCTCATGGCGCCCCTCTTCGAATCCGATGACTCAGACGTGAAGTCGCTCAAGAAGGACTGCAAGCTCGCGGATGAATTTGGATTCAGCGCCGCGTTTTGGGAGAACGTTCCGTTCTTCGATTTGCCCGGGGTAAAATTTGCGAACCAGGCCCGCTTTCATCCGCTGAAGTATCTCTCAACGCTGGCGCAAAAAATTCCGGGCGATGGCAGTCATATTTTCGCGAATTCACCCGCCGAAGAATTTAAAGATCGCACGGTTAAGTCAGGACAATACAAAGTGCATTGTGATTGGATTGTCCTGGCGACGCATTATCCACGGGAAGGCAAGGAAGGAGGATTCAGCAATCTGCTGCGACAGACCAAACTCGCGCTATACAACACTTACGTCCTCGGTGCGGAGATTCCTCTCGGCAAACTGCCCGATGCCTCGTTCTGGGATACGAGCGAACCGTATCATTACCTTCGACTCCAGCCGCAAACGAAATTTGATTTCGCGATCTTCGGCGGCGAGGACCACAAAACGGGTGAGGAGGAAAACACGGAGAAACCGTTCGAGCGATTGCAGAAAACGTTTTTGAAAATTCTTCCCGAAGCAAAAATAACTCACCGCTGGTCTGGACAGGTCATCGAAACCCCCGATGGTTTGCCTTACATCGGCGAGACCGAGGAGAAGCAATTCATCGCCACAGGTTTTGCCGGGAACGGAATGACCTTTGGCACGCTCGCGGCCATGATGGCGCGCGATGCGATCACCGGCGTGAAGAATCCGTGGAGCGACCTGTTCAATCCTGATCGTAAAAAGATTGTCGGTGCGGCGGTCGATTATCTTCGAGAGAACAAAGATTATCCGTACTACTACCTTCGCGACCGCCTGGCCCATGCGGAAGCCGATTCACTGGATCACCTCCAAATGAACGAAGGCAAAATTCTTTGTCTCGACGGCAAGAAAGTGGCCGCTTACCGCGATGAAAACGGAAAAGTCAGCACTTGCTCCCCTGTCTGCACACACCTCGGCTGCATTGTGCATTGGAACGAGGCGGAGAAAACCTGGGATTGTCCATGTCACGGTTCGCGCTTCAAACCGACTGGCGAAGTGATGTCAGGACCAGCGGAAGAACCTTTGGAGAAAATGAAAATTCCAACGGCTGCAAAGCCTTCGGGCGCAAAAAAGAAAAAGGACGAACTCGTCCACAGTCATTAGGTCAGGGCGACGATTTTACAAGGAGTGCGGCGTTTAGAGCCTGTGTGAAAAATCAAAAAAACCTCACCCCGGCCTTCTCCTTCCCATGAGAGGGGGAATCGTATTCAGTCTTTTAACGAAACGGAGCACTGGATTTGCCGGACTGGCATGAAATAAATGAAAAAGCTGCGAACGCTGTTCCCTCTCCTCGGAAGGAGAGGGTTAGGGTGAGGTTTTTTGGTTTTTCACACAGGCTATGAACGCCGCCCTCCTGAAAGAAAAACCCGGAAAGCGCCGTTCCTCACGATGCTTTCCGGGCCCCATGTCCAACTCCTGGCTCTTCAAAAAATTAGAAATCAGCTTCCGCTAAAGTCGTTGCAGTGTCGTCCTGCAACTTCACGGAATGAACGAGAGTCAGGTCCTGTCCTTGCAGTTTTCGAATGAGAACCGTTCCTCGCTTGTTGGTCTTGACCGTTCCAGCATCCACATCATTCACCAAAAGATGAAGCGTGGTATTTGCCGGGAGTCCGTGCACCACCATCACGAATTGTCCGCGTTGCTTTCCTTTGTGCGCAAAGGTGTGCAGAACAGCGCTGCCGCGAACATCTGGATTATCAGAGGTCACGCGAACACGAGTGTTAAAGATGGAAAGTGAATTTCCAGGCGCTGTAACGAGGTCCGCAACCAGCAAAGCAACGCTGTTGCTGTCGTTGATCGTCACCTGTCCGAAGTCCGCCACGCTGACGTCGTTCGTGATTTCAAAATCACTGACAGAAACAAGCACCGCATTCGTATTTGATCCCGGGGTGAGAGTAATCTGGCCGAGATCAATCGTGCTGCTGTCCGACTTAAGCGTCGCCGTCACATTATAGGTACCTTCGGAGAGGCCGCGGGTGCGAATGTTCACGCTCGCACGGGATTCTCCGTTTTGATTATGCCCATGAATCCTCAATGTGCCTGTGGCGCCTGCGGGAGCATTGGAGGTGGCCTGAAAAAGAACCCTGACTTGAAGGTTCTCCACGCCATTGACGTTTCCACCTTGTTTATGGTCGTCGTCGGCCCAAACAGAACTGCCGGTGACAACCGCCATCGCTACACTCAATACAACAATGTATTTTTTCATCGCTAAGAATTTTAGCACTCCCCATGCCGTGTCACTCTAGGATTGTCCCTGATTCGCGCCCTGCTGTGGTCTTACACGGAATTCTCCGGTTTGAAGTCGGCCTAAGTCCTTAAGGTTGAGCCTGAAGAGAAGCCAGGCGCTGCCGGACTGGTTCGCTGTCCGGCCTGAGGCGCAACGCCTCACGAAGATGTTCGAGAGCGCCGTTACGATTTCCTTGCGCCGTCAAAAAGGTACCAAGTAAGGCATGTGCCTCGAACGAATCAGGTTTTAGGCGAAGAACCGCTTCGCACTGCTGACTCGCTCCCACCAGATCGTTCTTCATCGCTAGAAGTTTCGAGGCTTCGATGCGGACTTCGATATCCGAGTCATTCAATTGGATGGCATGCAGCAGCACCGGCAATGCTTCATCGTTCCGATGCTCGGCCGCGAGGTCCAAACCCAATGCTTTTAAAGAATCGAAATCATCCGGACGAATCTTCAGGGCACCTTGATACGCGACAATGGCTTCAGCGCGTTTCCCCTGCATGTCCAAAACCACCCCGAGATTGTGATGCCAATCTGCATAGGAAGAATTCATGGCGAGAGCGGCGCGATATTCCTGCACGGCAGCTTCGAGTTGTTTCTTCTGCGCGAGAAGATTCCCGATGTTGTAATGCATCTGTGGAAAACCGGGCTTGAGACGCAACGCGAGTTGATATTGTTTCATCGCTCCATCGATGTCCCCTTCCTGTTCCATGGCCGCGCCGACCATCACTTCCGCCACCACGTTGTCTTTAATCACTCTGGCCGCATGCGCGAATAAAGCGTGACTGTTCTTCCAGTGACTCAGCTGGATCGTTGTGGTGATTCCCAAAACGACGAGAATAATGAGAGTGAGCGGAAGGAGGAGCTTCTTTTGAACCGTGAACTTTTCGGCAACAGCACCGAATCCCCAAACTATGGCAATCAAAAGACCAACCAATGGAACATACACAAAGCGGTCAGCCATGGCTTGAATGCCGACCTGCAGAATTCCGATGACCGGAACCAGCGTTCCCAAAAACCAGAGCAGTCCAAACGAAACGAAAGGAAGACGTCGCCAACAGATCACGATGAGAGCGATGGCGGTCACGAGGAAAATTACCGCAATGGAAATTTCGACAACGGACCAGGAATCGGGAATTGGATAGTAAACCGAGAGATGCGTCGGCCAGAACGTTTTGGAAAAATAACTGAGATAAGAAACCGCGCAATTGATGAGACGCTCCGCAAAAGAGAGTTCCCGTTCCGACACGACCAGCCCCAATCGTTTGTGCCCTAATATCGTGATGGCCGCGGATGCGCCCGACAAAACGAAGAACGGGATCTTTTCGACAACCAGACGCGACGCCGTCGACCATATCTTTTCCCGCTGAAAAGAGATGCGTTGCAACGGCCAGAAATCCATCAGCAACAGGACACACGGAATCGTCACCAACATTGGTTTGCACATCAACCCGAGTGCGAACAAAAACAAGGTGAGACAATAAAAACCTGCTTTTGACGAAGACTTCCCCTCCCCTCGAACGCTGGTGCTATAGCACACATAACTGATAAGGGTAAGAAACCAGAAACAAGTGCTTAAAACATTTTTTCTTTCCGTGACCCACGCGACGGTGTCCACCTGCAACGGGTGCATGGCAAAAAACATTGCGACCAAAGCGCTTTTCCAAAAGGCGCCGGTAGCACGCCGCAGCAACACGAACAAAAGAGCGGCGTTGAGTGAGTGAATGAAGATACTGACCGCATGATGTCCGGCTGGTTTCAACCCAAAGATCTGACAGTCGATCATGTGCGAAATCCACGAGAGCGGATGCCAATACGTCGCGTCACTGGCAACATTCCCGAAGGCCCAACGCAAACTATCCTTTGTAATGCCGGCCTGAACGTAGGGATTAGCAGTGACGTAATCCGGATCGTCGTAATTGATGAAATCGTGCGAAATCGCCGGGGAGAAAAGAATCGCCGCAAGGAGAGCAATCGCCAAGGCCATCAACCATGGCGGAAAGATCGGCCCGGTCCGATCAACAGGCGGCGTTCCTGACGGTTGGCGCTTCTTGGCCATGTAACTCAGGGTTGATGAAAAGGTTTACCCGCTCGGTATAGACCAATTCTTTGTTGAATGGAATCCACCTTTTCCGTCTGGCCCATTTTTTTCAAAACCTCAATTTCCTTTTTAGCAATATCGATGGCTTCTGCAAATTGCCCCTGCTCCGCTGTGGCAACTTCGAGTGACGCAATTGCTTTGAGATCCTGATACTTCGTCAGCTCACACGCTTCAGTCGCCAATTGTCGGGCAAGCTTTCCATCGCGCAGTTCGGCTTTTGGCTGCGTCGCCAGGTGCCAGGCCAACTCTGTTTTGGGTGCCACCCAATCGGGTCGTAAATAAACTGCCGCTTTTAAATGCTCGAGGGCTTCTTTGGGTTTGGTTGTCGTGAGAAGACGAGCACTCCAATAATGAGGCGTCGCATCCTTCGGCTTCAGCAGAATCGCGGCTCCATAATGTTCCAACGCCTCCTCCGCTTTTTCTTTTTGGTAAAGCAGGTTCGCATAATTCATCTGCGAATCTGGATCCGACGGATCGAGCTTAACCGCCCTCTTCAGACTGAGCTCCGCCTCATCTGGCTTGTTCAGCATGACAAGGACAGCGCCCAGATTGGAATAGGCCTTGGCGTACTTGGGATGATCACGAATCAGTTCGAGAAATTGTTGAATGGAGTCGTCCCCTCTTCCCACTTGTGCCAACGCTTTCGCGTAGTTGTTACGCGGTTCAGGACGCGACGGTTTTATGCGAATCGCTTCGCGATAATGGGCTAAAGCCTCTTGAGGGTTACCTTTGGCCAGTAACAGGTCGCCCATATTGTAGTGAGCCACGTAATTATTTTCAGTGACCGCCGTGGTGTGCTCGAACAAGGCGTAACGGGTTTTCCAGAAAGGCAATTGATGTTCAGTGATCACAACGCAGGCCACAATCGTCACAACGGCCAAACCAATTTGAACGGTTCGCGGCACGAGAGCCGAAACCAGCCACGTCACAGCCACGATCAATCCGATCGATGGCAAGTAAACGAAGCGATCGGCCATGCTTTGTTCTCCGGCCTGAATTAAACCGATCACCGGGACCAATGAACCGAGAAACCAAAGCCAGCCAACGGGGAGAAACGGGAAGCGTCGTCGGAAACGGAAAACGGCGATCGTTATGACTACAACACTCACAATTGCGCCCGCCACCTGTGCGATCGAGAACGAAGCAGGATACGGATACAATACCGCCATGTTCATCGGACAAAATGTTTTCGCGAGATATTTAACAATCGCGACCGGTGCATTTTCCAGTCTCAACCAAAACGGAAAATCATCCGTCGATTTGACCGCGCCACCCTGGCTCTGAGCCCAAATCGTCAGGAACGCGGCGGGAACAATCAGCAGAAAAAACCACTGCTTCTCCCGCATTAATTCACCCAACCGTCCTTTGAAGGAAGGCCAATCAGGAACTTGTAATCTTCCCAGCGGCCAATAATCCAAAAGAACCAGCAGGAAGGGCAAAGTGATCAACATTGGCTTTGAGAGCAATCCACAGATGAAAAACACCAGGCTCCAACGCAGGTTTCGTGAAGATGTTTCTTGAGCGGCACCTTCCTGTTGCGCTCGTTGACTTCGCGCATGTCCCACATAGAAATAAATCGCAAGCAGGGCGAAAAACATGCTCAAGACATCTTTGCGTTCCGCCACCCATGCCACCGATTCCACGCGCAACGGATGTAATTGAAATATGGCCGCAGCAACAAAGCTCGGCCAAAAGCCGCCGGTGAGTCGCAACAAAACGCAGAACAACAAAACGGAATTAACGATGTGAAAGATCAGATTCGTCGCGTGGTGGCCGGCGGGATTCAATCCATACAACTGGAAATCGATCATGTGGGAGATCGCCGTGAACGGATGATAGTTATTGGCATTGGCCTCGGTAAAAAGAGACAACACATTGACCGGCGTAAAATCCCGTTGGATTTTTAAATTCTCGGTGACGTAAAGGTTGTCATCGTAATCGACAAACTCGTTGGTGCAAACGGGCCAGAAAACTCCGAGCGTCAGAAGAGCCAGCAATGCTGCGGCCCGGAATTTTGGGCTCTTGAGCCATGGCTTCCAAAAAGGTTCAGAGACGGGGTCAGTGGAAATGCGCATGAGGAGTTATTTTTTCCGGACAAGATTCGGATTCAATTGAAACGCGGTTTCGTAGTGTTCCCTCGCTTCATTGGTGTGTCCCGCCTTCGTCAGAACAAAACTTAAATTGAAATGCGCTTCGGCATCTTTTGGATTCAGGCGGACCACTTCACGCAGTTTCTCCGCAGCGGCGTCAAATCTTCCGACATCGGCAAGACTGACAGCCAGATTATTCAAAGCATCCGAAAAGTCCGGCTTGAGCCGCACCGCTTCCTGATATTCGGCGATCGAACGTTCCTTATCAACCGTGGTCAAGGCAACGCCAAGATTATAATGCGCTTCGGGGTAATCCGGCTGAGTCGCAATGGCGGTTTCCAATTCATGCACAGCTTTATCCTTCTGGCCCAGGCGCAGCCAGATGTCCGCGAGGTTCTTTCGTGCGATCACCGCGCCGGGCCGGAGTTGGATCGCAGTCTGAAAGTGGCTCATTGCAGCTTCGGTTTTGCCGAGACGATCCAAAATAACAGCAGCGCCGTAATGGGCCTCGAACATATCGTCTCTCAAGTCCAAAGCCCGCTCGTAATGTTTCAACGCTTCGTCAAACCGATTTTGCTGCATCAGTGAACTCCCCAGATTGATGTGTGCGACGAAGTTATTGTCATTTATCTCCAGCGCGTGACTGAACAACGTGGTCGTATTTTTCCAATATTGGATTTGTTTGACCGTAAGCGCTCCACAAATTGCGAGCAGAAGACATCCGGCGCAGGCGACCGCAATCTTTGCCCCGTGAGCTTTTAGTTTCGATGCGGCCCACACAGCCATGCAAAAAATTCCAATGGAAGGAATGTAACTGTAGCGATCCGCCATGGTTTGTGCACCCACCTGAACGATTCCGATCACTGGCACCAGTGTTCCCAGAAACCATAACCACCCGAAGAGGAGTTCCGGATTCTTTTTGCGCCACCAGAAAAAAACCGCAGCAACGGCTATCAAACCAATCCCGCTGATCAAGCCGATCCATCCTGAAACCACGTCGGGCATCGGATAGAAAACAGATAATTGAGTCGGCCAGAAAAGTTTTCCAATATAACGCCAGTAGGAGGTGAATGAATTCAGAATGCGCGAATCCAGAGGAATGACCGCAAGATCTCGGACCGCGCCGGAACTACGCTGCACGAAGAAAGTGACAATGGAAGAGCCGATCGAGAGCAGGAAAAACGGGACCTTTTCGAGGACGAGTTTGGTCCAGCCCGTTTCAATTCGACGCAGCGGCCAAAAATCTAAAAGCAAAAAGACAAACGGCAGTGTCACCAACATCGGCTTCGCCAGCAGTCCCAGGGCAAAAGAGAGAACAGTCAAGGCATAGTAAATTTTGCCACGCGGGCGTTGTCCTTCAATCGGTCGAGCGTAATTGGCGTAGCACCAGATCGAGAACATTCCCCAAAAACCGCTCAGAACGTCTTTTCGTTCCGCAATCCATGCTACGGATTCAACATGCATTGGGTGCACGGCGAAGAACCCGGCCACAAAAGCGCCAGGCAAGCGAGATCCCGTTAATCGCGAAAGAGCCAAAAATAAAAAGACGGTCGCTCCAACATGAAAAAACAAATTTGAGAAATGATGTCCGACGGGATTCAGTTCAAACAACTGAACATCCGTCATGTGGGAAACCCAGGTCAACGGATGCCAGTTGGAAGCAAAGCCGCTGGTAAACGCCCACTTGATTCCAGCCCACGAAAGCCCGGCCTTTACCTGCGCATTGCTCGTGACGTAGTCCTGGTCGTCGTAATTGGTAAATTCACAATAACGGACCGGGAGGTAAACGAGGACCGTTAGAACCACAAGAAGGACAGCCAAGAACGCAGATGAGTGCAGCAGCGATCTGCCATTCTCTTTGGTTTGCTTGGTTTGCTGCGGCCTCATCGCGTCTGGGTAAGCGCGGACAATTGCGCGCGGGCCTCGTTGTAGTTTGGTCGCAGCTGCAAAGCGGCCTTAAGGTGAGCTACGGCTTCTTCTTGTCTGGCAGCATGAAGCAATGCGAGCGCGAGATTATAATGCGCCTCGGGATTCCGGGCGTGGATTTTTAGAGCGATCTGATAATGTTCAATGGCCTCAGAGTACTTGGCCTGTTCGGAAAGCACATTACCAAGATTGTTATGCACCTGGGATTCATCCGGCTTCAACCGCAGCGCTTCACGATATTGCTCCGTAGCCTCCTGCAACTTGTGTTGCACCGCGTAAGCGTTTCCGAGATTGCTATGGGCACTTGCCTTCCCCGGATCCAATTCAATGGCCTTTTGCAGATGACTGATAGCGTCGTCAAATTTCCCACGCATGGCGTAAGCGATGCCAAGATTATTGTGAGCGTCGGCGTGGTCTTTATTGGCTTCCAAAGCAATCAGATAATGTTTGATGGCGCGGTCCACATCGCCTATCTCCGCCAGTGCATTTCCATAATTATTATTGATATCAGCGCTTTTGGGTTGAATCGCCAAAGCGCGCTCATAAAGCGGAATGGCTTCATGAGGCTTCCCCTGCTCGGCCAAGGCATGGGCTAAGTTGTTCAAAGCATCCGGATAGTTCGGATTGATTTCGATCGATTTGCGGTAGCACTCCATGGCGTCAGCCACCCGTGATTTAGGGAGGGAAAATCCGAGATTATTCCAGACGAGATAATTTTTTTCTGTGACGCTCAGAGTCCTTTTAAAAAGCGACTCACTGTCATGCCAGAATTCAATTTGTCGGGAGGTAACGGCGATGCACGCCATTACACAAGACACGGCAATCACAGCGAAAATCCCAGTCAACCACTTCCATCGAACAACAAATTCGCTGATGAGCCAAACCACGGCAATCGATAGACCAATAGAAGGAATGTAGGTGTATCGATCCGCCATCGATTGAATTCCAACCTGAACAAGACCGATAACGGGAACCATTGTTCCGACAAACCAGAGGAACCCGACAAAAAGATAAGGTCGACGGCGCCATTGCCATGTGGCGATTATCATGGAGCCAACAATGAAAGCGATACTCAGGGCAACTTGCCACCACGGCCAGCTGTGGGGATGCGGATACAAAATAGCCAGGTCGTTTGGCCAAAAAATTTTTTCGACGTAACGCCAGTATGAAACAAAAGCATTATTGATCCGCAAGGGTAGCGATAAGCTTTCCATCGAAGCCACGGCTCCGCCTACGCGTTGAACAAAAAATGTGATCACACTTGAAGCAGCCGCCATCACCAGGAACGGCAGTTTCTCCAGGACCAGCCAAAGATTGTCGCGAGGTCCCTGCGGACCTCCCGCGACACGTTGAAGAGGCCATAGATCTATCAGCAAAAGAACAAATGGAAGCGTCACCAACATTGGTTTCGACATTAGTCCGATCGCAAAGAGCAGGATCGCAATAATGTAGTCCAGGGCTCCCTTCTCCCCGGCGATGCGTTTCATGGCGTAGCGCGTGTAAAACAGCATCGTTAACAAGCAGAAAAATCCACTAAGGACATCCTTCCGTTCAGAGACCCAGGCAACGGATTCCACGTGCACAGGATGGAAGGCGAATATCGCGGCGATGAAAGCGCTCCTCCAAAGTGCTCCAGTCCATTTTCGGACAAGGAAAAACAGCAACACCGCGTTCAATGCGTGAAAGAAGACGCTGGTCATGTGATGAAATCCAGGGTCGTTGCCGAACATCTGGAAATCGAGCATGTGGGACAGCCAGGTAACCGGATGCCAGTTTGCAGCGTGCCCCGTGGTAAACGCCCAACGTATTGCGTCAGGAGTGAAGCCTTGTTGCACGTCCCGATTGGCCTTCACATAGTCCCCGTCGTCGTAGTTGACGAAATCGAAATTAATCACCGGCAGAAACAGCGCAATGGTCAGCAGCCCAATTCCTAAAACGAGATAGACAATCATCCACGTCTTTGAACGTGGATTCTCTTTGTTCGTAGCGTCGGTATTCGTGCGCTTCTTTGCCATGAGTCAGCGGCGAATTCTTGAACGAATCGTAGCAGAAAAAATCTCTCGATTCACTTTTTTGCTCCTTCCGCGGAACTTTCCCAGTATGGATGGCCGGCGCGATAGAGTTTCAGTAATTCGAGGTTCTTGGCTGCCACCTCGTTTAAACCGGCCGAATTTGCAAGTTGATAGGCCGCCTCCCCCATTTCCACGGCTTTCTCGAAATTCCCTGCTTCAGCGTAAGCGGCCGCAAGCGTCCCAACGAATAAAGGCTCCCTAAAATTAATTAACTTGCAGGCTTTCTCGGCCAGGCGCACCGCCTCTTCTCCATTGCGAAGTCGCGGGTCTGCAGCCGTGGCAATTACCCATGCGAGATTATTGAGGGCATCTGGTGCATCCGGATTCAGCCTCAATGCTTCCCTGTATTCGGAAATCGCACCAACACTGTCTTTCTTTTCACCCAGCAGCGACGCCAATTGAACATGCGGATTGGCGTCATTGGTATTTAGACGAATCACCGTTTTCAAATGATACACGGCTTCGTCCCAACCAACCGTCGCATTAGTGCCCTGTTGGCGAAAATAGACAGCGGCAAGTCCCCGGTGCGCTTCAGTGAAATCAGGACGAAGACGCAACGCCTCACGATATTCCAGGGCCGCTTCCGAAATTCGTCCTTCTCCCAGAAAGGCCAATGCGAGATTAGCGCGAATCATCTCATTTTTCGGATCAAGGCGCAAAGCGCGCTGGTACTCAGCAATCGCCTGATCGAACCTTTTCTGCTGCAAAAAAGCATTGGCCAGATTGAAGGACGCATTGATGAATTCGGGGCTGATTTGCAATGCCATCTCGTAATGTTCGATCGCAGCATCAACTTTGTTCTGTCTCATCAGCGCCAAACCGACAGCGTTGTGAAGGGCTTTGTTATTAGGTGCTGCCGCCAATGCAGCGTTATAATGGTCTTCTGCCGAATTCCAATCCCCTCGGGAAAGGCTGATGTTTGCAAGGTTACCATGGGCCATTGGATCATTGGGCATGACCTTCAGCGCTGCCTGGAATTGTTCAATCGCGGCATTTGTTTCTCCTTTGTCCAGGAGCGCGTTGCCAAGATTCACATGGGCAACCCTGTTTTCCTGCATCAGGTTTAACGTATGCCGGAAAAGCGTTTCGCTGTTTTTCCAAAACCCAACCTGCCGATAAGTCAGTGTGGAAAAAATTGTCAGGGCGGCAATCGTCACAATCGCAACACACCACAACGGAAGCCCATTTTTCTTCACGAAGCCAGACAATGCCCAAACGGTAGCAATAAATAATCCGATAAAAGGAATGTAAGAGTAACGATCAGCCATGGATTGGCTTCCGATTTGCACCAGTCCAATCACAGGGACCAGCGTTCCCACAAACCAACACCACCCCACAAAGAGAAATGGTCTCCGTTTCAATTGCCAAATCGAAAGTCCAAATCCACCAACCAGGAAAATAGCTGCGGAAAAGAACATCCCCACCGGCCAAATCCGTGGATAAGGATAAAACGGCACTAATCCTGTGGGCCAAATCATCTTCACCACATAGCGGAAGTAGGAAATGACGACATTTTCCAAACGCTGATCCAAAGGAATGTCCGAAACGGACACAACAGAACGACCGGCGCTTTGCGCCCAGAGGGCAACCGGGATGAAAATTCCAACAACCACTAGAAAAGGAAGCTTTTCGAAAAAAAGGCCAGAGACCTTCTCCTTATCCAGCCTCTTCAAAGGCCATACATCCAGCAGAAGCAAAACAAACGGCAACGTTACGAGCATCTGTTTGGCCAGTAGCCCCAAGGAAAGACAAATCAACGCCAACACATAAATGAGAATAACCTTACCGCTAAGAAAAAATGGGTGGGAACTTTTAAGTTTTGCGTATTGGACATAAAACCAAATGGAGCTCATCCCAAAACATGCGCTTAATACATCTTTTCGCTCGGAAACCCACGCGACAGATTCAACGTGCATCGGATGTAACGCGAATAGAGCGGCCACCGTCCCGCTTCTCCAGACAGTGCCTGTCATTGATCGCAACGAGAAGAACAGAACCAAGGTACTAAAAAGATGAATCAAAACACTCGTCAGGTGGTGTCCACCCGGTTTTGCTCCATATAATGTCCAGTCTACGGCGTGCGAAAGCCACGTCAGAGGATGCCAGTTGCCGGCGTGTGTCGTGGTGAACGCCCACGAAAGGGTCGCCTTACTCAAGCCATGTTGAATATTGGAATTGTCGAGGACGTAATCCGGATCGTCATAATTGACGAAATCGAACCGGATAACCTGTAAATAAACAGCGAGCGTCGCAAAAACGAGCAAAAGGCAAATCAGCAAACTATCGCGCTTTTGCTTGCTATCCATTGTTGGGAAACATTTTTGTCTTCGTCAGACCCATTTTCGCGAGACGAAATCGCGATCCCGTGCCGAGACATCCAAAACCGTATTTGATACTGCGTCGAAGATTAATTGAGGATGCTTCTGGAAAATATTTCGTCGGGCAACTCACTTCGGCAATGACGTAGCCAAACCAAAGAATTTGAGCCAGCATCTGGTTATCGAAGACAAAGTCGTCGGAGTTTTCACTCAGTGGCAATTTTTCCAGGATTTCCCGGGAAAAAGCACGATAACCTGTATGATATTCCGAAAGCTTCGCGCCTAACAGGACATTTTCCGCGAACGTTAGGAACCGGTTCGCAACATATTTCCATAAAGGCATTCCCCCTTGTAAAGCGTAGCCGCCGAGGATTCGACTCGCG
Organism: uncultured bacterium; assembly: GCA_966095605.1. Lineage (GTDB taxonomy): Bacteria > Verrucomicrobiota > Verrucomicrobiia > Limisphaerales > JACDHS01 > CBHWET01. Next base: position 7,201 of record CBHTTJ010000049.1, on the reverse strand, counting down.
AGGACACATTTATAAAGGTCATTGGCAATCATCGAGGCCATCGCGGGAATCAATTTTGGGGTGTACTGGTAATCTGGATGGACCATGATGACGATGTCCGCCCCCGCTTCGAGTGCCAGGCGATAACACGTCTTTTGATTCCCCCCATAACCACGGTTTTTCGGATGTGTGAAAACCTTCGTGTTCGGCAGCTTTCGTGCGATCTCGGTTGTGTCGTCCCGGCTTGCGTCATCGACAATGATAACGAGGTCAACAATCCCTTGCTCCATTACTTCGTCGTAGGTCCGCCGTAGCGTCTTGGAAGCATTAAACGCAGGCATCACCACAACGACTTTTTTGTCTCGATACATAGTTGAGCGTTAACGGCAGATAATGGCGGGAAACCATAGCAGAGCAATGAAAGTTCTCAACGAACTTTCGCCAACGACAAAAATGAAAAAGCACACAGAGCGCCGCTCTGTGTGCTTTCGAAATGAATTAATTACCGGCTCAGGTCGCCACGAGCTTTTCGCTCTGCGCCCATTGAATCGCCTGGTGCACCAATTCGGTGGCTGAACCAAGGTTCAGTTTTTCTTTAATATGCGCGCGATGGGATTCAATCGTCTTGACGCTGAGGTTCAATTTCTCCGCGATCATCCGCGTTCCGCAACCTTGGCCAATCAGATTGAACACCTCCAACTCGCGATCGCTCAAAAGGTCGATCGGCGAACTGATGGCCGCTTCGCCACCCGCCGCAAACCGGCTAAGCAACTTGGCACTCATGCGTTCGCTGAGGTAAACCTCCCCGTTCAAAATCTTACGAAGCGCGAGCAATACTTTTTCCACAGCTTCATCCTTCATGATGTAGCCGGCAGCTCCTGCTCGCAGCGCGCGCGGAGCATAGATCGCCTCGTCATGCATCGAGAGAATCAGCACATGCAGTTTTGGATAATGTGTCTTGATGTCCTTGAGCACCTCAATCCCGCTCACCCCGTTAAGCGAAATATCGAGAATAACCACATCGGGTTTCACCTGCGCGATGGTTTGAATCGTCTTTTTTCCATCGGAGACTTCCCCGCAGACGGTCATGTCCTGCTCTTGATTGATGATTTGGGAAATCCCGCTCCGAAGAACTGGATGATCATCCACGATCAGCACTCTAGTTTGACTTTTTCGCACGGCCATAATTTGAGACGGTTAATTGTTTACTGATGAATCTCTCAACTTTTACGATGAACATTGTTCAAGCGGGGGCGAAAAATCGCAATCGGGCAATAGATCGTGATTAGATAGAGAAAAACCTGAAAAGCTTACCGTCTTCTGTCGCAGCCCCTTTTTGAAGCCCCAGCCGGGACTAAAACTTCTTCCCGGCAAATAGAAAAAAGCCGCTTCCGGCTATTTGCCCGCGGACCGGAAAAAGTTATATTTTATAATGCACCTGAGAGCGCTTACGCCGTCTTTCCAACCAATTTTTTTACCTTCCGCATAGGTGCGGCCGTAGTAGGAGATGGGGACTTCGTAAATCCGAACATTCAAATGAGCGACCTTTGCAGTGATCTCCGGCTCGAATCCGAAACGATTCTCCTCGATTTCAATTTTCTGGATCACCTCACGACGGAAAGCCTTATACCCGGTTTCCATGTCCGTAAGGTTCAGGTCGGTCGCCATGTTCGACATGGTCGTTAAAATTTTATTCCCAAAAGAATGCCAGTAGTAAAGCACACGGTGCGCGCCAGCGCCGGCAAAACGTGATCCGAACACGACATCCGCCTTTCCGTTGACGATCGGGCGAATCAACGTTTCATATTCATCAGGATCATATTCAAGGTCGGCGTCCTGAATGATCACAATGGGCGATGTGGCATGTTTGAAACCAGTGCGCAAGGCAGCTCCTTTACCCTGGTTCACTTCGTGGCGATATAATTTGACCCTCTTGTCCTTCTGCGCAACGGGCTGCAAAGCGTCCCAGGTCTTATCCTTCGAGCAATCATCGACGACGATTACTTCCTGCACAACAGCTTGCGCGAGCACAGTGGCCAGCACATTGGCAATGGTAGCTTCTTCGTTGTACACAGGCACAACGACCGAAAGACAAGGCGATATGGGTTTTGCGTCCATTCAGACCGTTAATTAAAGGCCGCGTAGGGTAATCTATTACCAGGACCAGTTCAAAGGTTTTCTCGGTGTTTTCGGCAGCTTACGAAAAGTGGGAACGGGTCGGCACCGCTTTGGGTTTGTTTGGGGGATTTCCCAAACCAGAACAAGACGCCTGCCAAAAAACGGAAAGCAGCGATTGGATGGTTCCGTATCATTGACTTCGGTCAATGGAGTTGCGAAGATGTGCGGCAGAATGAGTAATTATTGTTTCGTGACGCAAAACAGTTTTTGGATCAATATGCACGCGGTCTTTGGTCGTAGTTAACAAGGAATCCCCATTCATTGAGAATTAGTCACGAAACCTGAGCGAAACAGCCGTTTAATGCGCAAAAAGATAGCCTTCATAAAAAAGGGAATTTTCTCTCATACCAACACCAGCGTTGGTCATTTGCTGGTGAAAGTATTCCCGGAATATGAGGTTGAAACTATCGATATCGGGGAAATTATCGAATCACAGCGCGATCTTGTCTGGAAGAACCGAGCCAGTGTGATCCGCCACTATGGCCTCGACATTCTGACTCGCAAACGAAGGACGTGGGAATGCTTTTACCACACCCCGTATATTTTCGAGAAAGTCAAAGAATTGACTCAAAATCTTGTGGGGAAGCGGAAAGAGGAATTTGCCTTCACCTTCCAGACGCAATCACTTTACGACGCGAGTGTCCCGGGATTGCCACATTTTGTTTATACCGATCATACAAATCTCGCGAACCTGCATTACGGTGGATTTGGTGACAATAAAGTATTTCCGCGATGGAACGGGCTGGAGAAAACCATTTACGAAAATGCCACACAGGTTTTGACGATGAGCCAGCACGTGCGGCAATCGGTGATCAATCAATATCAGATTGCTCCTGCAAAAGTAGTTTCCGTCGGAGCCGGCTGTAATATCAATTTCAAACCGGTCCCTCTTCAAAACGACCATTACCGTAACAAAAACATCCTGTTTGTCGGGGTGGAATGGGAACGCAAAGGCGGGCCGTTGCTCGTGGAGGCTTTCAAACTGGTGCTTAAAAAGCATCCGACCGCCCGGCTCACAATCGTCGGCTGCTCTCCTCAAATCGATCAACCGAATTGTGAAGTCGTCGGCCGCGTCTCGCTGGAACAGGTGCGCGAGTTTTACTCCAGGGCCTCGGTGTTTTCGTTGCCGACCCGTATTGAGCCATTCGGCATCGTTTTCATCGAATCCATGCTTTACCGTATCCCTGTGGTTGCACCGCGTATGGGAGCGTTGCCCGATTTTGTTGAAGATGAAAAGAGCGGGCGGCTGGTCGCTCCTAATGATGTAAATGCTCTTGCCGCTGCCTTGATCGATTTGCTCGATCATCCGGAAAAATGTGAGAAGATCGGAAATGCCGGCTATGAAGCCGTCAAGGATCGATATACCTGGGAAGCGGTCGGAGCAAAGATCCGGGAAAACTTGCTTGCAGCGTTGAACCCTGAGAATCAGGTCGCAGTGCGTTAACCAACGCGGTCGACCCGATCGCCTTACTGAACCGCCATTGATTTCGTCACTTGGGGTTCCTGCAACAAATCACCCCGCTTTTGCAGCGTTTCGTTGTAGGTAAGTCCGGTTTTCTTCCCCTTCGTTTGCAATCCACCCAGCAGGATGATGCGAACGGTGTCCAACAAAATGAACACATCGAGGAATAAGCTCATGTGCTTCGTATAATACAAATCGTATTCCAGCTTTCGCTTGGCGTCTTCGATGTTATTCCCGTACGGGTAATTCACCTGCGCCCAACCCGTGATGCCAGGCTGCACCATCAGACGTTCACCAAAGTGCGGGATTTGCTTGGCCAATGTTTCGATAAATTCAGGACGCTCCGGGCGCGGTCCGACAAAGGACATTTCCCCCCGCAAAACGTTGATAATTTGGGGAATTTCATCAATGCGATATTTCCGCATGATTCCACCGAAGAAGGTGACTCGAGAATCCTTGCTCGCCGCCCACACCGCCCCGTTCTTCTCAGCATCCACGGACATGGTGCGGATTTTGATGACTTTGATGGCTCGGCCAAAACGACCAGCACGAACCTGGTAATAGAACACCGGTCCCGGCGACGTCAGTTTCGTCATCAGCATCCCCAAAAGCATGAACGGTCCCAGGAAGATCAACCCGATCAGCGACACGATAATGTCGAAGGCGCGCTTCAGCTTTTTGATATACAGCATGTGCGGCAGGCTGCTGGCATTCAAAAGCCACTCGGAAGTAATCAATTCGAGCGGAACCGATTGATAAACTTCTTCACAAAGACTGATCAAAGGCATCACGGTAACGCCGGAATAACGCAATTGGCAAAACTGGCGGCACATTGCGGGATCGTTGATGCTCTTATCCGTGCATAAAACACGGCTGATGCCCTCTCGTTCGACGATTTCGCTGATTTCGCTGACGGTCCCCAAAACTTTCGCTTTGCTATTGGGCTGGTAGTTGTCGTAGCGGATAAACCCGGCCAATTCGAGGTGTTCGGACCAAAAGGTCTGGAACAATTCGCTTTCCAACTCGTCAAACGGACAGGTGACGATCAAAGCGACCCGTTCCCGGTAGTTCTTGAGACGATGCAACAGAACCACATGGTGAACATATATAAACAGATAGCTCGCCACCGTGCTGATCACCATGATCCCACGGCCAATTCGCGTGGAATATTTGATGTAAAAAATGCCGAGCATGAAGGCAAACGTAACCAGCATGCACAGGGCTAAAATCAACGCACGACGCGATGACGTATCATTCGAGCTGTGGGGCGAATAGAGATTGCAGATATAGGTGATGCAGGAGAAAAAAAGCCCGCCCAGAAGCATACCGGGCCAGAGATCACTCAGTTTCCCATAAGCATCGGCGCCCAAACGGAATTGCGTCCCGATCAGAAACGCCAGGAAGAACAACCCCGCATCAATTGCGAAGTGGACCGACACGTTCAACCAATGTTTCTGTAATACTCCGTTTGAATTCATTTCAAATGAAACGGGAACCGCAAAGGCGAGTTCCCAAGGATCGTCATTTTCTCAAGAGCCCTACACGATGGCAAGTGAATTCCCCTACTTTTCAGGTTGTCCAACATCAAAGCATCAATTGTCTTAATCCAGGTCAATTCCAGCACATCAACAGCCCATCAACGCCACCAAGCACATCATCCCCCTTCTGGTTCTTCTCCATCGTCGGCCTGCCAATCAATAACACTTTGTTGCTCCGGGGTCAGTCGCAGCGATTTCCCGGTTCGAAGAGCAAATTTTGCCTCGGCAACCTCCGCCTCGGAGAAATCACAATTCTTAAATCCACAATATCGGAAATCGACGCCCGAAAGATTGGCTCCCCGAAAGCGAACTCGCTCAAAAACGCACGCGCGCAAATCAGATCGGGAAAGGTCCGCCGCGGAAAAGTCCACGTCGATGAAATCATTCCAGTTCGCCGTGGAATGGGAAAGATCGCTGTCCTTGAACGAGGTCGCCCGAATTTCGGATCGTCCAAAGAACGTGCGCGATAGAGTGAGATGTTCCAACTTCGCCTCGGCCACCATTAAACGTAGAAAAGTGACCCCGGGATTTGCGTCGTCGTGACGTGGACGTCGGTCAGGCATCGGCGGCGTATTTCCCGGCTCAACCACGTTATAACGCTCCAGGACTCGACACGACTCCTCGTAACTCAATCGTGGCATACCATTCAGACCGTCAGGCTCCGGGCCATTCCGGTAATTCTGCGAGGTAGTTTGCATCAACTCCCTTGAGCCAGACATTTTCCTTGGTGATTTTGGAAGGCGACACCCGGATGCCAGTGATGCTGGCGTAAATGATTCCCGCCAGTAACAACACAATACCGCCAATCGTCAGGACTGCCGATTCAAAAACGCCAGCCGCAATGAACATCCCGACGGCAATCAATACTCCCGTCCAACAAACGATCAGACCTTGCTTTCGCCGCGCACGATGTTTTTCACAAAGCCCAATATCGAGCGTTGCTCCTTTGCGCACGCACATCGCAACAATCGCGTAAATCAGGAGGTTGAGGAAGATGAAGAGGAAATAGGCTGGCGGGTGCCAGTAGAATTTACGCTTCAGGCGAAAACCATAGGCCGGTGCGTTGCATCGCACGCAACGATCTGGCAGGGATATTTGCGGATGTGTGACCAGAAGATTTTTCGTCCTCCAAAAACCGCCCGACGCCCCACTCGGCATCGCACCTTCGCGCAGCCGTTGCAGGAACGTTGGTTTGCAGCCGCCGCAAACCCATGAATTATTCAGCCGGATGACATCATCCTGGGAAAAATGCCGCCCGCACTCGACACACATTACCGCGGGCTGGCCATTGATAATCGGCGGAGGTCCCGGCCGAGCAATGCGAAGCGGCTGCCATTTGACCATCCCCTCACGCCAAACGAGCGTGTCCTGGCTGATTTTGCCCGACTGCAGAAGTTCTTCGAGTTGAGCATTGGACACCGGCCCCATTTGTTGGCGATCGAGCGCGTAAAACCAGTTCATGCGCCAACTTTAGGGAAAAACGTGTTAAAAACCATTGCAAACTGATGCCCTGACGTCCCATCGCCATACGCAACAGCTCGATCAGAGCCAATTCAGGGCATTGGTTAGAATATTGCCTCCCGACGAAGCAATCTGCGACTATTTCGCTGCCCGTCTTCCGAAATGGTCATCATCGGGCTTTCAGATCAACCGGCGTCCGAAAACCACCTCCAAAAATACTTTCAGAATTTTCCCGCAGGTGTCGGCGGACGTTTTTTTAAAGTACAGAAACTCCCGCAGCCAGCTGCGCCTACGGTTTAAAGTACAGAAGAGCCCGCAGCTCCCTGCGCCTGTTTTTTAAAAGTACAGACGGACGCGCAGCTGGCTGCGGGTGAATTTTTGAAATACTTTTGACACTCGCCCTCGCCGCTAGCTGCGCCTGTAGCAGTACCCTGTAAATCAGGATGTTGCGCATTTTGTCCTAAAAAATTGAAATTTCTGGCCGGAAGGTCTTTCCGGCCCCGTTTGCCCCTGAACCTTGCAGGTCTAACCGACAGGATTCCGGAGATTCTGGAGCAAACTTTGTGCGCCGAACCCCAGGACT
>CBHTTJ010000048.1:0-29959 GCA_966095605.1 uncultured bacterium | reverse complement strand
CCCCCCCCCCACCCCCTGGGGGCCTTTTAAAAAAATTTTTTTTGTTTGTTTTTGCCGGGGGGGGGGTTGGCAACCCCCCCCGCCCCAACACAACGTTATCTTTAAACCAGATCAGTGGGCGCGACGCTCTTTGATGGACGTCACGATCTCCGCGATTGCGTCACCCTTGGGCTTCGCCCCTTGCGGCCCTTTGCTGTGCAAACGAACGCTGACATTGCCCGCTTCGACGTCACGACCGCCGATGACCAGCATCGTGTGGACTTTTGCCTTTTCGGCCTCAGCAATCTTTCCTTTAATCGGATCAGGACCAAGATCGCCGGTCACGCGAACCTCCGCGGCATGCAGTTTTTGGATAATATCTTTAGCATAAGCGACCAGATTATCGTCCGCGTTCAACGTTAGAACACGCACCTGTTCCGGCGCCAGCCAGAGCGGGAAGTTGCCGGCGTAATGTTCAATCAGGAAGCCGATGAAACGTTCGTGCGTTCCGAGCGGCGCGCGATGAATACAAAGTGGCGTCTTCTCTGTATTGTCCTTGGCGCGATAGGTCAGGCCGAAACGCGCCGGGACGGCGAAGTCGACCTGGTTCGTTGCGATCGTAAATTCACGACCAATCGCGCTCCAGACCTGCACATCAATCTTCGGACCATAAAACGCCGCTTCATTCGCGACTTCAACGAAATTGATCCCGCTATCCTGCAGGACGCGACGGACCATGTCTTCGGTCTTTTTCCACAGTTCCGGGTGGTCGACAAATTTCTGGCCAAGTTTCGCCGGATCATGCGTCGAGAAACGCATCTGATACTTCTCCAGTCCGAAGATTTTGAAGTATTTCAAATACATGTCGTTCACCGCTTTAAATTCCTCCGCGAATTGCTCCTCGGTGCAATAAATGTGCGCATCGTTCATGTTCAATGAACGCACGCGCATCAGACCGAACAATTCGCCAGATTGTTCGTAGCGGTAACAGCAACCGTATTCCGCGAGGCGCAAAGGCAAGTCGCGGTAACTGCGAGGTTCAGCGGCAAAGATACGATGATGGTGTGGGCAGTTCATCGCCTTGAGGAAATAGCGTTCCGCTTCCTCCTCGCTGCCACCGCCTTTTTCTTTCAGTTCCATCGCCGGGAACATGGATTCTGCGTAATACGGCAAATGTCCTGAGGTTTTGTACATCTTTTCGCGGGCCAGGTGCGGCGTGCGAACGCGAACATAACCAGCGGCAAATTCCGTTTCTTTCGCGAGCTTCTCCAATTCTTCGACCAGCACCGTTCCCTTTGGCAACCACAACGGCATGCCGGGGCCGACATATTCGGTGTCGATTGCGAACAAGCCCATCTCCGCGCCGATCTTACGATGATCGCGCTTCTTCGCCTCTTCCAACATCGTGAAGTAGGCTTCCATTTCGGTCTTGTTCTTGAACGCCGTCCCGTAAATACGCTGAAGCTGCGGATTCTTTTCATCGCCTTTATAGTAAGCGCTGGCCACCGTCGTGAGTTTGAACGCACCAATGTTGCCCGTGCGCATCACGTGCGGCCCGGCACAAAGGTCGATGAAGTCGCCGTTCTTGTAGTAGGAAATCGCTTCGCCTTCGGGAATCTGCTTGAGCAGGTCGAGCTTGAATTTACTCGCGTTGCCCGGACGCTCCGCCAAACCACCCAATCGACCGCTTTCCGCGTCTTTGATCGCTTGTTCGCGGGTCACAACGATCTTTTCAAAAACGTTGTTCGCCTTGATCTCTTTCTTCATTTCTTCTTCGATCTTCGTGAAGTCTTCTGGAGAAATGCGGTGCGACAGTTCGCAATCGTAGTAAAAACCGTTTTCGACTGGCGGACCGTAAGCAAATTGCGCGTCTGGCCATAGACGAAGAATTGCTGTCGCGAGCACATGCGCACAGGAATGGCGGATGCGTTCAAGCTCGGACATTTTCGCACGGTCATCGAGCGTCTTGCGTTCTTTCGGTGGTTCCACCGGTTGATTCGGCTGCTGCTGTTTTTCGTCTGCCATATAAAGTTTTAAAATAATTCGAGCGCTGATTTCCCCGTATCACCCCGTTTTTTCCCAGCCCTGATTCCAAATAAAAACGCCTCGACTTTGTAGCATCGAGGCGTTGGCGTCCGTGGCATTCTCCACAGACGCTAAAAAGTTGTTGTCGTATTGTTCTTCACCGGGCGCACGGAATATAAAGATGCCGTTCTTTTTGGCAACTAAAAGGTTGGGCCTTACCCTAAAGCGCGATGACTTAAAGCGCCTGGACGCGATAAAATCGCACCGGCGCCGCAGAAGGAGCGGGGCGCCCATTTTGTCCTGTGTCGTTCACGGAAAAGCTATTCGTACCAACGTTCGGAACGGTTTCCATCAATTGCCATGAACTTCCCAGGCTGTCACACGATTCAATCCGCAAACTGCTGCCCAGCACGGCCGAGATCTGCAACGCCACATTGCCTCCGTTACGTAGAAGGGATTGCATTCGAGCCGTCGCCCCTGATGGCACCGCCTTCAGCGCAAGATCAAAGGCGACGTTATCCCAACTCGCGTCCCAGGTATTGTTCAACTGGACCGCAATGGTGTTGCCCCCTTTAACGAGCAGGTTTTGAAACAACGTCAGGTCAAAATATTTTGGCGCGTTCCCATCAAAACTTACCGCTTCGATACCGGAACTTAAAATCTCCGTGCCGTTAATCCAGACGCGCATGGGATAAATCGTGCCACCGTAATCATCTGTGCACGTGGCAGCGAGAAGGAGTTCCTCGAAATTCGTCTGGGTGAGGGAAAATGTTTTCCGAAAGTAATACGCCGGCTTTCCACTCGCGACTTGCGTCAGAATATTCGTCGGTCCACTGCCGGCCCCGAACTTCGCCGTCCCAAGCCCCCACGCACTGTCGTTAAAATTCGTCGCAAACCAATTGGCCGCAGGCGATGCTGCCAAAAATTTCCAGGTCGAGCCAAACGGGAATAAATCGGTCCATTGACCGCTGTTCATCGGCGGCAACGCGCGAAAGAAAACATTGTCGATGTAAATGTTTCCGCTCACCGGTGATGCCGTGGAAAAACGATGGCGCAACTCCGCATTCGGAAACCCCGCCGGCATCGTGAACACACGATTCAAATAGGTCCAACCGGTTGCAGCGGTTCCCAATGAAAGTTCCGGCGTGAAATAGTTTGGGTACGGAAACGCAGGTCGCGTATTCGTGCTCGCGCCGTTGATGGTTGACGTCCACTCAAACCAATGTTTCGTCGGCTGGGTAAGTCCACCGCTCTTGATGAAGCCACCAAAACTGTAAAGCGTCCCCGGGGTCGTAGTCATGTAGGAACGCGGCGTTCCGTAAACATCGTATTGATTGATCGAATCGGTCGTCGTGTCGTTCTGCAACCGAATCTGCATCGATTGCTTTCCGCCAAGTGCGTTGGTCGAACCGATCATATTCGTCCAGGAGATATTGCCATTGTCCCATTTGTCCCAGTGACTGTTATCGTTTTCCTCGAAGGCACCGTTCGCAATGAGATTGTTATTCAATAGTGAGGCGATCGCGAAAGGGGCGGAACGAATTTCGTTTCCGTTCACCACCGCGGCGATCTCGTAGAAATATTGCCAACCGGGACGCAATCCGTAATCACCATAACTGGTTGTCGTGCCCCCAACCGTCGTCAGCAACGTAAAAGGTCCCTGCGCTGTATCGGCGCGATAAATCCGGTAAGCCGATGGCACAACCGCATTGGTTCCCCTGCTCCATTCAAAATGCGTTTTGTTTGCACCACTCAGTTTCTTGGTCACGAGTGGGGTATTCACCGGAAAAAGAGACCGCCCCAAATTTCCGTTTCGTTCCGCATTGCCGCGATGCGTCGCCCACGAAACGTTCGTCGCAGTGATCGCGCCAAAATTTTGCACATAAACCTGCCCGGCAAGAGATCGATAGATCAGATCGAGCGAACCATCGCCATTCACGTCGGCGAGGAATGGAATATGTTTCAAGCCACCCGGCACAGTAATTGATTGTTTCAATGTCCCGTCCAAGGCGAAAATGTAAAGCCCACCGTTCGATGGATTCAGCGCAGGGTTATAAGTCCCTAAAACAATCTCTTCCAATCCATCGCCATCAACATCGCCGACCACCGGAGGCGTTGGCAAATAAGGCGAGAAATCTTTTGGCCATCCGGGGTGGTCGACGAAGTTGATTCCGTCCCAGTAACGAAACGTCAGCTCACTGGAATGGGTAAAACCTAAAACATCCACATGGTTGTCATGATCCGGATTGACCGCAAACATACAGGCGTTGTTGAACCAGCCATTGTTATTGGTCACCGTCACAGTTGACTTCCAATGCCGCCACATCAATGCACCATCGTCATCCAATAATGTCTCGTGCGGTTGCCAGAGCGGATTGATCTGCGTCGTAACGGACAATACTTCATCCAGTCCATCGCCATCAACGTCCGCAGGATAAACATCGATCGCCTGCTGATAGAATCCACTCGTCATGCGCAGGTTTTTGCCAAACATGCCGTGCAACATTCCCATCCCTTGAAATCCCGCCGGTTTCGTTTTGTCGAAGGCCACAATGCTGTCGCTGTCGTTCAGGACATAGGTTTTCAGCGACTGATTCGTATCGGCGTGGCCCACGGCAACGCCTGCCTCAACCAATTGATGAATGTGGTAGGTAAAATCTTTAACGCCCGTCTGCGCGTTAAAAAAAACGACACCGCCCGACCAACTTTCGCCCACCGTCCCCCATTCACCGAATCCAAAGAGGTCATTGATCAGCGGATTATAGTCCTGCTCATTGCTGGTGGTGTCGGGATCAATCTTCCATGCCGTGACGATTTCTTTTGTTCCATTCCCATTCAAATCGGCAACGATGGGAGAGGAGAACTGGGAGGAAAAAGCCGCCGTCGATGGAAGACGTGAACGAAACGCGCCGGTCCCCGTCCAGAAAAACCCATTGGTGTAGGCCTGGTATCCAGCGTCCGGAACATAATTCGCGTAATTCACCTGGTTGGACCACATCACACTCCCGGTGCCGCGCAACGCAATTACGCTGTTCCCTCGGGTAAAAATAATTTCCGACTTACCATCGCCGTCGAGATCGTAAAGCGTCGGCGATGTGTTCATTTCCTGCGTGCCGCTCGCATAAGGAAAACCGGCCAGTCGAGTGCCATTCATCTTGTAAGCATCGAGGAACCAATTCCCATCCAGATCACGATAGGGCACGACGATTTCGAGCTGCGAATCGTTATCGATATTCCCCACGGCGAGCGTTCCCATATGCCAACCGCCGTTTCCGGCAGTAAAACTGGAAAGCAGCGTCGCATGGACGAAAGTCTGCGCGAGCAGCAAAAGGCCACTGAGCAGCAGGTTGAATTTGAAGACAAAACTGCGTGTCATTTGGGTCACGAAACCGATCCTTGGTCGATTTCACGGCCTCCAAAGTAGCACATACAATGCCGAAAGCGAATTTTCGGACAATGTTGAATGAGTGATAGGCGAAGTGCCTACTGGGGCGTATTCAGAAGCGCTTTAATCTTCCTCTCCAAATCTTTGCGATAGACAAGGTCAACCACCTGGATCCGATCGGGCAACGCCTTGAACAAAAGTCGCACATCAATGCCAATTCGCTGCCGCGTAATGGTCGGAATCGCTTTCAATCGCACCGCCCCCACGAACGCCGAATGTTCGCCCGCCGCAAGTTCGCCGAGCGTTTTCATCGCGTTTCGCGCCACGTGTTTTGGGAAGGTCGCGAGCCGTTCGTCAAATTTCCTGGGGAATTCGATCAATCGAATCGGTTGTGCTCCCAGTTTTTCTTCGGGCAACAACAAGTCTTCTTCTTCCCCCTGCGCTTTGGCCTTGTCGCTTTCCGTCATCACGCTGCTGTAGGAACGGAGTTGCGCGATATCATCGTGGGCTTTTTGCAATTCCCGACGCAGCTCGTTCCGTTCGTTATGACGCTCTTTCAGTTCGGACTTCAACGTATCGACTTTGTTGCGCAGTTCGGTCAGGGCGGCAGTCTCGAGGGATTGCGGTAACGTAATAATATTCTCCGCAATCGGAGCCGGCTCATCTTTCTCGCGCAAAGAAATTTCCCGCTGCAACTCATGCAGCATCTCTTTCATTTTGCGCATCTCCTTTGCTTTGTCCTCGAGCTTCTGACGCGCCTCCTCGAGTTTTGCGCTGTCGTCGAGGTCCGGCTTTTTCTTCGTCAACCGCTCATCCATCATGTCGGTGTAAAGATCGTCGGCCGGCAGGTTCATTGTGTCGCGCGCGCGAAGAATTTCCGTATAAACAATCTGCGCATCTTCATCACTGAGGAACGGCAGGACACCGCGTGCGACTAAAATTCCGAGCGGCGCCAGTTTCCCGGGCAAAAGAGACAAGGCAAACGCCTGTAACAAATCCGGTTCTTCGACAGTTACCGTCGTCTTCGCGTAATCCAGAAGTACTTCCATCATCTTCGCCGGACGATCTTCATAGATCAGCAATTGATAGCCCTGGTACATCGAAACTTCTTTTTCGTACGGTGCCGGAAGCACTTTCAGCAAACGTTCCGCTATATCTTTGCGATGATGAAATTGAGCCCAGTACATCATGCGATCCCAGGTGACTTCGAGGTCCGGTCCGTAACCCACTTGCTCAAACGATTCCGCAATTTTATCCATCATGCGAAAGCGGGTCAGTCGTTCGAAGAAATCCTTCAGCAGATAACGCGGCAGTTTTCGCGGATCAATGGAAAGCATGTCGGGCGGATTGCAGCGTTCCAGTCGCGCCGAGGTGATGTGTGCTTCGAGGTTTTCCCGTAACTCCGCGCGTGTGACGCCTTCCACTTCTGTCGATTGTTGCAGTCGGAGACTGTCTTTGGTGATGCAGCAATGTTTATATTTCTTGCCGCTGCCGCAGTGACACGGATCATTCCGACCGATATCCGCCACGGATCGGCGCATCGTTTTTCCGTGGGCGACTTTTCCGTCCGGACGCATCGCGATACCTTCGAGCACCGGCCGTTTCATCACCTTATACAACTCGTTGATGAGGTCGGTAATTTTTTCTTCCGGTATCGGTTTATGGAAAACCGACAAAACATCCTTGAGCCCTTCGTCTTTCCAAAGATGTGCCGCGGCCACGAGAATAAAAATGTGTTCGGAGGTCGGAGGCAACCGCCGCGCAAAGAGTCGCGCTTGGACAATCGCTTCCTCGCGCAAGGCCGCCCCGCGTCCTTCAACTTCCCACGCCGCAATGAGAAAAAACGCCGCCGCCTGAATTTGATGGTCGAGTGAAACTTTTCGATTCGCTTCGAGAAGGAACTTCGGCACGTCCCCTTCGAGTTTCCATGCGATGGGAAGAAAATTGTTATAGCCCGTGATCAACATCGACGAACCCTCGATGTGACGCGCATCAACTTTTCTATTCGCGGAAAGTGCGGCGAAAAGGAGATACGGTGCGGCGCGACCATCCCAATTGCGCACCGCTTCATCGATCATCGCATCAAGTTCGCCGTCATCGGCGGGCAGCATCGTAGCCAGTTGTTTGAAAGCGATCTGGCACGGCATTGTTTGGTCAACGAAATCCTGAATATCCTTACGCATTGGTGATGACCCAGATTGGTCGACGTGTAAACAAGCATCACGTCCCTTCGACGGCAAGCACGATATTATTCCTCGCGGTGATTGCGCTGGACAGTCCATTCGCAAGACACGGTTTTCAGGCCAACCCGCAACCCGCACGGTCCTGGCATCTAAGCCGGTAACACATCGCGCCCATTTCCGAATCGTTTTCGACGTCTTTGAGAGTAAGAATCGCTTTCACTCAAAATCAGCACCTTAGAAAGGCTTCTTCCGGCAAAACATCGGATTTTAACTCTGCCAGATCGTTAGTTTTAAAATCTGATTCGTTGTGAAGACTTCGAAGCACCAAAACCTCTCACCGTCATCGATTTTGCGGAGGTAGAATTCCACGATTTTTTTCAAAACCAATGAGTTTCAAGTCCCTCAAATCGGAATTTCGGCATTCCTGGCGTGGTCACGGAATTTAGTTCATATCCCACTATTCCCCGTACGCGCTACGCAGGAGGAATATTTGAGGATTCGGCATTTTATACTTCTACGTTACGAAACACATTCTTTTTAAGTTGTTTCGGCCCCCGTTCTTTTTCACAATTTGATCTTTACAGAAATTGTGTAACCTTTAAACTTAGTAACATTAGTAGCTCACTTATGATTAGTTCGCCGCCGACAGCCAAACCGTTGACTCGTAATGAAGGTCTGAAGGAAAACAGTCCCCTTTTGGCGGGCACCATTGCCCAGACTCTCGCAGACGCCGCCGCCGAGCGTTTCTCCGATGATGACTACGAATTTTTGAAATTTCACGGGATCTACCAGGGCGACGATCGCGATACGCGCAAGACCGCGAAGCATTATCAATATATGATCCGCGGTCGTTTGCCAGGTGGCATCGTGACGCCAGATCAATATATCGCGTTTGATGATATCGCGTGCAAATACGCCAACAAGACGTTGCGCATCACCACGCGCCAAAGTTTCCAATTTCACGGCGTGACCAAGGGCGGTCTCGGCAAGTTGATGAAGGCGATCAACGACGCGATGTGCACAACGATCGCCGCGTGCGGTGACGTCAATCGTAACGTCATGGCTGCGCCGACGCCGGCAACGAGTCCGCTCGTCGACCTCGTGCAACGTCATGCGAAGGAAGTTTCCGATGCGTTGATCCCGAAGACGAAGGCGTATCACCAGATTTGGGTTGAAGGAACCGAATTAAAGTTGACCGAAGAAGACAAGAACTTCGTCGACCCGCTTTACGGCAAAACTTATTTGCCACGAAAATTCAAAACCGCGTTCGCCATTCCGCCGTTGAATGACGTGGATGTGCTGACGAACGATCTCGGCTACATCGCGATCATCGAAGACGACAAACTCGTGGGTTATAATCTCGTCGTAGGCGGCGGCCTCGGCATGAGCCACGGCAACGTCCATACGTTTCCGCGCATCGGCGATGTCATCGGTTTCCTTACGGTCGATCAAATCATTCCTGTTGCAAAAGGCGTTCTCACGATTCACCGCGATTTCGGTGATCGCACGAACCGCAAGCATGCCCGTTTGAAATACGTTCTCGAAGAACGTGGCGTGGAATGGTTCCGCAACGAATTGGAGACGCGCCTCGGTTTCAAACTCGGCCCGGTGCGTCCTTATCACTTCTCGAAGCAGGGCGACGTTTACGGTTGGCACAAGCAACTCGATGGAAATTATTTCCTCACGTTGTTCGTGGAAAATGGCCGTATCAAAGACACCGATGCCTGGCAGTTGAAGACAGCGTTGCGCCGCGTGGTGGAACAGTATCGTCCGGAAATGCGCCTGACCCCTTCGCAGAATTTAATTCTCGTCGGCGTGAAGCCGGAACAGCGCGACGGCATCAACAAGATTTTCGCCGAGCACAACATCAAGACAGAGAAGCAAGGTTCGAAGACGCGCCTCGCGTCGATCGCCTGCCCTGCTCTGCCGACGTGCGGTCTCGCGCTCGCGGAAGCGGAACGGTTCTCTCCTGAATTGTTGAGCCGCATCGAAGGCATCCTCGCGGAATTAAATATTGCCGACGAAGAAATCGTGGTGCGCATGACCGGTTGCCCGAATGGTTGCGCTCGTCCTTACATGGCGGAAATCGCGTTCGTCGGTCGTGGCCCGGGTAAGTATCAACTTTACCTCGGCGGCAATCCTTCGAGCACACGCCTCAATCAGCTTTGGAAAGAAAACGTCAAGGACGCCGATATCGTCAACGAATTGCGTCCGATGTTTAAGCGCTTTGTCGAAACCCGGCAGAATGGCGAACACTTTGGTGATTGGCTCATTCGCGTCTGGTTCACAGAACATCCGCCGGTGCCACAATTTGCGGCGGACAAAATCTAATCCGCTTCAGGATCCCCAAGAAACATGCTCACAGTTGCCGAAGTTAAGTCTTTAGCCGAACCGTTTAACAACCAGACCACGGAAGAAATTTTGGGTTGGGCCTGGAAATGTTTTGGTAACCGCGCCGCCATTGGAACGAGTTTCCAGGGCGCTGGTCTGGTGATGATGCACATCGCCAAAAAGAATAACTTCGCGTTCCCTGTCTTCACGCTCGATACCGGCCTTCTGTTTCCGGAAACGATTGAACTGAAGAAGCGACTGGAGGATTTTTACGGATTCCAAATCGAATCGCTTGTTCCCGATCTCACCGTCGAACAGCAGAATGAAGTGCAGGGACCGGAACTCTGGAAACGGGAACCGGATTTGTGCTGCACGATGCGCAAAGTGTTTCCGTTGCGAAACAAGTTGAGCGATCTCGATTGTTGGATTACCGGTTTGCGCCGTCAGCAGTCCGATACTCGCGCCAGCATCGGCGTGATTGAGCTCTATTCCTTTGATGAACCGGCCGGGAAAGACATCGTGAAGTTAAACCCGATGGCGAACTGGGCGCGCGAAGATGTTTGGAAATACATCAAGGACCATAAGATCCCGTACAATCCGCTGCACGATCAGGGTTACCGCTCGATCGGTTGCGCTCCCTGCACGGCGAAGAGTGACGGCGGCGAGAACGAACGCGCTGGACGCTGGATTGGTTTTAAGAAAGTGGAATGCGGCATCCACACGTTTATGTCGAAGAAGATTGATTTTCAGATTTAATCAGCGGACCGCGGGTCTTCGACCCGCAGCGATTCACGAACAGAGCGAGCGTAGAAATAATTAATACACATTAGAATTTGGACATTGCTGCGGGTCACAGACCCGCGGTCCGGGGCAACCAGTAAAGAGAAGCAAAATTTACAATGGACTACCTAAGCAAATTAGAAAACCAGAGCATCTACATCATGCGGGAGGCTTTCAACAAATTTGAAAACCTCGCCATGCTTTGGAGTATTGGCAAAGACTCAACTGTCCTTCTCTGGCTCGCGCGCAAAGCGTTTCTCGGCCACGTCCCTTTCCCGCTCGTGCACGTCGATACGACTTACAAAATCCCGTCGATGATCGAATACCGCGACAAGCTGGTGAAAGAATGGAATCTGCAACTCGTCGTTGGCATGAATAAAGAAGTTTTGGCCGAAGGTCGCACGTATCCGAACGGCAAAGCGACGCGCGTGGAATGCTGCGGCACTTTGAAAAAGGACGGGCTCAAAGCGGTGCTCGAAAAGCATAATTACACTGGCGTCATCGTCGGTGTTCGTCGCGATGAAGATCCGACCCGCGCCAAGGAACGTTATTTTTCGCCACGCGACAAGAACATGGAATGGAATGTCGAAGATCAACCGCCCGAGCTGTGGGACCAGTTCAAGACGGATTACGACAAGGGGACGCACATCCGCATTCATCCCCTGCTCCACTGGACGGAGCTGAACATCTGGGAATACATCGAGCGCGAAAACATCACGGTCAGCCCGCTTTATTACGCGAACGAAAAAGGCGAACGTTATCGCAGTCTCGGTTGTTATCCCTGCACTTTTCCAGTCAAGTCGCAGGCGAAAAACGTCAAAGAAATTATCCAGGAACTGCGCACGACGAAAATTTCCGAACGCTCCGGCCGCGCCCAGGACAAGGAAAGCGAAGACGCATTCGAGAAGCTGCGTCGTGATGGGTATATGTGATCTGAAGCCGTCGCTAAGCCCTGAGTAAACCAATTTAAAAAGATATTTGGGCTCGGCAGGAGCCTCGCCCCACCGAAAAGAAGATAAAATGAACACGAGTTCATCAGCACCATCTGAGCAGTTAAAAATTGTCATTGTCGGCCACGTCGACCATGGCAAGTCCACTTTCGTTGGCCGATTGTTTAACGACACCGGTTCGTTGCCCGAAGGCAAACTTGAGCAGCTAAAGAAAATCGCCGAGCGTCGCGGTGTCCCCTTTGAATGGGCGAACCTCATGGACGGTCTGCAGGCTGAGCGCGATCAGAACATCACGATCGACACGGCGCAGATCTGGTTTTCCACCAAGAAACGCCAATACGTCATCATCGACGCCCCTGGTCACAAAGAATTCCTGAAGAACATGGTCACCGGCGCGGCGAATGCCGAAGCTGCGTTGCTGTTGATCGATGCCAACGAAGGCATCCAGGAAAATTCCAAGCGCCATGGTTATCTGTTGAACCTGCTCGGCATTCGCCAGATCGCCGTACTCGTGAACAAAATGGATCTCGCGAATTATTCGCAGGAACGTTTTGCGCAAATTGAAAAAGATTATCGCGCGTTTCTAGCCACGATTGGCGTGACGCCAAAAGTGTTCATCCCGATGGCTGCTTATCACGGTGAAAACATCGCCAAGAAAAGTGAAAAGATGGCATGGTGGAATGGGCCAACGGTTCTGGAAACGCTCGATGAATTCAGAGTTTCGGAACCACCGGATAATCAGCCACTGCGCTTTCCGATCCAGGACGTCTATCGTTTCGACGAACGCCGCATTCTCGCCGGTCGTATCGAAGCCGGGAAAATCAAAGTCGGGGATCGTTTGCTGTTCGCACCGACAAATAAGGTCAGCACCGTCAAAAGCATCGAACGCTGGAGTGCGCCTTCTTCCGATGAAGCCAGCGCGGGTGAATCGATCGGTATCACGTTAACCGAACAAATCTTCGTGGAACGCGGAGCCGTCGCTGCTCTTGAAACAGCGCCGCCGTACGAACTCACCAAGTTCAAAGCTCGTTTATTCTGGCTGGGCCGCAACCCGTTCAAAAAAGGTAAGAATTACAAACTGAAGCTTGCGACCCAGGAAGTCGAATGCCAGATCGAGGACATCGAAAGAATCATCGATGCTTCAACACTCGAAACCATCAATCGCGAAGGCAAAGAACTCGCGGTCGGGCGTCACGAAGTCGGTGAATTGACCATTCGCACGAAGCGCCCCGTCGCTTTTGACGCGATCAACGAAATTGTGCCGACAGGCCGGTTCGTCATCGTCGATGGATTCGATGTCTCGGGCGGCGGAATTATCGTGGAAGACAACTATCCACGCCGCAGTTCCGATGCGTTGCACAAAAGCGAAAACATTTACTGGAGCCACGGCAAAGTCACATTGCAGCAGCGCGAAGCCCGGAACGGCCACAAAGGTTGTGTTGTCTGGCTCACCGGTTTGTCCGGCGCTGGCAAATCCACGATTGCGACGGAACTCGAACGCGAATTGTTTAACCAGGGCAAACATGTTTACGTTCTCGACGGGGACAACATGCGTCACGGCTTGAATTCGGATCTCGGTTTCTCACCGGAAGATCGCACGGAAAACATTCGTCGCGTCGGCGAAGTAGCGAAGCTGTTCGCGGATGCGGGTGTGGTTGTCGTGACGGCTTTCATTTCCCCGTATCGTTCCGATCGTGACCTCGTTCGCAAAGTGACGCCGGAAGGCAAGTTTATCGAAGTCTTCGTGAACGCACCGGTGGAAGTCTGCGAACAACGCGACCCGAAAGGTCTCTACGCCAAAGCACGGTCGGGCGAGATCAAAGAATTCACCGGCATCTCGGCTCCTTACGAAGCGCCATCGAAACCGGAACTGGAATTGAAGACAAATCAGCTGACGGTCAACGAAGCGGTCGCGAAGATCGTGGAGTATTTGAAACGTCAGGACGAAGACATGTCTTATTCGATCTAGAATCTACGACTTATTTGCTTTAGCTGAAGCGAGCCTCTAATCGGCGCTCGCAACATCTCTTTTTCCGGTAAGCGTCTCCCGAACCATGCGTTGGATTTCGTAAGGCGTCCAAACATTACTTTTCCAAATGTGAACCAGCTTGCCGTCGGGGCCGATCAGAGCCGTTCGCAAGTCGTGATTGATTAATCCACCACTCTCCTCATAGATCAAACCAAAGGCCCTTCCCACTGTCTCGGTTTCTTCGGCCGTTCCCGAGAGAAAGCTCCAGGATTTTTCGTCTTTGCTCCAGACCATGGAATAAGCCTTCAAGACGTCTGGCGTATCAAATTTTGGATCGATACTGACACTTAAAAGATGGAAATTGTCAGCAAACTCAGTCGCCAACCGTTGTTGTAACGCCGAGAAATTTTTGGACATCAAGGGGCAGAAATTCGGCAACGGACAACGGGTGTAAATAAACGTCAGAATAACCGCTTTACCTTTAAATTCGCTGAGGCGAACTTTTTTCGAATTTTGGTCGGTAAGAACAAAGTCGGGAATCATTTCCCCTACCGTCAACAACTCCGATTCGCGTGTGGTTTTTAATGCCTCCCGTTTCGAAGAGAAGCTGGTCGCTGTCGTAGTTTCTTCCGTTTTCCGGATTCCCGAAATCCAGGAGTCATCTTCTGTTACTGCCAGCGTAAATTCAATTGTTTCGCCCGATTGTAACCCCTGCAGCAATGCCGTCTCTTTTACAGAGAGTGGCATAGTCATCGCAGGCATGTAGTCGGGAATTTCCTCATGTTCAATACGAATCAATTTATTAGTGGCGTCGATGCCTCGAACGATACCGCTTACGATAAACTCTCGCTTCCGGCCGCAAGGCGATTGCGATCCACGTATTTGGCGATTGATAGCCAAAGCGGAAAGGACTGCGGTCACTGTAAACACAACCAGAATCAGGGGGGCAACTTTGGTTTTCATAAATCATCGCGCCGCAATCTCCAGACACTCAGAATGAGGCCGGCGCCAAGCCAAAAGGAGAGTGTCACCAACGTCAAAGACAAAGGCGCATGGACATTCATTTGCCTCGAAAGGTTAACAGCACGAAAGAGATCCACTGGGTTAATAAGCATCCAGCTGAAAGTCGTTTTTTTGACCACGGTGGTTGTTTCGATTTTCTCGTTGGCATCGAAGGCGCTGTGAATGTCCGACGCGGAGTTCATGTGCATCGTATCACATGCCGCTTCGATTTCTCTGGCCGCTTGTGGCGCTTTCGTGGAGATCACTATCCCGAGCGCCACGAGATCAAAGACAAAGACGGCCAAGCACCACGCGAACAACGCAAATACGAGCGCCTGAACGCGGGTACGGCAAAAGGTCGATATCAAAAGCCCGACAACAAGAAAAACAAATCCAAGCAAAAGCCCTGAAAGAGCCAGCGTCACGAATGGATTGATAGCACTGTCTTTGGCGGCCAATGCAATAACGGTGCCGGCAATCACGAATCCTAAAATCAGTGGAAGTGCGAGCGACAAACACCCACCAAAAAACTTCCCCATCAATAGCTGCGACCGACTCAGTCCGGACGCCAGAAGCAATGGAAGTGTTTTTTCCTCTCGCTCGCTCACAATCAAATCGTGTCCGATCAGCAACCCCAGAAGGGGCACGAGGTATTGCACCAAATTAAGCAAGGAGATCACTGTTCGTTCGTAACCTTGCCAGCCGATCTGCCCAATTTGTACAAGACCAAAAAGACTAGTCAGTCCAATTGCTCCCAGCCAAACCGCGATACAGGCGATAACCCAACCGCTGCGAAAGCGGTCGCCAAATTCCTTTGCAGCAACCACGCCAATCTTTCGAAATGCCGTTGCGCCCATTTTCCGCGAGTAGAGGTCGTTCGTAACTGGAAAAGACGCCGTCTTTGGTGAAATGTCGCACATAGCCTTCATACACCGACCTCCTGCCTGTCGGCGCGGTTTGATCGGGCAATCTGCTGATAAACTTCTTCAAGACTCGATTCTCCATGTTCCCGTTGAAGTATTTCAAGACTTGCGAAAGTTTTCAATTTCCCCTCCAAGAGAATAGCGACATGCGTGGCGAGTGGTTCAACCGCCGACATGGTGTGCGTAGAAATCAGGAGCGTCGCCCCACGATTATTTTCCTCTCGGAGAATATTTTGCAGGCTTTCCAAAAGTGCTGGATCGAGGCCGTTGAAGGGTTCATCCAAAACCAGAAGCTCCGGTTGTCCACATAAGGCGATAGCAAGTCCAAGACGTTGTAACATTCCCTTGGAAAGCTGTCGGGCTTTTCGATCCCGAACATTGTCGAGACCTACGCGCTTTAGCTGACGTTCGATTTCTGCAGCCGTCTGATCTTTCAGTTGGGCGAAAAAGAGACTGTTCTCCCAAACAGTTCGTTGGGGATAAAGGGAGACGCGCTCCGAAAGATAACCGAAACGGCAACGAATTGTGTCATCAACCGGATTTCCTTTAATGAGAATCCGGCCGCTACTGGCATGAACAAAGCCCAACAAACAACCGAACAAGGTAGATTTTCCCGCACCGTTCGGTCCTAGCAGCGCAACCACATTTCCCCGTCCGATCGATAAGTCTACTCCGGCCAAGGCAGTCGTCGAACCGTATCGCTTTCCCAACTGTTCCAATTCCAAATAAGAATTCATCGCACAAAAGAAGCCACAGACTTTGGATTGAAGGTTTTCGGCTGCCTTATCAAAGGGAACAGGTCCGTAACCCCGCTTGTCTCCAGCAAGGGCAATAATTCTTCACTTTTGCGCAACAGAGTTACGGCCGGGCTCAAGGCAAAAATTCGCGCTTCCACATGGCGATCCAAAATGTAGCCGTAGACATCGGTCTCGTGATATGGCGTGTCTCCAATACCGTCTCCACCGATATCAACCCCTGTGTAATCGCTCCAAAAATTGCCATGTCCTTTTTCATAAAACACGTTTGCCGCGGACCGGCCCGCTTCCATCTCATCCGGCGGTTGCCAAACCTGGTCAGTATTGTCGAGGAAGGCGTTACCGATAAAAGTGTTCTGCTCTGAACCGCCGCTGAGGTACAGGCCAATGTCGTTTTTGGAAAGCGTGTTGTTTTCGAAACGATCTTTCGTCGCTTGTTGGACAAAGAGCCCACGGTTGTGACCCGAAATAAAATTCCCCACCAGGCGGGAATTCTCGAATTGCTTGAGCAGAATTCCATGACGGCGATTGGCGGAAATTTGATTTCCTTCTACAAGACAATTCCTCGCAAACATTAATGTTGCCCCTACGGCATTCGCCGAGAGGGTATTCGCAAGCAATCGATTTTTATGGGAATACATATAATGGATCCCAAAGCGACATTCCCCGACGCGATTGTTTGTAATCCAATTTTCGTCGGCGTAAGAAAGATAAACACCATCTCGTTTGCTGCGGATTGAGTTACCATCCAAAAGATTTCGCTTGGTCTTCCACAGATGAATGCCATTACCGCGCGTAGCAGATTCCGCGCTTGTTTCACCCGAAATTTCATTCCCCCTCACCAAACAATTAGTCGCTCCTCGAATAAAAATACCAAATCCGTTGTTCACGAGATGACAGTTGATGATTTGGGCAGAGGAGCCCAGGACCATAATCGCGGAATCAAAGTTGGCGAGATCGTTACCCGAATTTCGAAATGTCAGGTCACGGATTTCTACGTTCCGGGCGTCTATCGTCAGGATTGTCCCCTTCCCATTGGCATCGATTACCGCACCGTCGACACCAACCAACTTCACTGATTTTTCCAGAATCACAGGTTCCCGAAAAATGTTTGGCCCCTTCACGAGAATCGTGTCACCATCGTGGGCTGCCGACAGAGCAAGCGCAATTGAGTTCGTGACCGAAATCGTTCCCCCCTTGCCAAGCACGGTGAGGAAACAGATAATGACAAAGAGTCGTTTCACAAAGTGGCGAAAGCAGCGTCAGGACTACTCCCAAGGGCGGAGAGCACCGTAAAAACAACTGAGTTAATAAACCGGGTTCTGTCGAATGCGATCAAGACTGCGACAGAGATCATGACGACAGCACTGGTCCATTGCAGCGCCCTCGTGAGTTTGGGACGATGCACAAATTGCCATGTCCAATTGCCAACCGCGACAGCAATGGCTGCCATGGGCAGTGCTAATGCCAGAGAATAAGTGCCGAGAATCAGTGCCCCCCAATACCAGGTCGAGGTGCCAACGAAGATCAGCAGCGGATACAAAATGGCCCCACCCATACAAGTCAGGCAACTAACAGACAATCCGAGTCCTGCAAAAAAAGAATTTGCGGGCGTGATATTGTCGGGTTGACGCATGCTGATCGCGGGGGCTCGAATGATGGCCGCACGAGCTGGCGATACCAACTGCACTAGCGCAGCAATGCCCATCCGAATCTTGCGACCCAAATTTCCCAACCAGACAAAACATTGATTGTGCCTCTTCATCAAACCGAGGGACTTTAAAGCGAAGAAAACAAGGAATGATGCGCCAAGCCAATTGGCATACTTTGTCCAGCTGCCAAACCCCGGACCATGATTGGCATGGGCAGCTTTGTCATGTGGTCCTACGGTCACAGCGCTCTCCACCATTTGCGGCTTTGTCAGCCCGCAAATGACCTCTTCGAGTGTCGCGCCGGATTTCAATTTTTGCTGAATGCCAAGGAGTTGCTGCCCCATCAAGGCCACCGTCGCACCACTTGCGACGTACAATACAGTAAACCCAAGTACGAAGGCGCCGAGATTTTTCAGGATTTTCCGACGGACCCCAACAGGAAGAGGTGCACCTTTTTCGGCAATTGCCGCCGAACTTACCACGCCGGCAATTATACCGGCGTAATAAGTCGTCAGCTCAATGGCGCATGGACTAAGGATGACCATCAATGCGCCGACAACGCCAAGGACAAGCATGAGAGTGTTGGCCATTGTTTTTGCTGGTTGATGCTCAGCAACCGGCAATTTCCATTCAAATACGCGCTGAGGCGTTTTCCCCACGCCATTGACCAGTAATTTGAAATGTCCGCGCTCCGGGGCAAAAATACGCTTTCCGAAGTTGTCTACCAACGGGAATACCAACAGATACATATTGTGGTGTTCGCTCAATACCACCGGCGTGCCAAGAGACGGATAACGATCTCCATTACTGTCTTCTATCAATACTTTTCCGCGCAAATCCAGGTCCGCAATCGTTCCCACATGCGTATTGATGCCAAAAAGGAAAGGTTGCGCACGATTTTGATATTGCTCCACATAAGGTTCGAGCTTTACGCGTTTCACAAATTCCGGCGTGGCGTAAGTAACATCAACAAACACATCAGAAAGAGGAACTCGCGATGCGTCGCTTTGGCGCGCTGTTTGTGAATTGCCCGATTGAACCTTGGGTACGACGTAAATGCCCACGACAAAAATCGCGATCAAGAAGCCGATCCCGAAAAGAAGTAGAATTTTCGTTGCTTTCACGCTAATGCTCTTTTGGTCTTGGAGACCGTTGTTGTGATAGGTTGCGCATCTCGACAACGTGGTTTTACGTTCCTCCTTGAAATCCATCCCCCCGTCAATTGCAGCGCTACCGCCATTGCAATGAAGCCGGCACCTGCTCCAAAAGACGATTCCACATCAAACTGAAACAATCTGGCTTTACCAATAAATGGCGGTGTAAAATCTTTAACTCCGCGAAGTGGTGTTTTTTCGTTGCGGTGATGTCCGATATCATACATCTGCCGTCTCGCCTGAACGGCGGCAAAGAGAAGAAGGATAGACAATGTCGTCGGGATCATGATCATCCCCCATTTCTTCCAGGTTCGCGGCAATGATGCTGCCCCAATACCTGATAAGGCAGCGATGACGAGGGCCGTCGGAAGCCAACCGCACTGGGGCAACTCACGCGGAACATGAACGCCGATGTATTGGTTGAGTGTCTCAATTTCCCGCACATCGCCAATTAACGCGCCTGGCAGCACCGCGACCTTAATTGCCTCTTCGTCACGATATTGAGGACTTTCCATTCGCATCTTCCACAAAGGAACTTTCAACGAAGCCATCAACAGCCCAGCTGCGATTACGGCCAGAATAATCGGTAAGAACGTGCGGACGGGGCTATTCATAGGATTTTTCCGTTTTTTGCGAGAGCGCACTCTGTAGCTTTTCTTCCTTGGTGACCGGCGCAGTAATGCTGTCACTGAGTTCAACGCCCTGAGGTTTAACAATCATACGTCCGCGCATTTCCAGATGAAGCGCAGAACAGAACCATGTGCAATAATACCAATAGGTGCCGGGCTTGCCGGCGTTGAAGATTGTCTGGCTGCTCTGTCCAGGATCTACCGCAAGGTTGATGCCGTGCAGAGGAATCGCAATGCCGTGGGTCATATCTCGCACGGTTTCAACGTTGGTTAAGTGAAGCGTGATCTCATCTCCTTCATGCACCTCAAATTGCTCCGGCACGAACTTCGAACGGATACAGGTCATGTAAACCTCCACTTTATTGCCTTTGCGAACGATCTTCTCCTCCCCGAGTTTCACCGCCTGAGGCTCGTTGTCATACGTTTGGACAACTTTTCCTTCCAGGGCCGACCGATGAACCATGACGGCATCGTGTGGTTCGGGTAGCGAAGGAAATGCTGCAACAACCCGCATTTTGTCGCCGGATATATCAATCAACTCCTGTGACTCCGGCATTCCCGGCCCGACGGGAAGGAACATCCCTTTGCTCAGCTTATTCAAGGCAATCAGCCAATTCCCGGCCGGGTAGCTTGTGTCAGCTTCCGCGGCTTTGGTGTGACCAACGTTGTAATGAACGTCGACCCGGTCAACGACGTAATCGAGTTCGCCCTTGACCGCTTTCTCGATATTCCACTTCACAATTTGGGAATCAACAAACAGCGACGTATAGCCATTTCCACGTCCATCAAATGTTGTATGCAGTGGCCCGAGGCCGACCTCCGGTTCGGCCACAACCTTCAGTGTCTTTGCATCGATAATCGTCACCGTCGGAGAAAGCTTGCCACTGGCGAGAACATATTTTCCGTCTGGCGTTACATTGCATCCGTGAGGGTTTTTGGGCACTGGGACAAGAGTCAGAACGCCCGGGACCTGTTCAGGATCAATAACCGGAACGCCGTTGATGGCCTTATATTTTCTTTCTGCGATTGCCTTTTCGGCAGCGGGAACGTCAATGGCGGCGACCGCGTCGCGGTCACGTTCAATCATTCCTTCGCTTGAGGTTGCGTTCTCCGTGTTATACATGGTTGAGAACACATAACGTCCATCTTTGCCAGAGCTGGCGATGTCGGCATTGCCGATCAACTGCACCTGAAATTTTGTTTCCAGCGTCTCTGCATCGAGAAACGCAATGACAGAATGATATTTTGTCGAATCTCCGATGTTACGTGCAAAATCAGTCTCCAATTCGCCATTCGCGAAAATGTATTTCCCGGAAGGAAGATATTCATCGATCCCGTGGACCCCCTGAATATTTGGAATATTTTTGATTACGGCGACTTCAAACGTTCGCAAGTCAATGCGCGCCACACGATTGTTCGCCTTATCGTTAATCCACAAATTGCGTCCATCGTATCGTCCATTGGTTTGGCTTAGCACGGGATGATGCGTATCACCCCATGTTGGTCCCGATTCTTTGAGTCGTTTGAAACTTTCCGACCCGGGATTGTTTGCGTAACCGAGGCCTGCTCGAGGTTCAAAAACTGGGATTTCTTTAATAAAACGACATGAAGGCACGCCATAGACAAAAACACTCCCGCTCTGGCCGCCACTGAGAAAAGCATAGTATTCATCCAGCTTGCCCGGAGGCACGTAAACCTGTTGTGCCGACGAAAAATTCTGAGCAGCAATTTTTTCTTTTTTGGCGGTTTGGTCCGAATTACAGCCAACCAAAAGAAATGGCACGAGCAGAAACAACGTAAAAGACTGGTTCAATTTCATAATAATTGTGAGGTGACAATTCATTCGAGCGAAGCGGACTTCTGCACCGTGTTATCTTCAACGATCAACGTTCCATTCATCAGAGGATGCAGTTTTTCGGTGGAACACTGGGTAGAACAGTAGTAAATAAATTTCCCCGCGTGGTCGGCGCGGAACCTCACTGTTTTCGGAACCCCGACCATGACCCCGTTGATGAAGGCAACTTCGTCATAGCTGCTGATGGCGAACCCGTGCCCTACCCCAAGGCCGTTGTCTGTAGGCTCAAATGTAATTTCAACAACCTGCCCTTTTTTCACCCGGATCACTTCGGGGTCATATCGCCACGCCCGTTCAGTCAGCTTAAGTCGCACATCAGGCTCTCCCAATTCTTCACGGACGAGAAAATTCTGGGAAGAACGAGCGACAGGACCTGCCCCGGCGGGCTTTGCCAACGTTTCGACATAGTAGGCAAGTTTCCACGCGTCATCGGTGGAAATGGAACCGTTAAAGCCAATCATTGGCGTCCCATTGAATCCTGTGAGAATCGTACGAACGATTTCTTTGGTGGCATAACCCGATTTGAAACTGCCAGGCTTCGAAAAATCTCGTGGTTTGATGTGGGCGCCGGAATCGTCAACGAGGCTCACCGCCGAGAGGCCGTCTCCTTGGCCTTTTTCACCGTGACAAGTGACACACGCCAGTTTTGTAAAGAGTTCCTTCCCTTGACCGATAGCCGCCTCGTTTCTTTCCGGGGGCGTTCCCGGGGGAGCAAGGCTATGACGATCTTCTTTTGCATCAGCAAAGCGTGGCGAAAATGTTTTGATATATTCCACGACAGCCCACCGGTCATCCTCACTGAGATGATGCCGCCACGGTGGCATCGGGGTTCCGGCCACACCGAGGGAAATCGATCGAAAGATATCAGCATCCGTTGGCAGACTTCCTCCGGGAGTAGACCGGAGTCGATAATTTGCTTCTTTGAAATTTCGGGGTTTAGGCGCAAGAAACGCCGCCGCAGGTGCTTTTCCATCGCCATCAACTCCATGACAGGCAGCACAATTTTGTTCGTAAACCGTTTTGCCGCGGTGAATGAATTCCTCAGTCACCTCTGGCTTCGGAGAGACGGGAACATCAGAGAAGGTCAGTGCAACAGTGTGCGCACTTGTTTGCGCCGCCGCGGACTTTTTTGCTTCTGTGGTGGTTACGGGAGTGGAGGCTTGATCGCAACCAATGATCATCAAGGCGAACGCCAGGACGGAGTATGACGCTGGTAATCTCATAAGTTATGAACTATGTGTTGGAAGCATTGTTGCTTCCGCTGATGGTTTTTCGTGCTGGCAGAAACACCGAGAGACGGGTGTCTTCCATAAACCGCCGATTCGTTCGCAGAACTTGCTGAATCGAATGGTGCAACGGACACGGGTCTCCTTTTCCACACCAACCATGGCCGAATGCACAAACAGCGGGTGGCTCGGTCTGTTCGAATAGAGAAGCAATCGTCAGTAAAGAAATCTCGTGAGGATTCTTCGCAAGCGTATAACCCCCTCGTGGGCCAGGTTGTCCTCTTACCAATCCTGCGGCAGCCAGTTGCGTGAGCAACTTGGCCGTTAACGGTTTTGAAATATTACGCGCGGTTGCTATTTCCGCAGAACCGGCACGACATGAAGGATCCGCCGCCAGATAACTCATCACGGCTATGGCATTGGCGGCTGTTTGTCCGTAAACGAACATATTAGTTACACAAAGCCTCACCAAATCCACGGTGTGGATTGATTCCATGTTTTGGTTCAGCACTCATTAGCAAATAGAGAAAAAACTCTCTTTAATTCGCTATTATCTCTGCGCCAGATTTGCCTTAGGGGATACACGGAACTTGGCGAAAACTTGTTTGAATTTGTTTCTTGTTCAAAAGACAAGAACAGGAAGGAGCCGACGAGGTTTGGAAACTTTTTCTCTAAAATAAAAAAGGCGCGGAATTGCTCCGCGCCTTTCGATTTTTCAAACTTTTCTAATTACACGTCCAACTTCGTCCACTTTGCATTGCCTTTGGACGATTTCACAACAGCTTCAATGAAAGCCATTCCGCGAACACCATCTTCGATTTTGGGAAAATCATTCGCGATGTCGTCTTTCCCGAGCTTTTTTCCTTCTCCGCGACTACGGATGGCATTTGCAAAGTTTTTATAAATATTTGCAAAGGCCTCGAGATAACCTTCCGGATGCGCCGGAGGTGTGCGGCCAGCAGCTTTCGCATTGGCACCAAGATAACCATTGGCGGCCCGGTAAAGTTCGGTCGGTTTGTCGAGCCACTTCACCAACATGGTGTTCGGTTCTTTTTGGTGCCATTCGATTCCACCAGTTTCTCCGTAGACACGAATGTTCAAATTGTTTTCCTCGCCAACGCTGATCTGTGAAGCGTGGAGAATTCCTTTCGCACCGCCTTTAAAGCGCAGCAGCACATTGACGTCGTCATCGAGTTTGCGACCTTTGACAAACGTAGTGATGTCCGCAGCGAGCTCTTCAATCTGCAAACCTGTAATGTATTCGGCGAGATTTTCAGCGTGAGTGCCGATATCACCGACGCACCCCCCTGCTCCGCTACGTTTGGGGTCGGTCCGCCAGGCGGCTTGTTTTTGGCCGGACGCTTCGAGACGGGTGGCAAGCCAGCCTTGAGGATATTCCACTACAACTTTGCGAATCTTCCCGAGTTTACCCGCGCGAATCAAATCGCGGGCTTCTTTCACCAACGGGTAACCAGTGTAATTATGAGTAAGCCCATAAAGCAGTCCCGTTTTCTTAACGATGTCTCGCAGTTTTTTTGCCTCACCCAGATTGAGCGTTGCTGGCTTGTCACTGAGGACATGAAAACCATTTTCCAGGGCCATCTTCGCCGGAGGAAAATGCATATGATTCGGAGTCACTATGGCGATAAAATCCATCCGCTGCTCTTTCGGCAGCCTGGACTCTGCCTTAATCATTTCCTCGAAAGTCCCATAGCAGCGATCCGCCGGCAGAAACAAGTCAGCCCCACTCGCTTTGCTGCGCTCCGGATCTGAGGAAAAGGCGCCGCAAACCAGTTCAATTTGTTGATCCATGGCTGCTGCGATCCGGTGCACCGCACCGATAAAAGCACCACGTCCGCCACCGACCATACCATAACGAATTTTTCTGCTCATAATTTTCTGCGCAAACAGGGGTTGAATTGTTGGTTGCGGATTTTATAGTGACACGACTTTTTGAAGTCAACGCCTCATCCGAGATGATTTAAGGTGATGCCGAAAACGCTCACAATTAATAAAACACATGTCATTTACCGCTGCTGATCTAGCCAAACAACTCGACGGGAAAGTAATCGGTGACGCCAATATCAGACTCACCGGCTTTGCCCCGGCGAATGCAGCCAAGCCCGGTGACCTGACGTTTGCTGAGAATGAGATGTACTTCAAGACTGCGGAAGAGAGCGCCGCGTCAGCCATCCTCATTGATAAAGAATTTACCTCCACGCGGAAGACTTTGCTAAAAGTTCCCAACGCCCGCATAGCGTTCGCCAAAGTTCTCCCTCTCTTTTTTCCAGAACAGAAGTTTGCCCCTGGCGTTCATGAGACAGCGGTCGTCGCTGAGACTGCGCAAGTGGACCCAACCGCTCACATCGGGCCACATTGCGTCGTCGCGGCTAAAGCAAAAATCGGTCGCGGGGTAATCCTTCAAGGCGGCAACCATGTCGGTGCAGGCTCAACAATTGGGGACGGCTCACATCTTTTTCCAAATGTCGTCTTGTACGCAAATACTCAGGTTGGCCAGAGGGTCCGTATTCATGCGGGTTCCGTGGTAGGCTCGGATGGATTTGGCTACGTGTTTGATTCTGGCGTTCATCGCAAAGTCCCACAAATTGGTAATGTCATCATTCACGACGACGTCGAGATCGGCGCGAACGTAACCATTGACCGCGGCGCTCTTGGACCAACGACCATTGGCAAAGGAACAAAAATCGACAATCTCGTTCAAATCGCACACAACGTGCAGATCGGCGAACATTCCCTGGTAATCGCGCAAGTTGGCATTGCCGGAAGCACAAAGATCGGTAATTACACGACTCTCGCCGGGCAAGTGGGACTCGCCGGCCATCTAAAGATAGGCAACAAAGTGATTATCGCAGCGCAGAGCGGCGTGATGAGTAACATCGGTGATGGCGAAAAATGGTTCGGTTCCCCGGCTCAGCCCGACCGGCAGATGAAGCGTCAATTGATCGCAACCCAACAACTGCCCGACCTCATTCGTCGCGTAGCGGAATTGGAGAAAAAGCTGGCCGAAAAGCAATAACCGCTCGTGCGTGACTCTATTTTGTCGGGCTCACAACTTTATTTGTAAAAACAGGGCCGAAAACCAAAACGACAATTGTCGACGTTATTACAATCCTTTAAATTTTTGTCATGAGTTCATTGGGCCAATTCCCGAGTTTCCGTCCTCGACGTTTACGAAAGTCTCCTGCGTTGCGACAACTCGTCCGCGAAACGCGTCTGAGTGCGCAACAACTCGTTCTTCCTTTTTTTGTTCGGCCGGGGAAGAAAATCCGCCAGCCCGTCAATTCGATGCCGGGCGTTTTTCAGCTTTCAATTGATGAGCTCCTGAAAGAAACGGAGATTGCCTGGAAGGCGGGGGTTCCTGCCGTCCTCCTGTTTGGAATTCCCGACAGTAAAGATGAAAAAGCCAGCGGCGCCTATGCAAAGAATGGCATCGTCCAGCAAGCGGTACGAGCGTTGAAAAAAGAATTTCCAAAACTGCTCGTCATCACTGACGTCTGCCTCTGCGAGTACATGAGTCACGGCCATTGCGGGATTGTAGAAAAAGGACACGGTCACGTTCTGAATGATCCGACGTTGAAGTTGCTCGCGCAAACTGCCGTCAGTCATGCCGACGCCGGTGCAGATATTGTGGCGCCCAGTGACATGATGGATGGAAGAGTTCGAGCCATTCGCATCGCTCTCGACGCTGCCTCGTTGATCGATACCCCAATCATGGCCTATGCCGCAAAGTTTGCGTCAGGTTATTATGGACCCTTTCGCGACGCCGCTGAGTCCACTCCTCAATTTGGAGATCGCAGGAGTTATCAGATGGACTCAGCCAACTCCGAAGAAGCATTGCGGGAAGTCGCTCTCGATATTCAGGAAGGCGCGGACATTGTCATGGTAAAGCCCGCCCTTGCTTACCTCGACATTCTCTACCGAGTGAAAACAGAATTCCAATTTCCTACGGCAGCCTACGCAGTCAGCGCGGAGTATTCCATGATCAAAGCAGCCGCCGCCAAAGGTTGGATCGACGAACGCGCTGTAATGATGGAAAGCCTATTGGCGATGCGACGGGCCGGCGCGGATATTATCATCACCTACGCAGCCGTGGATGTCGCGGGTTGGCTCAACTCCTATTGAGAACCACCAATACGAGTAAAGGCGAAGATAATCGCACCCACAATGGCAAGTCCGACCACGATCGCGATTGCGATAAAGATCTTGGTGCCTTTGTTACTCTTCTTGGCGAAAGGAGAATCTTTGGTAAATGTGCCGGTCTTCGTTCCTGTTTCCAGCTGATCCATCTTCACTCCGCGCTTGGCGCTTTGAGGGAGGATCATCGTTTGTTCTGGACGAGGAGCACTCGGCGGAGGTGGAGCACCATCTCCATCCAAACGCATTTCGACCTGGCCTAAGCGAAGAACCTGACCAGGGCGTAAAACCGTTTCGGTCACCTGCTGTCCGTTCACAAACGTTCCGTTGGTGGAATTGAGGTCTTTGACGATTATGTCGTTACCTCGGAGAAGGATTTCGCAGTGGTGACTGGATACTGACGGTTCGGCAATTTGAAAGGCATTGTCCTCGACACGACCGATGGTCGTAAGCACAGTGATCAGATCATAGCTGCGCCCCTTAAAGCCTTCGGTGAGCACAACGAGTTTTGCCATATTTAAGAACGATTATCTTCAGGATGCTTCGCAAGTCAAACTGTAATCACAGTTCTGAGCGTCTGATTATTTTTTTTCGATCAGATCGCGAAATTCTTTAAACAACGGGGCGGAATCGTGCGGCCCTGGTGATGCTTCCGGATGATACTGCACGCAATAGATCGGCTTTTTCTTGTGACGCATGCCCTCAACCGTCTGGTCGTTCAAATTGATTCGATTGACACTTACATCGCTCGGCAATGACTTCGGATCGACAGCGAAACCGTGGTTCTGGGAAGTGATTTCCACTTTACCAGTCTCCAGATCTTTCACCGGCTGATTGGCACCGCGATGGCCGAACTTTAGTTTGAAAGTTTTTCCGCCGAATGCCTGGCCAAGAATTTGGTGACCAAGACAAATCCCAAAAATCGGAATGCCTGTATCAACCAAATCTTTTGCGGCCTGCACCGCATAACCAAGTGCCGACGGATCACCAGGACCGTTGGAAAGGAAAATTCCGACAGGTTTATATTTCAGCGCCTCGGCCGCAGGTGTTGTCGCAGGAACGACCTGAACTTTGAAACCTTGCTGACGAAGACTGCGGAGGATGTTGTACTTCATCCCAAAATCATACGCGACAATTGGAATGTCAGCGGCCGGCAACGGATCACGAACATTGCGAGCATCTGCGGTGGTTGCGTTGCCCTGAATTAAACCAAAGCGCGAACTCTGTTCATCTTTGGCATCCCACTGGAAAGATTCCTTGTGCGTCACTTCCTTGACGTAATCAACGCCAACAAGTCCCTGCCAATTCTTCGCACGAGCCACGGCTTCTTCATCCGAAATCGGCTTCGTGGAAATGAAACCCTTCAGCGCACCTGTCACACGTAATTTCTTCGTCAAAGCCCGTGTGTCGATTCCCTGGATGCCGGGGATATCGTATTTCTCGAGATACTGGGCGAGGGTAAAATCCGCGCGCCAGTTGCTGATGATTGGAGAAAGTTCGCGGATGACAAAGCCGGCCGCATGCGCGCGCCATGATTCAATGTCTTGATTGTTCACGCCGTAATTGCCAATGAGCGGGTACGTCATCGTGACAATCTGTCCCTTGTAAGAGGGATCGGTCAGGATCTCCTGATAGCCGGTCATGGAGGTATTGAAACAAACTTCTCCGCATGCCTCGGCGCTGGCGCCGAAGCCTTGTCCGCGGAAAACTGAACCGTCTTCGAGAGCTAAAATTGCGTTCATGAACTGCGTTGCGGCGCGATGCTAAGGCGAACTCGCAAAGGGTCAAGTTCTAACCCACATCTAGCGCCTTTTTATTTGTGTAATTTAATCGATAAGAGCAAGCTCGCTGAAGAAATTTCCCGCCGCGCTATGATCTCAACCAAACGCACTTTCTTCTGTTTCGCCCTGATTCTATTCTCCGTCAAGGCCGCGGCAGGTATCAACGACCAACTGAGCTTGCATCTTCCCCTGCAAAAGGACTTCGCGGATATTTCCTCCCGCAAGCAAAGTATCGAGATGCAGGGAAACGTGATCATTCGAGATGGCGCCGCATTCTTCCCGGGTAAAGGGAGCTGGTTGGAAGTTCCCACTCAGGTATTGAACAAGCCTTTCGCTGTTTCCATGTGGATTAAGGTGATTGGGAACAAATCGATGTATGGATTGGTGGAGCAGTTCGACAAAGACGTGCGCAACCAACATTTCCATTTAATGCTGCGAGGGAAGTTGCAGCCGTATCTTGGATTCTACGTGAATGACGCCATCGCTCCGGTGAGCATGAAAACCGCCGCCTGGACCCATTTGGTTTTCCAATACAACGGCACGCATCAGCAGATTTGGATTGATGGACGCCTTCTTTGCGAACGCAAAGCCAAACATTTCGATGGAAGTAATGGTGTGATGCGAGTCGGCAAAAGTGCTCGTTGGACAAACGTTCCTTCGCATGACTTCGAAGGCTTCATGCGCGAGTTCCGCGTTTATAGTCGCGCGTTGTCTGCAAGTGAAATTGCCGAACTGGACGTTGTTCCTTCTGGCTTCGAAGGAAATGGTCTCGCGAAAGCAAAACAATCCGACCTCCAGACACGGCCTGAACTTGCCACCCTTCCCTTTCTGTCGATCGATGATAAGGAATTGACGGTCAACGGCGTGACCGGCCAGGTCTACACGCTTCAGGCAACGAGTAATCTTGGACAGGATTGGAAAGACATCGCCACCCTGACTAACACCACGGGCGTGGTCAAATTTGTCGACGAAGATGCTCTTAAGACCCCGGAACGCTTCTACCGAGTCGAAATCAAATAGAATCAGCCTCCAAGCGTTGAATCGTTCCAAATTCCCCTAATCGACCTAAACCATACTACTTCAAGCGGTTAAATCGTTCCCCAGAGGTTCCTCGATGTTTTCGGTGGAAGAGATTCAAAGCGGAGGCGCTCGAAGTAGCTCTCCTCTATTCAACCAGCGAATTTTGCTCCAAAAACGTCCGGAAATCTGGAAAGACACTCATTTT
>CBHTTJ010000047.1:0-30816 GCA_966095605.1 uncultured bacterium | reverse complement strand
ACCCATTGCATTGTTGACGGTCATTTCCGGCAGGTGCTGGAAGAGACGGGCATGAGCGTTAAGAAGGAATTCGAAATGGTCGCTCTCGCGCGCAAGATGGATCTGTTCAGCTGCGTTTACGTCGCGACCCCGGACGAAGCCAGGGCGATGGCCGAGGCCGGGGCGGATTGTATTATTGCCCACGTCGGAACAACGATTGGGGGTTCGATCGGTGTGAAGGGAGCTGTTTGCACCATGGACGACGCGGTAAAACGAACGCAAACCATCATTGACGGTGCTCGCAAGGTGCGAAAAGACATTGTCTTCCTTTCCCACGGCGGACCGATCGCGACGCCGGAAGATGCCGCCTACATCAACAAGCACACCGATTGCGTTGGCTTCGTCGGGGCTTCCAGTTTGGAACGGCTTGGGGTGGAACAGTCACTCGTTGATCTCACGCGAAAGTTTAAAAAGATTCCCGTGCAGCCCTCAGCGTTGCGTCCGTTCAAGAAAGGTAAATAAGTATGAAACTTTGGACCCTCGTCCTCGCGATTTGCGTTTGTTCTTTCGCCGGCACCGCAGCAGTCAAAAGAGAACGGGACGTGATATACGGGCATAAATCCGGCATGGCGTTGACGATGGACGTCTTTCAACCCGACAAACCAAATGGTTGCGCGGTGGTTTGGGTGGTTAGCGGTGGTTGGTTTTCTGCGCAGGAGGCGATTCCACCAGGATTCCCAACCCTCACTGATCGTGGTTACACGGTGTTCGCCGTTTGTCATGGTTCGCAGCCAAAATTTCAAATTCCCGACGCCATGAATGATCTGCATCGCGCGGTGCGGTTCATTCGCCACGATGCGACTCGTTGGAAAATCGATGCCAATAAAATCGGCGTCATTGGTGGCAGTGCAGGCGGGCATCTTTCGCTGGTGCTTGCGACGCAGGGCGGCAAGGGTGATCCGAACGACAAAGATGAGGTCAACCGAGAGAGCAGCGCTGTTCAGGCAGTGGCGTGTTTCTTCCCGCCGACGGATTTTCTGAATTATGGCACGAACGGCCATCGTGTCCTGGGAGATGATGTACTGGCCTTTGTAAAAGCTGCGTTTCCCAAAGCAGAGACCGAGGCAGAGAAGGTGAAACTCGGACGAGAGATTTCGCCGTACTACTTTATCAGTTCAAATCAACCTCCGGTGCTGATTCTCCATGGCGACGCCGACAAGTTGGTGCCGATTCAGCAGGGCGAAATTTTCGTCAAACATAGCAAAGAGGTCGGCGCTACGGCAAAGCTCGTGGTAAAGCCGGGCGCAGGCCACGGTTGGCCAGACTGGCTGGGAGATATCAAAATGTTCGGCGATTGGTTCGACGAACATTTGCGCGGGCTCAAAACGGCGGCGCAGGCCGGGAAATAATCATTTCGCCCCTCTAACGTTGGTCTCGATAGCGTAAAGAGAGCTGCGGGCCGTGATAACAAGGGTCTTTCCACTCTTGCCGCCGAAACCAAGATTGGCGGGTGACTCAGGTACAAGGATCTTGGCAATGAGAGATCCATCCGGAGAGAAAATCTGCACACCGTCGCCGGCACTCGACCAGATTCTTCCCTTGGTATCGCAACGAATTCCGTCCGGGACGCCTTGATCGATCACGCAGAACACTCGGCCGTTGACGAGAGATCCGTCTTTCTGGACGTCAAAGACGCGAATGTGGTGAGGTTTTCCGGAGTCGGCAACATACAGCTGCTTTTCCGAAGGAGAAAAACAAATGCCATTCGGATGATCGAAATCTCTGGCAACGATTCGAGTCTGGCCGCTTTTGGGATCGAAACGGAAGACGAACAAACCATCCATCTCGCGAGGATTTTTTCCCAGGCCATAATCCGGATCGGTGAACCAAATGGTGCCGTCTCCTTTTACCGCAGCATCGTTAGGTGAGTTGAATTGCTTGCCCTCGAAATTGTTGACCAATGGCTTCAATTCCCCCTCGGCATTTTCAATGACGACTTTGCGGCCGCTATGTTCGCAGCTGATTAAGTTTCCTTTGCGGTCAACCGTGTTGCCGTTGGCGTTGTGGCTCGGTTTACGGTACGTCACAACGCCAGTGTTGGGAGTCCACTTCTTTAATTCGTCTGCGGGAATATCGCTGAATACCAGGAAGCCACCAGCGCGAGGAACCCAGACCGGACCTTCAAGAAATCCGAAGCCGGTAGAAAGCTTTTGAACTCTTGCTTCGGAAGGCAGGAGTTTTTTGAACTCGACTGCCTTCCGAACATCGAAATCAGCACTGTTGGCAGATGCCCAGGCACCCACCACCAGACAACACACCGCGATCAGTTTTTTCATAAACACTTTGGCCGGCGATCGCTTGTTTCAGGACCGGTAAAAGCTCAAAGATTGGCTATTTCAACCAGGAGGGGATTTTTTCGTGTCCCCAGATTTCTTCGAGCTTTTCGCGCTCGCGCACGACCGCAAATTGATTTTTGTTCACCAGGACTTCTGGCGTCAACGCACGGGAATTGTAGTTGGATCCCATCACGGACCCATAGGCACCGGCGCTCAAGAGTGCGAGGTAATCACCTTCGCCGACTTTGGCGAGGTCGCGGTCTTTGCAGAAATAATCGCTCGATTCGCAGACGCCGCCGACAACGTCCGACGAGATCGTCGCACCCTTCTTTTCATTAAGCGGAAGAATTTCGTGATAGGAATCGTAGAACGAAGGTCGGATCAGGTCGTTCATGGCGCCGTCGACAATGACAAAGTTCTTCTTACCTGTTTTCTTCACATACTCCACGCGCGTTACGAGGATGCCGGCGTTACCGACGATAAAACGACCCGGCTCGATGAGAATGCGCAGGCCCAGCGGCTGTAGCAACGGCACGAGTTTCTCGGCGTACGTTGCGGGTGTCATGATTCCTTTGGCCGCAGAAGATTTCCACCAGTCAGCGGAACCGCTCGCCAAAGCGGGTTTATAAACAATGCCGAGACCACCGCCGATGCTGAGAAACTCAAATCCGTAACGGGTCGAAAGCGTCTTTACAAGCGGAGCGACTTTCTTGACGGCCAGTTCGTAAGGCGATACCTGGGTGAGCTGTGATCCAATATGCATCTGCAGGCCGCGCAACTTGATATTTTTCAATTTGCTCGCGCGTGCGTAAACCCCTTCGACATGCTCGAACTGGATGCCGAATTTATTCTCGTACGTCCCGGTCGTAATCTTTGCGTGAGTCTTGGCATCGACATTTGGATTCACCCGCACGGCGATGGGCGCGATCTTTTTTAGACGAGCCGCGACACGATTGATGCGAGCGATCTCTGGTTCGCTTTCGACGTTAAATGAATAAATGCCTTTACGGAGAGCGAATTCAATTTCGTCCTCAGTCTTGCCAACGCCGGCAAAAATGCATTTTTTTGGATCGCCGCCGGCGGCGATAACACGCTGGAGTTCTCCACCGCTGACAACATCGAAGCCACTCCCAAGATTGGCCAACGTGCGCATGACCGCAATATTGGAGTTGGCCTTCATGGCATAACAAATCATGTGATCAAGAGGAGCGAGTGCTTGATCAAGCTTTGAGTAGTGATCGGTCAGCGTGGCCTGTGAGTAGATATAAAGAGGTGTGCCGACTTTTTTGGCGATAGACTCGACTGAGACGCCTTCACAAAAAAGCTTGCCGCGGACGTAACGAAAAGAATGCATGTTTAAATGGAATTAACTATTTGGGTTTTGGTTTCGGGTCGATAAAGAAAACAAAAAGCCCGCCGACGAACCGTCGGCGGGCGAATTGATACAGAACTGTTTACGGTTCCGCAATAATTTTGGCACGCATCTGGTGATATTCGTGCGGCGTAATCTCGTCCTTCTTGTAGCGTTGCAACAAGTCCGCGAGCTTTTGCTCCTTCGGACTGAGATTGGCAGTGACGTCTGGGGTCAGCGCTGGCTCGGTCGACTTTGCGACCGTCTTCTTTGTCTCAGGCTTTTTAGCAACGCGCGTGGTTTGAGGCTCGGCCGGTTTAGGGGTTGCGACTTGCAATGGCTGCTGTTCAGCGGCCTTTGCACCCGCTTGCTTAAGATCAGCCAAATGCTTGTCTGTCGCAGCAATTTCTTCCTTCAATTTCGTGAGCTCCAAATCCAGATCAGCCTGCTGTTTGCGCAGGTCTTCCACTTCTTTCGAATTGGATTCTGCAACCGTTCCGGTGGAACCATTTCCGCTGGTCGAAACGAAGCGAACTGCATCGGCCATCACCATTTGACCAGCAGTGGAAATACCGTCTGTAATGCGGATTTCGCCGGAAGAACCTTGGGCGAAGTTGAACTTGCCGAGCAAATTCCACCTCGATCCGTTGATCTGCTGATTAACGAGGATGGTCTGCGTGCCTCCGTTATAGGAAATAATGTAAGGGGCATCAGAGGCGCGATTCGTTCCTGGAACGTGCCATTCGTAAACTTCATATTCGCCGGCAACTGGGATAACAGGAACGAATTTCACGTAGTTAGCGCCGGTTCCTTTACCCTTCCAGATGTAGTCGCCACCGTAATATCCACGGGTTTTTCCGTTCATCCATGTGCCGGTCGGGCGAGCTGCGGGGTTGTCGACGATCAATTCAAGGCCTTCTTCACCTTTGGTCTTCTTTTCAGAAGCATTGCGGACTGCTTCCTGCAAATCCGTTTTGATCTTCACCTGCTGAGCGCGCAAGTCGGCTTGACGTTGGCGGAGATCCTGAAGCTTCTTTGCTTCCGCGTCGAT
Source organism: uncultured bacterium (assembly GCA_966095605.1). Classification (GTDB taxonomy): domain Bacteria; phylum Verrucomicrobiota; class Verrucomicrobiia; order Limisphaerales; family JACDHS01; genus CBHWET01. Next base: position 26,099 of record CBHTTJ010000047.1, on the reverse strand, counting down.
TTCAGCAGTGTCCACCTTGACGGCAGATGGACGTTCCACTGTCGGCGTGGGCTTTTTATTTAAAGCCGCGAGTTCGAGTTCATCGGCCTTGGTCGTTGGCTTGGAAATTTTCGGAGCTTCGACAGCCCGTTCGACAGGACGTTTTGCTTCAACTTTGGCGCGTTCCTTGGCTGAGGCTGCGGTGGAGGTTGCTTGCGCTTCTTTAGCGTCGAGTTCGGCTTGCTTGCGGCGAAGCGCTTCAAGGGCTTTTTCCTGCGCGTTTTGAGTTGATTCAGTAGAAGCGACAGCGCTGGTCGTGGCTGGTGCTCCGACGGAAGCGGCAGCTCCATTTAAACCTTCCTTGGCATCCAATTCGAGTTGTTTGCGACGGAGAGCGTCCAATGCTTTGGCTTGAACATCGCTTTCCGCTTCGCTGGCTTCCACCGGTGCGGAGCGCAAAACGACGACAGGAGCCTTTTGCTTTTTCTTTGCTTTTGCAGCGTCTCGAGCCTGCTTTTCCTGCTCCTTCTGAAGTTCCTTAGCCTGACGAGCGATTTCTTCTTTTTGTTTACGAATCGCCTGGGCTTCCATTTCTGCTTTGCGCGCTTCGTTGTTGGCTTGAGCAACTCGTTGGGCTTCCTCTTCTCTGGCTTTGCGAGCAGCGAGGTCGTCTGATTCTGTAGTTTTGATCGTGGCAACTTCTTGAGTGACCTTCGCCTTTGGAGCTTTCTCCGATTGCTTTCTGACTTGCTCACGAGCGTCGGCTGCCTCCTTTTCTGCTTTGGCCTGAGCGACTTCCAGCTCATGGGCGCGTTTAGCCATTTCTTCGTCGCTGGCGCCCGTATTTTGCGCGACCGGTGGGACGCCCGATTTTTTCGCGGCCATGGCCATGGCGTTCTTGCGTGCGTTATCGCGCGCAAATTTCGCTCGCTTCAGCGCTTCAGCTGCTAGGCGGGTTTTTAAGACTGCGTCTTTGGAAACCTGGGCTTGCTCTTGCAAAGTCTTCTTTTCCAATTGCTCCTGCCACTGCGCGTCGTAATATTTGGATTGAGCCCGACGATAAGGGGAAGTGCGGACTTCGTCGGCTTTAGCTTTGGCTCCTTCAACCTTGGCTTTCAGTGCATCGACTTGTGCCTGGACAGCATCTGCCTCCGCTTGTGCTGCTTCGGCTTCCGCTTCAGCCTGCTCTGCAGCGAGCTCAAGGCGGCGTTGATCATAAGCAGGGCGATTGGCTTTTTCGCTGGCCGTTGGCGGTTCAGCAGACTTTGCCTTGGCAGCTTTGGCGCGGTTGCGAGCTTCTTCGGCCCGTGCTTTGGCACCTTCTGCTTTGGCTTCGAATTCTTTCTGCTGAAGGAGGAAAATTTTTGATTGCGTGACGGACTGTGGATTATTTAACTGCATCCGTTTTTCGCGCAACACCTCCAAAGAATCGCGTTGAATATTCGCATCGGGATTCTGCGCAAAAAGCAAAGTCAAACTCAGGCCCGGAATCGCGGCCATCAGCACCAATTTTTTCATTTGCATTCCGCGAGTTTTAAAGGAAACCACTAGCGGAATCAACTTTATTTACGGAAGTCAAGCTGGGGGCTGGCACATGCGTTCCCAGCGTTTTCGAAAAGGAAGAAGAAAGATGGATCGAGCAAGTAGGCTTCTGATTTCGGACCGGCTGACTTTAATCCGAGCCTTAGGATCTAAAGGGTTGCGTTCTCGTAATTTTTGGAGCGTTTTGAAGCCAATCAAAACTGGCCAGGCACAAGCCAGTCGAAGGCGAACCTGGCCTCTAGGGAGCGAAATCGTGTAATTCCAACCCGCTCTGAGATGTTCTCCTGCTTGATCCAGATAACGGTTGTAAACCGTTCTAAATTGAGATTCCGTCTCGGCCCGAAGCAAATCAACCGGTGCAAGGCCGGCTGCAATAAGTTCATCTTGAGGCAGATAGCAACGGCCTTGTCGCAGATCATTCGGCAAATCTCGAAGGATATTTACCAGTTGGAGACCTTTGCCGAAACGGATGCCATCCTGCAGCAAAGCAGCTTCGTCAATATCGAACGTTGGGAAAACGTGCCTGCGGCACATCTTTGTCCAAAATTCGCCGACGCACCCAGCAACTCGATACGTGTAATCATCGGTTTCAGTGGCATTGTGTAATGCGACGATTTTCTCCGCATTCGCGCCGGCAAATCGCCGCAAATCCAGTTCCTGTCCGCTAATAATGGTTTCCAATACCTGGCAGATGAGCCGCCGATCGTCGCTCGAAAAGGAATTTAGGCAGTGAATACTTTCCTCGCATCGGAGCAAAATGGCTTTTTCTGAACTGGACGTTTGTCCTCCGGCGAACGATTCGAAATCCAGCGGTGCGGTTTCACTTCCCAGAATCCGGTCACGCAAGAGAGTTAAAGCCTCCAGGCGTTTTTGAACAGGAACAATGTCTGTATCAGCAATGGTATCCGTCGTTCGAGCAAGCAAATAGGCGAGGGCTATCTGTGGACGGATGGCGCCTGGCAAAATACGCAGTGTCAGGTAGAAGGACCGCGAGACTTGCTTCAGCAAACTTGTCAGCAAATCTGAGGAGACATTGCGCATGATCAAATACTCAGGCAAGCGCCCCTAAATCCTCAGCCAGAAACTTTTTTTTCCATGCCGATATTTGCCTGGCAACTTCCTTGGTTCCTGGGGCTCCTATTAAATTTCTTTTGCCCATCGCGCGTTTCAGATCGAACACCGCAACAGCATCCTCTTCAAACGTTCCATCGATCGATTTTAAATCAGTCAGAGTCAATTGGTTTAAAGGTTTGCCGCTCTTTTCAGAGAGAGACACAACACTGCCGACCACGTGATGGGCTTGCCGGAAGGGCATGCCTTTCTTGACGAGATAATCGGCAAGGTCTGTTGCCAGAAGCGCCGGGTCAGACGCAGCCGTCTGGCAGGTGTTTGGGTTAATGGAGGTATTTTGCAACATGGCAGCGGTAATCCGAACGGTAGTGCGAACGGTATCCGCCGTGTCGAACAAACGTTCCTTATCCTCTTGAAGGTCGCGATTGTATGTCATCGGTAAACCCTTCAATAAAATCAGCAACGACATCAAATTCCCCACGACTCTTCCTGCTTTGCCTCTCGTCAATTCCGCGATATCCGGATTTTTCTTCTGAGGCATGAGCGACGAGCCCGTGGTATATGCGTCGGCAATTTTGATGAAATTGAACTCCGAGCTCGCCCACAGGATTATATCTTCCGCGAGTCTTGAAAGATGAATCGCCGCCAAAGCGGCCACGCTGCAGAATTCAATGGCGAAATCTCGATCACTTGCACCGTCCATCGAATTTTGCGTCACCCTGGGAAGGCCTTCTTCATCCACAAATTGCAATAAAGTGGCGACGAACTCTCGATCCAATGGAAGGGTGGAGCCGGCGATGGCGCCGCTTCCCAGAGGACAAACGTTTACGCGAGAGAAGCAGTCGTTCAGACGCGAATAATCACGCTCCAGCATTTCAACATAAGCCAGAAGGTGGTGAGCGAAGTAAACAGGTTGCGCACGCTGTAAATGCGTATATCCCGGAATAATAACCTCTGAATTTTTTTCTCCTAATTCGACCAACGCCTTTTGCAAAATGCGAACTTCGCGTAAGAGTTCGATGATCTGGTCTCGGAGCCAGAGGCGCATGTCCAATGCCACCTGGTCATTACGGGATCTTCCTGTGTGCAGCTTGGCTCCGGCCGGAAATCGCTTTGTCAGTTCGGCCTCGATGTTCATATGAACATCTTCAAGTTCCGGCTTCCACTGAAACTTGCCTTCGTTGATTTCGCGGCCGATTTGTTCGAGGCCCGCTTTGATTTCGTCGAGTTCAGCCTGAGTCAAAACGCCGATTTTCTGCAACATGGTTGCATGAGCGATTGACCCAAAAATATCGTATTCCCACAGCCGCCAATCGAAGGAAATGGATTCTGTAAATTTTGCGACATCTGCGCCTGGACCACTTTCAAAACGTCCACTGCGCGAGACAGGAGAATTTTCTTTCATGTCTTTTGAAGAGCCGAATTTGCGATGAAGCCGGGGAGAAGTCCAGTGTTGAAACTTGAAACAAAAAAGGCCGGGCGCAAAGGCCCGGCCTTGTTAAAAGATCTAAATCATCAACCCATCGCCATCGCGGCGCTGGTGATTTCAAGCAGCTCTTTCGTGATCGTCGCCTGACGAATCTTGTTATATTCGAGCGTGAGATCCTTAACGAGTTGCTTGGCATTATCAGTCGCGTTCTTCATCGCAACCATTCGCGCACTGTGTTCGCTCGCTTTCGCTTCGAGGAAAATTTGATACACCTGAAAGTTTAAGCTGTGAGGCAACATCGCACCCAAAACCGTGTGAGCGTTGGGTTCGAAGAGAAACTCCGCTGCCTTCGATTTCAATGTTTCCGTTCCTGGACTGTTTGTTCCCGCAGTGACGCCAGCGATTTCGCCGATAGGCAAAAATTGGCGAACTTCAGGTTTCTGATTCAACGTCGAAATGAAGTTCGTAAACAAGATGTCCACTTGATCCACTTCGCCTTTGATGAACATTTCCTGCGCGAACTTTGAGACGGCGCGCGCTTCGCTGAACAGAGGAGCATCCTTATACGTAAACTCAGCAGCGAGTTGACGCTTCGTGCGCGCAACGAACTGTGATGCCTTGCGGCCAACGGTAATAAAGATCGTCGTGTTTTTGTCGAACTTCGCTACCTCTCGCATCAGGTTGCCGTTCAATGCGCCGCAAAGACCCTTGTCACTGCTGACCACGATCACGGCGCGCTTTTTGACTTCACGCTTCTCCATCAATGGATGAGAAAAGTCATTCGCGTCCCCGTTCACTTCCGCGAGCACTTCATTCATCAGGCTCGCATAAGGACGTCCCGCGAGGGCTGCCTGTTGGGCCTTGCGCATTTTCGACGCAGCGACCATCTGCATCGCTTTCGTGATTTGCGCGGTGTTTTTTACCGACTTGATACGTCGGCGAATGTCGCGTGTGCTCGGCATGGCAACTTATTTGTAAGTTTGCTTGAACTCGGCAATGGCTGCTTTCAACTCGCCAATCAGTGCGTCGCTCAGCGCTTTTTCTTTGCGGATCTTTTCAATGAGGGCCGCTTTACGATTCACAACGTAGTCAACGAGCTTGTTTTGGAAATCTTTGACTTTGTCGACAGCCACATCATCAAAAAATCCGTTTTGAACAGCCCACAACACGACGACCTGGTTTTCAACCGGGAGCGGGTTGTATTGCGGTTGCTTGAACACTTCGACGATGCGCTTACCGCGTTCGAGTTGAGCCTGTGTCTTGGCGTCGAGGTCAGAACCGAATTGCGCGAAAGCCGCCAATTCACGGAACTGGGCGAGATCGAGCTTAATACGACCAGCGACTTGTTTCATCGCTTTGATCTGCGCAGCAGAACCGACGCGAGAGACGGAGAGACCGACGGAAACAGCGGGACGAATACCTTGATAGAACAAGTCCGTTTCGAGGTAGATCTGGCCGTCCGTAATCGAAATCACGTTTGTTGGAATGTAGGCGGAAACGTCACCGGCTTGCGTTTCGATGATCGGCAGAGCCGTCAAGGAACCGTTGCCGTATTTTTCGTTCACGCGAGCAGAACGTTCGAGCAAACGGCTGTGCAAATAGAAAACGTCACCGGGATAGGCTTCGCGGCCGGATGGGCGCTTCAAAACGAGCGACACCTGACGATACGCCACAGCGTGCTTGGACAAATCATCATAAATGATCAATGCGTCCATGCCATTATCCATGAACCATTCGCCCATCGCTGCACCAGCGAACGGAGCGAGGTATTGGTTGGTGGCGGAATCAGAAGCGCTCGCCGCGATGATAATCGTGTAAGGCATCGCACCCGCTTCTTCGAGAACACTGATGACACGCGCGATGTTCGATTGCTTCTGGCCGATCGCGACGTAGATATTGTAGAGCGGACGGAAATCTTTGTCACCGGCAGCTTCAGCGGCTTTGTTGATGCGGGCCTGATTGATCATCGCGTCAACACCAATGGTGGTCTTGCCTGTGGAACGGTCACCGATGATCAACTCGCGTTGACCGCGGCCGATGGGGATCATCGCGTCCACAGCCATGATACCAGTTTGAACCGGCTGGCTGACAGACTTACGCTTGACGATGCCGGGAGCGATTTTTTCGACAGGGTAGGATACGTCGCTCTTGATTGGACCTTTGCCGTCGATCGGCTGGCCCAGCGCGTTGACAACGCGGCCGAGCATTCCTTTGCCGACAGGCACCTGGAGCAACTTACCGGTGGTGCGGACTTCCTGACCTTCGCGAATCTTGCTCCAGTCACCGAGAATAATCGCACCAACTTCATTTTCTTCGAGGTTCAGCGCGAGACCCGTGACGCCGTTGCCGAAATCGATCATTTCGTTAAGCATCGCGTCCGTCAGGCCTTCGATCTTGGCGACGCCGTCGCCGATTTCGCGGATAACGCCGACGTTTTGCTTAGCCACCGAAGTTTTGACTCCGGAAATCTTCGATTCAATCTCTTGCAATAAGTTACTCATAGAATTCTAAAATATTCGGTCCGATTAAAATGTTCCTTGCAGTTCGGTCAAACGCGCTGCGACAGAGCCGTCATAAACGTCACTGCCCACCTGCACGCGCACGCCACCCAACAACGCTGGATTCTGAACAAAAGTAAATGTCAGGCCTTTGCCATAGCGCTTTTCAAGGTTTGCCTTGAAGGCGCTTTCCAGGTCGGGAGAAAGCGGGACGGCGCTCTCGATTTTCGCCGCGCGCTGAGCCTGATCCAATTTGATCAAACGCTGAAAATGCTCGAGAATGGCGACATAGCCACGCGGTTTTGCCTTCAAAACTTCATCGACGATCTGGCGAGCGCGGTTTTCGTCCACCAAACCATTCACTGAGCAGGCGCGGAACAACTCTTTGGCGTCGCGTCGATTCTGTTTAGAAATCTTCATTTATCGGGTCAGCAATAGCTGAAATTAGGCCGCGAGTTGTTTACTGGTTTCTTCGGCCAGCTTCTTTTGGTCGTCCATCGTCAACACCTTGCCGGTGACTTTCGACGTTGTTTCGACAACAAGGCGACCGATTTCTTTCTTCAGGTCGGCCAACATGCGAGCGTGATCCGCAGCAGCGGCTTCGCGCGCCTTGGCAATGATCTGCTCGGCAGCTGCGATGGCCTTTTGCGTTTCCTGTTCCTGCACGCGAGACGCAGCGGCGCGGGCTTCTTCAATCAACTTATTGGCCTGGGCGTTCGCTTGTTCCAAAACCTGTTTGCGCGCAGCTTCCGTGCTGGCGAGTTCGGTTTTGATTTTCTCGGCGTTGGCCAAACTTTGTTCGATCGTATGACGGCGTTCTTCGAGAACTTTCAAGATAGGACCGTACGCGAACTTCTTTAAAAGCAGCGCAACGAGAACAAAGCTCCCGATCTGCGCCAGGAAGATCGACCAATGGAAGCCGAACTGTTCGCCGGTATGCTTTGCCAAATCGACGATCTCGCCTCCACTAACACCAAGGACAAATAAGTTACTCATACTCAGATTAAAAAATTGAAACAGGCGCGAGTTGCCTCGCGCCTGAAAGTGTTATTTCGCCAAGAAAATAGCGAAGAACACAATACCTTCGGCGAAGGCGGTGCTCAGAATGGCTTGGACGAGAATCTTGGTAGCAGCACCAGGATTACGACCCACAGCTTCCGAGGCCTTCATACCGATCATACCGACACCGATAGCCGCGCCAAACGCAGCAGCAGCAACGTGAACATTACCACTGACAGCTTTGACGGCTTCACCGGCAACTTCGGCCAACATAGGCGTTAACATGTATTTACCTTTCGTTTTTTAATCAGCGACTTCCGCGATCGTGTCACGGTCAAACCGCTGAAATTCTTAAATCTTAGTGTTCGTGCGCGGGATGATTTCCTTCTTCGTGCGTGCAGATCAGCAGTGTAAAGACGGCTGTCAGCAACATGAACACGAGCGCTTGAACCAAACCGACCAAAAGTTCCATGAAATAGAACGGAATTGGGAATAACCAACCGAGATAAGTGCCACCGAGGTTCGCCATCGCTTCAAGCATGTTTTCGCCTGCGAAGACGTTACCATACAGACGGAAGCTGAGAGACACTGGACGGAAGACAATGGAAACAACTTCCAGAACCCCAACCGCGATAAACACGAGGATCATCAGAACCTTCAACGCGCCAGTCGTGTCACCCTTAGGGCCGAACAGGTGAAGAATAAAACCACCAGGACCATTGGCCTTCAAAGCCCAAATCGTCCAGCAAACAAAGAACACCATCGCCATCGCGAAGGTCATGTTTAAATCAGCATTTACACCGCGGAGCAACGGAGTGCTTACATGACTCAACCCCATTGCGGAACCACCGGAAGGGTGTCCCCAGCCAACCGAGCCGACCCCTGGGATCAAGCCAGCCCAGTTCGAAAAGAGAATAAAAATGAAAACGGTCGCGAAGAACCAGAAGGTCTGCTTCACCAGGTCGTGACCGATGATACCTTCCAGGAAGCTGTAAAGGCCTTCCACCAGCCATTCCCAAAAGTTTTGCGCGCCTTCAGGAACTCGTTTGATATTTTTAGTGGCGATCTGCGCGAAAATGATCAGAACAATTGCTACAATCCACGTGACAATCATGGAGTTCGTAACAGGGATGGGACCGAGGTGAAACACCTGTGGTGCAGCCTGAGGAAGACCGTGTTCGACTTCGTGTTTTCCGCCGACTACAGCTGCCGCGTGCTCGCCTGAGGCTTGCTCCAAAGCGGGCTCTGACGAGTGAGTTGGAACTGGCGTTTCAGCCCTCAAAACGAGGACCGATGCTAATAAAATGAAAGCTGCAAAAATGGACTTCATTTGCGCAAAAAAGTCATTCAGGGACAAAAGTCCCGGTCGCAAAATGCGACATTTCAAATTCGAAAGTGCGGAGGAAGTTGCCGCATTGTGAAATTTTTCACAAGGGTTTTTTAAAAGAATTTTATCTTAATCTGAAACTTTCGGCAAAAGCAGCCCCGCTAATTAATCGAGGATAATTTCGGAGTCTCTGCCTTTATCGGTAAGCGCAAAGCAATCTGGAATGTCGGTTCCCACTACCAAGCCCAATTGGACCAACTCAATTAGAAGATCGGATTGGGCCATTTTTTGTTCCGATGACGGGACCTGGCCACCGGAAAGACGGATCTTTTGGATTAGAAGCCGGATTTCAGCGATAAACTCGTCATCCACCTCCGGGAGATGGTCCATCGCAAATTCACTGGTCGGAAAAGAGGCCTGGAGAAATTGGAATAGCTTCTGCAGCGCTCGACCACGTGGATTATTCGGCTGTCGCACGGCATTTACGATGCGTGTGCTGCTGCCTTCCAACCGAGGAACCACCCCTTGAGACAGTTCTTTGAGGACCCGCATGTTTTCCAAAGTGAGGCGAACCGTGGCGGCCGTGCTCTGGATGGTCCTTTCATTGGCACGCATGGCGGCTGTTAAAACTTCCGGCACCAATTCCGCCGCATCAACGGCCAGATCTGCATTACCGGTTGCCAGAGCGTAAAGCAGGGTTTGCTTCGGCGTTTCGGGCTTCCACTTCAATGCGGTCAGACTCTTGCTCGCGGTCTTAACAAGGTTCCAATCGCCGGATTCCAGCAAGGCGACTAACGAAGGAGCGGCGTTGTTTCCCGCTGCCTCCAAGGCCTCAATAATATTCTTCTGAATCTCAGGTTTGCTCTCCTGGAGGGTGGCGTTACGCAGAGATTGCAGAACTCTCGGATCCGCCGTGCGTCCCAGAACACGAGAAACAGTCTTTCGAACACCGTCATCTTCGTCGTGAAGCAGCTTGAGCAACGCATCAATGCCCGCGTCGCCCAACGCCAATGCGTCTGCATATTTACCCAGCGCAGCAAGGTATTTAGCCTGGTCGGCATCCGTTTTGATTTCCCAGCCAATTTTGATCAGTGTTTCGGCGGCGACGCGTCGTGTCGGAGCATCAGGATCATCGAGCAACGGCAAAATGGGTTCAATGGCACGCCGCTTTTCGATGGCCGCCAGAGAATAAATCGCCGCTTTTCGGACATCAGCGTTGGTGTCCTGAAGAACGCTCACAAGCGGTTCAAAGCTGCGTGGGTCTGGAATTTGACCGAGCATCTTCGCGACGAACACTCGTGATTGGCCGAATCGATTGTTTAACGCATCAATGAGAGGCTGCACCGCCGTAGATCCCATCTTGATGAGGGACATTTCGGCTTCTTCACGAACCCCATAGAAAAACGCGGCGGTGGAAGATTCATCCAAAGCTTCAATCAACGGGGTAATGACGCGAGGATCGTTAAAACGCGCCAAGGCCTTGGCGACGGTGATCTGGAGGTAGCTATCCTTTTCCTTCAGCGCTTCAATCAGGGCTGGAATGGCGACGGGATCGCCGGCAATGCCGAGAGCTTCCGCCGCGATGTTTTGCGAATAGCCGCGTTCGTTCTCAAGGATTCTCAGCAAATGCGGAACAGCGGGCTGACCGATTTTTGCCAACGCATCCCCTGCTTCACGAGCGACATCCGGATCAGGATCTTTTACCGCAACAATCAGTGCGTCCATGGTGGAAACATTTTTCAGTTTCCCCAAAGCAGATGCCGCAGCGCGGCGCACTTTCGGTTGTGGATGGTTTAACGCCGTGATCAACGGCTCGATAGCTCGAGGATCGTTAAAACTTTCCAGGGCCACGACGAATTCCGTCTGCCAACCCGGACCAGGAAGTTTGTCATCCGCCAGACCCGTGGCGAGTGCCTCGACGGCGCGGGGATCACCAATTTTTCTTAAAGCCTGGGCGGCTGCTCGGCGGACGGAGGATTTTTCATCCTTCAATGCAGCGGCAATGGTTTTGACGTCCCCTCGACTGCCAATATTTCCGAGGTCTTCCAAAGCAGCCTGACGAACCTCCGGATCTGGATCCTTCAGCTTTCTCGCCAGCATCATTCTCTTGAAAAACGACATAGAAATACACTTACCGCGTGGTATTCGCGATTTAGTGCCTAATTAGTCAACGACAATAACTCCCGTTAATTGCCAAAATCAAGCCACCAAGCGTTTTATTTTGTTGTCTCCTTATGTTTGAAAACCTTCGTCATGGCAATGGATAAAATTAGAATTGCTCCTAAAACGCAGACAATCGCCGCTCCCGTTGGCCAGTTGAACTGGTAGGAACAGAACAATCCCGCCACGCTTCCGACGGTTGATATTGTCCATCCAATAATGAGAAGCGACATCAGGCGGTTCGCCAGAAAATTGGCGCAGACCGCCGGAATGATCAGATAGGAAAACACCAACAGCACCCCTCCGATCTGCACAAAGGTGGTTACGACCAGGCCAAACAAGGTGTAAAAAAGAAAGTCCCAGCCGCGAATGGAGATTTTCTCTTTTTCCGCGCGTTCGGGCTCGAAGGAAAGTGCCAAAAACTTCTTTCGAAACACAAAATGAATGATTCCTACGGCGACGAAAAGGCCAAATGGTTTCAACACTTGTTGCCATCGTTGCAAATAAAGCAGGTCGCCTACCAACGTCTCTTTGAGTTCTTCGTTTCCGTGCGGACTGTTACTCAGGAGAAGAATGCCAATGGCGGCTGATACTACATATATAATTCCAATCAACGCCTCTTGCGGAACCCGATGATGATGCTGGTTTCGCGTCAGGGTAAAAATCGCCGCGCCCACCAGCGTAAATCCAAAGGACATCGCGTAGCTTTGCCAATCGTGCGGATCGTAATTCATCAAAATTGCCACGCACGTCCCCAGGGTCGCCACCTGGGCGAGAGCAAGGTCGACGAAAATCACTTCGCGCCGCACAATATGCAGCCCGAGGTAAACGAGGAGGCCCGGCAGTAACAGACAGGCGACTGCGGGCCATTTCAGGAATTCTAAAGCTTCGTTCATGGATAACTTTCTGAAGGAGACAGCTCTCGGCTATTTCTTCGCTTCAAAACCTTTCACAATGGCTTTCACAAGATTGTCCATCCAATCGATGTAGCTTTCGTTCTCTTTTGGGAATGGAGGAGCTTCCACCACGGATGCCCCGGTGTGGCTGGCCACTGTTTCCGCCATTTTGTGATTCAAATAGGGTTCCACGATAATCACCTTCGCGTCGGCGGATTTCATTTTGGTGACAACTCCGGCTAGGTGAGATGCGGTGGGAGGGATGCCGGGTTTTGGTTCGAGGAACAAATCCATTTTAAAACCAAAACGGTGCGCGAAGTACGGCCAGGAATTGTGGTACGACACGATGTCCTTTCCTTTGAACGGCGCGAGCGCCTTTTCCCACTCAGTCATTTTGCCAGAAAGCCTGTCTTCGAATTTCTTCAATCCTGCTTTGAAGATTTCCGCGCCTTTCGGGTCGAGTTGACTGAAGGAGTTGGCGATGTGTTCGGCGGCGATTTTCGCGTTCGCGGGGTCCGTCAGATAATGCGGGTTGCCGGCGGCGTGAATATCTCCTTTGGAACGATCGAGGGCCGTTGGCACTTCCAACAATGAAACGCCTTCCGCGGTTGCGATGTGACCGGGTTTGCCGGCTTCCAGTTTCGGATTCCGTGCTCCATCCAGCAAAGGCGCGAGCCAGCCAATCTCCAATTCCGCGCCGCCTTCAATGATGGCATCGGCGTGATTGAGCTTTACGTAGTAACTCGGCTTGGCGTCGACGAAATGCGGATCTTCTGTCGGCTTGGCGATGGTGGTGATTTCCACCTGGTCACCGCCGATTTCCCGCGCAATCGCGCCGAGGTCGGGCGTCGTCGCAACGATGTTCAATTTTGCGTGCGTCGAAGTGGCGACGAAGCTGATCAGCAGCACGGTTGGAATTAATAAATATTTTTTCATAGCGTTCTCTTTTCTGGTTCAGGTTTTCGTCGTTTAAAATTTATGTGCTCCATGCGCTCCGAGGAGAAACTCCAGTTGTAACCAAATGGAATGGGCGGTTCCGAAGAGTTCGGCCTGGTCGTAATTGTATTGCAGACGAATCTTGGAGAACTCGCTGGGATACCATGACAACACTGGCGACACGCGGTAACGGTTCCCTCGAAACGGATCGTTGGCATCGAACAAACCATTGTTACCCGAGGCAAATTCCCCGCGCAGGCCGGTGACCCAATGCGGTTTGAATCCATAAAGCACCTGCGAATAAAACCCGTAGTCGCGCAGGTTTTCGGAAGGCAGTCCCGGCGTCGCACTCGGATCAGCCCCGGCGCCGAAGCGTCGATAAAGGACTTCGTTTTGCCATGAAACGAAGGGAAATCCTTCGTGGGCATTGGCCGACTTCCATTTCCAAAACAAATCCGCGCCGTAGACTTCGGTCCGACTGTGCGGTCCTGTTTCGTTGGATCCGAAAGCCCCGGAAATACCGGCGAGTAATGTTTGCGTATCTGTCAGCTCAAACGACGACGCCACGCGCGGGACGTAGACCAGGTCTTGTCCGCCACGCAGATTTCGACCCGACGTTGCGCGGCCGGCGAAGCGGTTGACTCCAAGCGCATCGGGTTCCCCGGAATTGCGGAAGCTGAACGCCGTGCCGCCTTGTCCATCGAGAACGTCGAGCGTGAGTTCTGTATAAAATGGAAGCGGTGTCAGCCAGGAGAGTTGTCCGCTGATACTTCGCAAGCCATCCGGCCCAAACGTGCGCGTCAAAATGATTGGCGCATCCACAAACGCCCATTGATGAGGATGCTGGGGATTGTGGCGTCCGAAGGGCGCAAAGAATTGACCTGCCTTGAGCTGAAGATTGTGCGGCAGTGACGTGCTTTGCAGGAAAGCTTCTTCGAGTTCGATATCCGTCTCATTGTCTTTATCCAATTTCAGCACAATGTTGGCGAAGCCTTTGAAGTAAGGGTCGATTGCGCCATCGAGAGCAATTTCAGCATTGCGCAATGAAAAACCTCGTTTGACGGGGTCGTGATCGCCGAGTTGAACCTGGGCCGAGGGATCAGACATGCTGGACCAACCGGCGTCCATGAGCGCATCGAAACTGACGTTCATGTAAGTCGAGCCGGCGCGCATCACGGTCATCGGTTTGGATAAATCCAATGGAGACTTCGTGTCACTGGCCGAAGACGCGGTGGCGTTCGTTGCGGTTGCGCCTCCCAGCTCCGCGGCGAGCTGTTCCTCTAATTTCTTCTGTTCTTCGGTCTTTTCCGACGCGGGAGCTGTCGATGGCGTGCTGGTGGCGGCTGTGGAGGCGGGAGGGGATTTAATCAGTTCATCAATGCGACGCGTGAGCGCTTCGATCTGCTGGCGTTGCTCGCGCTGCACTTTTTCAAAGTTCTGCTGCATTTCGAGCATCTGCTTTTTGAGTTGCTCGACTTCGTTTGCATTTTGCGCCGGAAGCGACGCGACCCCCAAACAAAGGGCCAAAGGAATCAGTTTTAAAACTTTCATAACTTCTACGGAACGGGAAATGTCGTACGCCACACGGCGCACAAGTACGGAAATGCCCAGCGATTAAGCCGGGTAACGGAAACGGAAGTTATGAAAGGACTGGCGGACCGCGCGTCGGAAGAAGGCGAAGATCGTTTTGCGAAACAAAGGCAATTGTTGCCGGGGCGAGGACCTCGGTTTCAGCAAAATCAGGACGGAAAGCAAAAACCTGCGGCTCACCCGAAAGCAACTGCTGTTGTTCCAACAACGTGACGGCGCATTGATGCGACGATTGACTGGCGTTGTCGTGGATCTGTTCGTGGAGCGAAGGGTTGGCCGAGAGCAGCGAGGCGAAGAGCATCCACGCGACCAGCCAGACGGCGACAATCGCACGACTGATGTTCACGCATGGAATGATGCGTTTCCGCTGCACAATGAAGAAAGGTAAACAGAAGTTTGCCGCTCCGGCAAGCGGCAAACTCCGGTCTGATGCGGTTCGATTTCATTACGGTTACCGGGATTATTTCGTAAAGAGTCGGACCTCACCCCCGCCCTCTCCTTCCCAGGAGAGGGAGAATTGTTTCCAGCGTTTTGCAAAATGCCGCCCGATGTCTTCGGCCGGACGTCTTTCAGAATGTCGGAAAATGTTGTTCCGCTGTTCCCTCTCCTGGGGAGGAGAGGGTTAGGGTGAGGTTGCTTTTCTTCAACCCGGAGTAAAACCACTACGATTTGGAAGACGTCCCGGTCTGCACCACCGCCGGTTCGCTCAGACGGCTTTCGCCGCCGCCGTTCACCGCGCTGACGTAAAACTCAATCGTCGCATTCTGCGGCAACTCTTCCGCCGTAAAATCCGGATCCGTCGGGCTGCCAATCGGCACCGGTTCGGCATCCACACCAACCACGCGTTGGTAAACGCGGTAATAGTTGGCGCGAGGCGATGCGCGGAATTCGATCATCGCCTTGGTTTCGTTCACGACGACGACTTCGATTTCTTCGGGGGCTTCTGCCTTCTCTTCATCCGAGGGACGATTCAGGCCGAACACATACCAACGACCATCATCAGGCGAAATCAATTGTTTCAGTTCAGCGACCAGATCGCTCATACGCTTGCGCAGTTGCGTGACTTTCTGGTTGCGAAGACGAAGCGCTGTGGTGTTTCGCTCGAGATTCGCATTCACCGCATTCACCGCGTTGCGAAGGTCGTTGGACAAAGCGCCGAGGAAATCCGCGGTCACGTTGAGATCGGGCACTTGCAGGCCAGGATTATTGGCGAGGTAATTCGCCAGGAACATCAGGAGCAAATACAAATCCTCCGCCGAACGAGGCATGGCGAGGGATTTGGCGAAGCCAGTCTCGGTCCACCGTTGCGAATGTTGGTTCCCGAGCTTGAGCTTGAGAATTTCCCTCGTAATGGTGGCAATGCTTTTCGCGGTCCCGGATTTCTCTGCGACGACTTTATAGGCGTTGCGCAAAGCATCGCAGCTCAGGCCATATTCGAACGAGGCTGCGTGTGCGGCCTCTGCATCGACAGTGATCGTTTCAGATGTGTTATGTGCCAGGTGAATTTCCTCGCTGTGGTTGGCTGCGGCGGTGGCCGCGCGACTGGCGAGAATAATCAAATGGCCGATTGGTTTAGGTATCGTTTGTTTCATAATATTTTTTGTTTTGTTTTCATTTTGGTGTCCAAAACGGACGCCCGATATCGAACCGAAAGGCAAACGCCGAGTCGAAGGGAAAAAGAAACAAAAACTTCAGGTAAACAAGCAATTTGGCATTCCGCTAGCGTGGTGATGTTCGTTGGCGTCGACGATGTTCGGCCAACATTTCCGTGGGAACCGTTCCCGACGTAACATCCACGTTTACAATGAACTGGAATCCGTTTCCCACGTCATTGTAAGCCTTACAACGCCATGGGAAACGTTGCCGACGGCGATGTGGGAGCGGATTCTAGGAGGGTAAACGTTCCGACCAGAATGTTGCGTCGAATTTCAGGCGAAAACGGGTTCCAACCACGTTGCTGACGAGGAATTCACGTGGCGAACGGAAGAGAAAGAAATTTCGTTTGGCGTTTTTGCCTTCAACGAAGCGCAGGCAGGGTCACGGAACGAAAAGTCGGAAGCAGGGGGAGAAAGAACATTTGTGGGCGTAAAAACCTCGGTGCAACCCCCGGTGAAGCGCGCTCGCAGAAGGAAAATGGCGTCAAAGCGAACTTACAGCTTGAAAATATTTTTAGTTTTGAGACGCTCCGCAACTCAGCCACGGCAGAATTAAAAGTAAAACGGTATAACGGTTTTTATGGCGGGCACGGTCATGCGAAGGCAAACGAACAACGGGAACCCAGGCACACCATGGGGACCACTATTTTCATTGTGTAAAGGTTGGGCGACGCACTCCGTGCGCGCCGCGGGCGAGGGCAATCGTGAAGACGGGCAAAGGTTTCAATGTTCGCCCGGAGCTAGATTAACCTATTTGGGATGCGCCCAGCCACGGCGCGCTCGGAGATCGCGCCCTACCTCCGAAGGTTTTTCTCCGGTGCCTCGATCTTTCGTTCACGTTTTTGAACCAGTAACCCACACCCCTTCACTCCCCACACATGACAATCATCCTTGAAGTCGCTCTCGGTCTCACCTTCGTTTATCTCCTGTTCAGCCTGCTCGTGAGCGCCGTGAACGAGGCGATCCTTGGACACCTGACGCGGCTGCGGGCGCACGTTTTGGAAGAAAGCCTGCGAGCATTGCTATCCGACGAGCAAGCCAAGGGGTGGCCGGTGTTGAGAGCGTTAAAACACTGGTTCATAAGAATCTGGAATTGTGTCCGCAAAATAAAATCGAAAGGCGCGCCGACCACGAAAACGCCGAAGAATTTTGCGGAGGAACTCCTGCAGCACGCTCTCATCAAAGGCCTGTCTACCAATCGAGGGTGTCCAAATTATATCCCGGCAAACATTTTTGTTGATGCGGTTATCGGACGTCTCGCGGGTTTCTCGCCGAAAAGCCCAGCGGCCCCAGCGGCTCAACCAGCTCAACCAGCTCAACCAGCTCAAGCGCCCGGCCAAAACCAGAACAATTCGAGCGATTTCAGTAAAATTTCGATCCAACAACTCGCCGGCGGCGTGACAGCTTTAGGGGATAAACATGCTAAAGAGGTGCTCAACAGCGTGCTCACCGGAGCTGCGACCGTGCCCGAGGCCCGACAAAGATTGGAGGCATGGTTTAATGATTCCATGGATCGGGTCACCGGCTTGTACAAGCGTTACACGCAATTCTGGCTCTACATCTGGGCGAGCATCATCGTGGTGTTTTTAAACCTGGATACGCTCGACCTCACGCGACGGCTTTTTGCCGATGCGGAGTTTCGGACGAATGTTTCCACGGCTGCCACCGCGTTTGTAAATCGCACCAACAATGTCGCAATGAAGGATGCCAACGGCACGATCACGAACGTGCCTCCTCTTACGTCTGCACAAATCCAGGCGGAAATCGACAAGCTCAAACTGCCGCTCGGATGGGGAGCATGCCCGGCGACGTTCACGAGTAATAAATTCGTTTGTTGGTCCTATTCCAATTTGCTCGTTCACTTGCCCGAGGACGAAAAGGAAACCGGAAAATTCCTCGTCAGCGGCATGTTGTCTTCGACAGCCACCTGCCCGGAGTCTGGACACGAATGGATGCTCAAGTTTTTCGGGCTCTTTATCACCATTGCAGCGGTATCGCAGGGCGCGCCCTTCTGGTTCGACCTGTTAAACAAACTGACGAATTTGCGAGCAACAGGGCAGCCGCCGGAGGCCAAAAAATCCGGAACCAAAACACAAACCAGCAACTAAACGAAATCTGAATTAAACCTATGATTGTTATCTTCGTTCACGGATGGAGTGTGCGTAACACGGATACTTATGGCGGGCTGCCGCGTTATGTGGCGAGTCAACCAGGACCGGACGGCCAACCTTTCAAAGTCGCGAACATTTATCTCGGCCGGTACATCAGCTTCGACGACGCAGTGACCGTGGATGACATTTCGCGCGCGTTCGAAAACGCGATCCGTGAGGAACTGGCCGACGAGATTGAAGCGGGCGAACGGATTGCCTGCATCACCCATTCCACCGGCGGACCAGTGATCCGCAATTGGATCGATCTCTATTATCGCGACGCTTTGAAAAAGTGTCCGCTGACTCATTTGGTCATGTTGGCCCCGGCGAATCATGGGTCCGCCCTCGCGCAGCTCGGCAAAAGCCGGTTGTCGCGCATGAAATTTTTCGTGGAAGGCGCGGAGCCAGGCGAACGCGTGCTCGACTGGTTGGAACTCGGGAGCAATGAAGCGTGGGCGTTGAACGAACGTTGGCTCGATTATGATTGTGTTAAAGATGGGCTCTTCCCCTTCGTCCTCACCGGCCAGACGATCGATCGCGGGTTCTACGATGCGTTGAATTCCTACACCGACGAAATCGGTTCGGACGGCGTGGTGCGAGTGGCGGCGGCGAATTTGAATTACAGCATGTTGAGCCTTATCCAGGGCAATGATGGATCTTTGACCGTGCGCCGCGATATCCAGCGTTCAAAGCCGACGGCGATGGGTGTTCTGCCGAAACTGGCCCATTCCGGGGACGACATTGGCATCATTCGCAGCGTGCAGGCCAATGGCCAGCGACCGCCGAATATCGTGAGAGATTTGAATCTGCCTCGGGCGCATCCGACGGCGACATGGGTGGTTCGCTGTTTGCAGGTGAAAACTGCCGCGGAGTACCAGCAGGTCGCCAAAGAGCTTGCTGAAATTACCGAGCGCACACAAATCGACGAAAAAGTCGAAACCCACAAAACGCTGTTCTGGACGCGGGAATTCCGTAACAGCCGTTGCAGTCAGGTGATCATCCGAATTCGCGACGATCGAGGTCACACCATGTCGGAATACGATCTTTATTTGACGGCAGGCCCGAACTATAGCGAGCAGGATTTGCCGAGTGGATTCTTCGTTGACCGGCAGCGCAATCGCCGCAATCCCGGCCAGCTCACTTATTATTTGAATTGGGATGTGATGGACACCGGGCTTCGTCGCGAGGAATTGCAGAGCAAGATTGGTTTTCGTGTCGAAGCGCGCCCGGGACCTTCCTCCAGCGCGCTGGCGTTTTACAAACTGCTGGATTTCCGCTCCACGCTGGACGTCCTGGAGAAAGCGCTCGTGCCGAATCAGACGTTGATGGTGGACATCGAATTAAAACGCGTGGTGGACGCAACGGTATTCCGCATCAGCAATGATTTGAAGCCGGGTAAGATTGATCCAAAGCCGAGCAATAAACCGGTGCCTTGATGTATGAGTGCGCCTAAATCAAAACGATCCTCTCCCTCGCCCTACAAGGAAGAGTCATCAAAGGTTACGCAGCATGCGATCGGAGCGCGCGCTCCATGGATCATGGTGATAGGAACTGGAGAGTTGAAGTTCGCAGAAGAGCTCGAGCCGTTGGCCCGCGATTTCGGCGAAGCTCTGGCGAAAAACGGTTTCAACCTTGCCACATTCGGGTGGGAAGGGGTGGAAGAAGTTGTGGCCTATAGCTTCGCAAAAGCCACCGGGTTATCTAAATCGGAGTTGGAAAACCGGTTGGTTCATTTCGTGGATGGCCAGCGGCAGCCGCGTTATCGAGGTGGTTGGTCTTCGCGTCTTAGCACGGAGGCCGATGCCGTTTCCATGGCTCTGACATATATCGACGGGTTGGTAATCATCGGCGGAGCCAGTTGGAGTTTTCGTTTTGCGAAAAACGCGGAAGACGCCGGCATTCCGATCGTGCCACTGGTCGGTAACGTCAAGGGCAGTTATGCCGCTAATCACTTTTACAATGAAATGGTCGGACTGGCGCCTTCGCGCGTCCGATGGGATGCCAAGGATCTCTTGCTTCTCGCTCAGGGAAGAACGAATGCCATCTATGCAGCGATTAACATGCTCCTGCAAATGGCGGTCAGCGGGGATAAAGCGAATCCGCCAACAAACGAGCCGACCATTTCTTTTGAGAGACGCGAACGTTTGCTGGAACTCCTTGCTGACAAGCAACGGCTGAGTCGAATGATCGCAGGTGGAGCGCTGTTGGAACGATCTTTTATTCGATGGGTCCAATCTCCCTTGCCTAATCAGTTTTTCGAAGCCATTCGTGTTTTCGGTATTAAATCTGTCGAAGAACTGGTCGACTTCGAGCAGCGATTAAACAAGCAATTCGCGGACTTTCGTCCGAACCCTTTGTGGAAGGCGTGGTTTCTGGAGCATCATGCCGCGGCCCTCGTTGATGTGCTGAAAGCGGCTGTGCCCAAATCGGGACCGGAACCGATCAGAGCAGAGCAACGTAGAAGTCGTCCATCCGAGGGGCCGTCAAGCGAACCACCGGAATCGCCTTTGCATCGAGAGCCGCCACGTCGTTTCAGAAAAGTTGATTGGAAAGAAATCTGATTGCGCTGCCAATGAGCTTCCCTGCCGCCGCCCTCCAACGTCTTGCCCGCCGAATTTATGAAGGAGATGTCGTCTTCTTCATCGGATCCGGTTTTTCGAACGACAGCGAAGGGAACACCATCAATCGCATGCTGCTACGGCTGCTTGCACGCTTACGCGCCTTCGCCGAAGCACTCGATAAACGTGGCAAAGACGGTTCGGCCATCGAAAAAGAGTTAATCAGTACGTTTCAATTAAATTGCGCCGACAAGGACAAGCGGACGCTTGAGTGCGAAGGGGGATTTTGGAAACTCGGAGACAAATACTTCGAGGTCAACGAATGGTTCTGCAATGCGTTTGGCCGGATGTTGAGCGCGGGAGCGTCATGCGGGGATCAGTCCGCAATGATCGATGAAATTGCCGCTGCCGAGAAACATCTCTTGAGCGCGCCGCATTGCCTCGTCAAACCGCATCAATATTTTCAACCGACTGCGGACACTGCCGTTCCAGAGAAGATTGCCCCGGAACTTTTTAAGCTCAGTGCAGGAATGCATTCCTTCACGCCGAAATTGGCGGGAAAAGCTCTTTTTCTGGATACGCTTGGGTTTCGAGACGGCCGCGTGATGGGCGGTCAGCCGGCGACCGATGACCTGACAACGGTGGCGGCAAGTTATTCGCAACGTTTGTTGCCGCGACATAAAGTACTGGCTCGATTTGCGCGGGAAGGTCTCTGCAACACGACACTCACCACCAACTTTGATCTGCTGCTCGAAGGGGCCTTTCGTCTGGCGGGGTTCCAATATCGCGATGGGAACACCACAAAAACGTGGTTGGGGAATGCTTTGCCGGCGACGACCTATGCCGATTTTGCGCGCCTGGCTTCGCCGGTGCAGTTTTTTACCGACGGCAAAGCGCATCGAACGGCTGTCGTGGTGAAAATGCACGGTTGTGCGGATAGTTATCGCGAGGCGAAATATCAGGACGAACAAGGGAAGAGCAACGACGGCGGCATGGTCAGGCTGCGGCGTTATTTGCCTTCGCTCGTATTCACCTACCGCGAGATCCAGAATTGGCGTTCGGATTCGTGGGCTGCCGATTATCTTCGTACGCTGCTGCGAACGCGCGTGGTGGTCTTTTGCGGATACAGTGTCCAGGACCCCGTTATTCACGATACTTTTCGAACCGTTTATGAGGAAATGGAACGGATCCGCAACGAGCGAGGCTCGGCGGAGTGTCAGCCGGGGCCCGCGGACGACGCGCCTGCGTTCTTTTTTTCTTATGGCGGTCCGGAGAAACTGGAATTCTACGGACAGGAAGTGCTAAGGGCTGCCAGTCGGGCGGTGAGCGCGAAGGAAAAGGGAGACAGTGCGGCGCATCCGAATACCGTGCCGTTCTTTGGCCAGGGAAAAGGCTTTCCTAATCTTGATGAGACATTCCAATGGCTTTTTCACCTCACGTTCCGCGCGCGACAAGCAGAAAGTTTACGTTCTGATTTGCGACGCATCACCACATTGCTCCTGAACCGTTCCGCTCCGGATTGCGAGCTTGAGCAAATCAGAAAAGAATTTGAAGGGATCTGCACCGACGAACAGAACCGCGCGGCCGGGACGGGTTCCCAAATATTTGATCAGAAGATGCTCCGCTCCATTTGCACGTGGACGGAATATTTTCATCCAGGTCTTCTGCGTGAATTTGCGGCAGCAGATACGTTGCATCGTCGACAAGGACCCGGGCCGGAACTCGCGTTGCTGCGCCATTTCGCGTGGTACTATCCGGCGATGCAGGACACCAGCTGGACCGCATGGGGCGCCGTGGTGGAACTCGCCTTGCGTCGACTCGTGTTGTCGCAAGCCAAACGATCTTCGCCTTTATCAGACATTGATGGCCTGCTTGTTCCAGCCGCGAGTCATCATCCGACACTTTGGATTCACCGCGAAGTCAAAGAATCCTCTGGCGTGGTTTATCGCGAAGCGCCCATTGCATTAACGATCTGGTTTTCGGCATTCCTTCGAGGCGGGCGACTTCCTTCCGTGGATGGATCACCGATGGAACACCATATTTGGGAAATACAGCCCGGCGACGCCCCCTGGCCGAGGCAGCAACGAAAAGATGAGACATCCGCGAAATCCAGCGAGAACCTGGAAGCGGATCGATCAGATCGGCGCCCGGCCCCGAGTGCAGAATGGATTTGGCGTTGGGCCGTGGGCGAGATCGGCGAAGCATTTCCTCCCGCACAGTTAACACCTTTTGATGATTATGGCTGATGCCCCAAAAACAAGTGTGGCCACCCGCGCACAGTTTATCCTGGCGCTGCGCAAAGTTTTAACCGGCAGTCCGTTGCCCGCCGGAGATGTCAACCGAACCGCGGGGCTGCGGATCGGCGCCGTTTCGAACATCTTCGATCTTGTCAAAAAAACACCGGAAAAAATGGCGAATCCTTCAGAGCGACGAGTGTGGATTGGGGAGGGCGGCCCCGTCACGTTTCGCGTGCGCGGGGAATTGGATATTACGACAGACGCCGTTCTCGTAGATCACAAACTGGGTACTGTGGCCTTGATTCATTGGCTCGGCGAAACCACCACCGAAAGAATTGAAAAAGACATTCGCAGGATCCTCGACCGTGCGGCTTACCTGAGACATTTGTTAACGCAGGAAGCGCGGACCGTCCCGGATGATCATCCGGGCAAAACGCCGTTCTGCGTCGAGGTCGTGTTTGGGATCGCCGGTGAAAGCGCCGAGCAAGTGCTTGGCTCCATTCTTCACCAGATTCTCCGTGATTCGGCTCACGTTCATACCCTGGGCGTCAACGTCTGGCGGCATGACGGCAAGGGCGGGTTTGAAGATCCACAAGCGGTGCGGCGGGCCTTTTCGTGGCTTCTTGTTGGGACGGAGCGATGGCTCGAGGAACAGGTTAAAAACAATGTTTCATTCCACGACATGACCGAGCTGGAATTGAAAAACTTTCGTTTACCCGGGACGAGGTCATGGCGCCTTGGCCCGAGTCGCAACGGAAAGGGTTCACGATTTCACGTTGTTCACGGGCACAATGGTTCCGGAAAAACCTCGCTGGGAGAAGCATTGGAATTACTCGTCAGCGGAACCGTGCAACGCATTCAAAATGTCGTCGTGCCGGAACATCGTGACCACATTGCGGTGTTGAAATGTCGTTTTCTTGATCAGGATGCGCGAGTGGCCTTGAAGCCAAAATTCGAGAGCCCCAATGGAAATTCGCCAGAGAGAATTTTGCATAAGGGGGGAATTGATAATCCATTGGGACCAGGCTTCCCGGCGGAAGGTTTTCGAATGCATCAAACACTGGGCGATGAACTCTCCCAGGCCGGGCCAGCGCGGCGGGCAGAACTTTTGTTGAAGGCATTCTTTCCCGCGGACCGTGATGAGTTGAACAAGCAGGCGGACGCGCGCAAACGGCTTGAGTCCGGGCTTGCGCAAATACCGCCAAACAGAACGGACTTGATTGGACCCGCCGGCAAAGCTTCCGCCAAAGAATTGTATGGATTGACCCGGTGGATGGCGTCACCTCAAGTTTCGCCGGAGCCTGCCCTGCCCTGGGACAAGGTTCGTTCACTTCTGCCGCTTCGTCCGCAGGTGGTCGAAACGCTTCTGCCAATTCTTGACCCATCCTTTGTTTCATTGTGGCAACGGTCAGAGCCCATGGATTTCGCCGGATTATTGGAAGCGGGCGTTACGTTTGAAAAAGGATTGATAAGTCTCGCGGAGCGTTCTGCGCGACTAATGGAGGTTTTATCGAAAACCCAGGAAATCCTCGTTCAATTCGGCGGGCCACTCGTGCGGCAGTCTCAGGATTCTCAACGGGAATTGGAGGATCTGCTCAATGAATGGTTGGAACTGGTGGCTTTATCCGACCTGTTGGCGCAGGAAAAACGGGCGCTGAATACGATTTCTGCTGCGCGTAGTGCCGGTTACGATTTTCCAACAAGTGAAGGACCGTTGCTGGCGGCGTATCGTGAACAACCTGCGGAACGGGAATACGCGTACGAGAATGTTGTCCACCGACTGAACTCAGTGCGCGACTCTTTGGAAACATGGGGACGTCGAGATGCGTACACCCAAAGTGGAGAATCATTGCCTGAGCTCTCAGCATTCAGTCTTGGCCTCCTTGATGAGGCGGCGCGTTCGGGTGCTTTGGGAATACAGTTTCGTCAAACCTCCATTCCGCTGAGCACTGCTTTGCGTGAAGCTGTTCAACAGCGGCGACTGGTTCGGGTGGCAAGTTACAATGAAACGGTTTTGACGATTGGCGCACCCGATTGGGCGAAGACACTACAAGCTAACGTGGAAGCCATGATGACGGCATTGCGGGAAGTGCTCGGACGGAGAGATGAATTAATGGCAGCCAACGGGCAGTTTACCAAGCTATTGCCCAGTCTGCGGCAGGTCGCCGACGCGGCTCGTGAGCTCGCCGATGCGGACGATCAGGTGGAGCGGAACTTCCTTGCGCGAATCGGGCCGGATGGCCCGCTGGCGCCGGCGCTGAATGAATTGATGGCGATGATGACTCCTGCGCGCTGGAGTTACGAAGACGTGGTCACGAAAGTTAAGGTTAATGGTGAGTCACGAGAAATGGATCTGAGCACCGGTGGTATGCCGAGTAACTTGAGGTTGAATACCGCGGAATTGAACCTGATGGCGTTGTCCTTGTTCCTGCTGGGTGCACCCGCGAATCCAAATCCATTGCGATTCATCGTGTTGGATGATCCTTTGCAGAACATGGATGAACTGACGGTGACAACCGTAGCAAGAGGACTGGGTCGACTGTTGCGGTTATGGGACCGAATGGCAGAACGGCTGGATGGCTGGAGGCTGATTGTGTTGCTCCACGGCGAGGACAACGTTGAGCGCCTACGGGATGAAGTGCCGTGTATCACCCACTTTCTGCCATGGCTCTCGCCGAGCCGCACGGGCGGGTCAGGAGACAACACGATTTTAATTAAGAACTTTCCGTCGCGACTTTCGCAGGATTTGCAGCCTTTGGAAAAGCTGTTCTCCGCCCCACCGGCGGAGGCGTTGCAGAAGACCGCCGCTTGAGACGTGAACGGATGACCTCGCTTTTGAAACAGACTGCTATTTTTCCTTTTGGAATTTGTGCAGATGTCCGAAAGCACTCCACTCGGAAACGATGAGATTGCCCTTCTTGTCGATTGCGGCGCCGTGCGGTGAATTGCAGATGCCCTCTTTCCACTGATCTTTGGCCAGACCGAAGTTAGCGCGCTGCGCGGGGTTGGGATTGTCGCCAACCTGCGCGACAATATCACCTTTCTTATCGAGGAGCGTGACGCGTCCTTGCA
>CBHTTJ010000046.1:0-31677 GCA_966095605.1 uncultured bacterium | reverse complement strand
AAAAACCTTGTCTTTTTGGCCGTTTTTTAGGATATCCACCTGCCGGTATAAAGGATACCCCTATTCTTTAGTACGGAAAGGGGCTTAACGCGAGCCACTGGTCAGGAATATTATGCAACTAACGGTAAAGACGCTTTTTTCTCGAACCGCACTTCTTTTTTCAACGTTTGCCCTGCTGCACAACGCCTCGGCGGAACCGCGCAAGGCGGCCATCTTCATCGAGAACCGCGGCAGCGCGACATTGAACGACAAAATTTCCACCTTTGAAGATTTTCTGACGAGCCGGATTTCTGGAAAAGGTTTTTCCATCATCAGCCGCGAAGTTTCGATCAATGCGCTGAAAACTTATAAATCCAGCGAAGTGGCGATCTCCGCCCAGGGCGCGGCCAAGGAAGTTGTGAGCACGACGCGCGGAACCAGCGGTGCGGTAGCGAAAGTTTCCGAAGCCGGAGCCGCGCAAGTCTCTTCGACTCCGTCGACAACAGCCGCGGACCAATTGTTGAGCGATAACACCTCCGCGTTGCGCCTCGCCCAGAACCTGAACGCCGATTACCTGATCGTCGCTTCCATTGCATCCTACGGCACGGAGAAAAAAGTCTTCTCCGATGCGAACCTCGACACCGTGAATCTCGTGCATACCTTGCGCGTGACCTACAAAGTCCTCGAAGGCGTCCACGGCGGAAGTTTGGCCGGTGATGTTTTGAAAGTCAGCCGCACCGAACGTTTCACGGAAAACACGGCCGGTTCCAGCAACGGCGACGCGATCAACGATCTCCTCGACGAGGCTTCGGAAAAAATCGCCGAAAGTTTCGGTAAAGCCAGCGCCACCATTGCAGCCGCTCCTGCCCGCCCCGGCATGGTCGATTTCTCCGTCACTTGCGGCATGCAGGACATTGCCCAGTTGCCGGTGACCGTTCCTGACGTTCGTTTGAGCAAGGATGGAACCGTAAGCGTCGGCACAGAACGTCTGCCAGTCGACGTTTTGAATGCGACGGTTGAATTGAATGGCGTCGTGGTCGGTTCGACTCCTGGAACTTTCAAAGGAACCCCGGGCTTGAACAAAATCCGTATCTCTCGCGAAGGGTTCACTCCGTGGGAACGCACGATCAACATCGTTGCCAATCAAAGCCTCAAAGTGGCCCTGCAAATGAGTGAAGCGGGCTACAAACGCTGGCAGGACAACATGTCGTTCTTGCAGAACCTGGAGAACGGCAAAAAGTTGACCGACGCCCAGGTAAAAGTCCTCGAAGGCTACGCGAAAGCTCTCAGCGAAAGCGGTTACAAGGTGAATATCAAAGTGGACACCAAGGAAGGAATCAAAGGGGGAGACACCATTTTCGTCCGTTAATTTTTTAGATTTTTATGCGAACCAATCTTTTTATCCGAATCTGTTTTGTTGCCGCCATTTGTGTGGCGCAGTCTGTTTTTGCGCAAAAGGAAACCCTCGGCGTCAGCGAAATCAAAGCGACGCCCTCGCTTCTGGAAAGCGTAAAGAAAAGCGGCAAAGCCACCGAACTCGGTCGCGTCAGCGAATCACTCGACAGCCAGTTTACGGATCGAATCAATGCGACGCGCAAATTCCAGATCGTGGCTCAAAGCGATTTGAAAGCGGTGGTCAAGGAAGGTGATCGCCAGAATTCCGGCAATTACGATCCTGCGACTACGGTAAAACAATTTCAATTGGCGGGTGCGAAATATGTTTTGCTGACAACGATCGATGATTTCGATTCTTTGAACGAACAGCAGAAGCTCGACGCCACCGGCGAAACGATGTCGCGTCGGACGGTGCGTCTTTCTGTCGTCGGAAAGATTTACGAAGCTGGAACAGGCAAGCTGTTGGATTCGGCGAACTTCCAGGTCAGCACCAACGACGTCCGCGAAATCGTGAAAGGCCGTCTTAAAGATGGCAATGAATTCGATGAGCTGTTCGTGGCGTTGTCCCGTGATGTCGCGACCAAAGTGGCCAACCGCGTCGCCGACGTAACATTCCCCGTGCGTGTCCTGAGCAAACGCGACAAACAAATCATGATCAACCGCGGTGAAGGCGCCGGCGTCTCCATCGACCAGGTTTGGAATGTATTCGCGCTGGGCGAGGAATTGATTGATCCGGACACCAAGGAATCGCTTGGTCGCGAAGAAGTTTTGGTCGGCAAAGCCAAAATTGTGGCGATCAATCCCAAGACTTCCACCGCAGAAATCCTCGAAGACACTGGTATTGATAAAGGAGCGGTTCTGCGCCTGCCACAATCGAAGAAGTAAGAGGCAGGGCCAGGTTTTGCCCGTAACAACAAACAAACCCAAATGGATCGGACGCCAAACACATGAAAACCTCGAAGCAGATACGTTCGTTGGCCTTGATGGGCCTTTGCCTCATTGGACTGGGAACAGGTTGCACCACCTACCAGCAACAGAGCCAAAGCATGGCGCAAAAGTGGCACACGGGAAATATTCAGGGCGCGGTGCAGGAGTTCGGTCAAAAGGCCGAGCAATCGAAGACCACGAAAGACGCGGTGATTTGGCGGCTTGAGCACGCGGCGGCGCTTCGCGCAGCGCAGCAATTCAAAGAAAGCAACGAGGCGTTCGACAAAGCGGAGGCGGAGATCGTTAAATATGACGAAAGCGCCAAGGTAAAAGTCGGCCACGAAACCGCGGCGATGATGTCGAACCAGGCGAACCTTCCCTACGAAGGCAAAATCTACGATAAGATTATGCTTTCGACTTACAAAACGTTAAACGATCTACAGCTGGGCGATTTCGAAAAAGCACGCGTTGATTTGAATCGTGTTTATAAATGGCAGGAAGATGCGGTGGCCCTGAATTCCAAGCGGATCGAGAAGGCGCAGGAAGCGGACAAAAACAAGGAGCAGACGGAAAAGGCGCAGCAGGACGAAAAATTTAAATCGCAGATGGATGGCGCTTATAAAAATCTCGATGGGCTCAAGAGCTACGGCGATTACGTGAATCCGTTCTCTGTTTATCTGGACGCACTTTATTTCATGAGTACAGCAACGGGTTCTTCTGACCTGGAACGCGCCAACAAATCGCTCGAACGCGTCGCGGGTTTCGCCTCGGAGAATAAATTCGTGAAGCAAGACCAGGAAACCATGAAGCAGTTGCTGGAAGGAAAGACGATGTCACCGGTCACTTACGTCATCTTCGAAAATGGCAGCGCTCCGATTCGCGAGCAGATCCGGATTGATATCCCCATCATCGTTTCGAAAGTTTCTTACGTGGGTGCTGCGTTCCCGAAGTTGACCTACATCAATGACAACCTCCCCGCCCTGACCGTCACCGCGAACGGTGCGTCCGAAAAAACAGAATTGCTCTCCAGCATGGACAGCGTCGTCGCACAGGATTTCAAAAATGAGCTGCCGGTAATCGTAAGTAAGACTTTGATTTCCACGATTGCAAAAGCCGTGGCCGCTTACGCTGTCAACGACGCCGCCAAACGGCAGGACGCCATGCTTGGCCTGTTCAGCCAGATCGCGACCGCGGCCACGCAAGCCGCGATGAACATTGCCGATCTCCGCACCTGGACCACCCTGCCCAAAGAATTCCAGATTTGCCGAATTCCTACGCCTGCGGATCGTCATATAGAACTGGCGGCTGGCACGCAGAAAATTCCCGTGACAGTCGGAGACGGGCTGGTAAATCTCGTTTTTGTTAAGTCAATCAATGCTCAGACTCCCTTAGTCGTTTCACAGGCTAAACTCAGATGAAAATCAATTCCCTCGTCCTTTTAAGTGTTTTCGCCCTTGGTGCCGCAGGCTGCACCACGGTCAATTCCGTTGAACGTGCGCAACCTGTCTCGCAAAAACAAATGGTCACCGACAAGCGTGTCCTGACCGATGCCGGGTTGGCACGCGGCGCCAGCATCGTAGGAGTAAATGAAAGCTCAACTCCCGATGGCTTCCTGAAAGTTCAAATTGAGATTTTGAACCGCACCCGTTCGCGCAAGAATTTCAGTTACCGCTTCGAATGGTTCGACCAAAACGGCATGATTGTAAACTCGCCGACGTCGGCCTTTTCACCTCGCACCATTGAAGGCCAGGAAAGTATCTTCATCACCGCAGTGGCTCCAACGCCGGCGGCTAAAGACTTTCGTGTGAAATTGATCGAAAATAACCGCTAAAAGAAAAATGAAACCAGGTTCCTATTGCTTACTTCTCAGCGCCGCCCTTTTCGCGGGCTGCGCCACCCAGGCGACCCATGTCGAATCTCAGGGCAACCAGACATTGGTTACCGTGAACAAGATCAACATGCAGGATTGGTACACCGCTGCCGACAAGATGATTAATTCTTTGCTCGGCTCGGGAAAAGTTCAGACCAATGGCGATCGCCCTGCCATCATGGCCATCAGCCGCATCGTCAACGACACGACACAACAAATCGACATCGATATGTTGACGAAAAAAATGCGGGTCGCGCTCAACCAGAGCGGAAAGATCAACACCACGACAGTCTACGGACTCGGTGGTGCGGAAGATCCTTTGGCGAAAGCAGCCGCGGAAAAGCAGGCTTTCATTAACAACGAGAAGGTCACCAAGAAGTACGATTACACGTTGTCCGGCAAGATTCATGAAGAACGGACCAACATCGGTCGACTCCATGAAGCTTCTTATATTTTCCAATTGTCGCTGACCGATGCCAATGGCATTGCCGTCTGGGAAGAAGAAGTGCCCATCACAAAACAGGGCAAAGGCAAAGCGGTCGGTTGGTAAGATTCTCCGTTCCTGCGAAGCCGCGATGATGCGTCATCGCGGCTTTTTTGCGTAATTGATGCTCATGATCCCGCCCAGCAAATTGATGGTGCGGATATCTTTGCCACCCAACTGCCGGAGATATTGTTCAACTCCACGTTGCGCGGGATAATTTTTCAGCGACTCGAGAATGTAGCCGTGTGTATCAAAGTCACCGCAAAAAATCTTTCCAAACACGGGCACAAAAATTTTTAAGTACGCGAAGTAAATTTTCCGCCAGACCGCATTGTCTGGTTTTCCAAAATCCAGTGCCAGCAAACGTCCTCCCGGTTTCGCCACGCGCCACATTTCGTCCACTCCGCGTTTCCAGTTCGGAAGATTGCGCAAACCATATCCGACCGTCACGACGTCAAAGCTCTTTTCGGAAAATGGAAGATTCTGCGCATCGCCATGCATAAACTCCGGTTGAGTCCCCTTCCCTTGTTGTTTGCGATCTTCCGCCACCGCCAGCATCGCTTTGCTAAAATCCAGTCCCGTGACCTCAGCTCCCTGGGAGGCCAAAAGAAATGAAATATCTCCAGTACCACAGCACAAATCCAACGCCTGGTCACCCGACTTAACGTCAGCCAACGCGATCAGCTTTCGTTTCCAGAGTCGATGCAGCCAGAAGCTTTGCAGGTCGTTGATGAGATCATAACGCGGGGCAATCGTGGCAAAGAGATCATTTACTTTTGCGCCACGCTGCTCTCCCGGTTGATAAAATTTGTTGGCCATTCAGTCGCAGACCGCTTGTTGTCCGCCGACTCAGGGCAAAGAGAAATAGTCGCCGCTTTGATAATTGCCATCGACGGTCTTGACGACTTGCATCAAAACGTCATTGACCAATGTGCTCGCGCCGAAGCGGAACATATCGGAATTCAACCAATCATCGCCCAACGTTTCTTTCACCATCACGAGATATGCGAGCGCCTGTTTCGCGGTGCGAATACCGCCGGCGGGTTTCATGCCGATTCGAATTCCCGTGGCGAAGAAATAATCGCGGATCGCTTCCAACATCACCAGCGTTACCGGCATCGTAGCGGCCGGACTGACTTTACCGGTGGAGGTCTTGATGAAATCGCCACCTGCTTCCATGGCGATCTGTGAAGCGAGACGAACATTGTCGTAAGTAACCAATTCGCCCGTTTCCAAAATCACTTTCAAATGCGCGGCGCCGCAGGCTTCCTTGGTGGCGGCAATTTCGTCGAATACCTTCGCATAATCACCGGAAAGAAATGCACAACGATCAATCACCATGTCGATTTCATCAGCGCCATCAGCCACCGCCCGGCGTGTTTCTTCCAGCTTCGTCCGCAAAGGCATCTGGCCGCTGGGGAATCCCGTCGCGACGGCGGCAACATGAACGGGTGAATCCGCGCCCAGAAATTGCCGCGCATATTTCACCATGTTTGGATAAACACAAACGGCAGCACAGCTGGGGACGCCATATTTCCCATCGAGAGGGCGCAATGCCTTGCGACAGAGATACGCAACTTTACCGGGAGTGTCTTTTCCTTCCAAAGTCGTCAGGTCCATCATGGAGACTGCCAGCTTGAGGCCCGCCAGTTTCGCGCTGGTTTTGATGCTGCGTTTGGTAAAAGAAGCCGCACGTTCTTCGACCATGACCTGATCAATGGTTGGAACGCTTTGGTTGCGGTTGGCGCTTTTGTAATTTCGCGCGGGAGCGGCCACTGAATTCATGCCGGGGAGCATAGCCAGATTTACAGGGGCAATTCGAGTTTAATTTCCGCCGGGAACAGGCAGGGAATTCCCTGTCATTTCAGTGAACTCTCCCACCACTCCTTAAAACTCCGCCCGATTGAGTTCCTCGCGGCAGCGCGTACGCTTTAACTATGAGCATTTCTTTCGAGCGCAACCATCTCCGACGCTACAAAGACATCGCGAAACTTCTTTTCAAGTACGGCCGGGCCGACGTAGCGAAACAGTTCAGTCAACGGGCTAAACTCTCGGACGAAGATGTTTTTCGTGACGGAGCCGCGCCACCGGAAGAGCTGGCGGATGACCTGGAAAAAATGGGCGCAACCTATGTGAAGCTCGGGCAAATCCTTTCGAGTCGTTCTGATTTGCTTCCAGACCGTTACCTCAAAGCGCTTTCTCGCCTGCAGGACAAGGTTAAACCGTTTCCGTACGAAGACGTGGAACGAACAGTCACCGAAGAATTGGGTGTTCGCATTTCCAAAGCTTTTTCCAATTTTGAAAAAGAACCATTGGCGGCGGCCTCGCTGGGACAGGTTCATCGTGCCACGCTACGCGACGGCCGCGAAGTGGTGGTGAAGGTGCAACGACCGGACATTCGCAAACAGGTGGCGGACGATTTGGAAGTGCTCGAAGAGATCACGGATTTCCTCGACGAACATATCGAAGTCGCCCATCGCTATCAGGTCCGAAAAATCTTTTCGGAATTTCAAAGAACACTTATTCGCGAACTCGATTACGAACAGGAAGCCTCCCATCTGAATGCCATTGCGAATAGTCTCACCGAGTTCGAGACGATCGTTGTGCCTCGACCGATTGACGATTACACCAGCCGCGCCGTGCTCACGATGGATTACATTGAAGGGGTAAAAATCACCGACGTTTCTCCCGTTGTTAAAACCGAGATGGATGGCGAACGCCTCGCCGATGATTTGTTTAAAGCGTATCTGAAACAACTCCTCGTTGACGGGTTGTTTCATTCTGATCCACACCCGGGCAATGTTTTGCTCACTCCTGAAAACCGGATCGCTTTAATTGATCTTGGCATGGTGGGCCACACGACTCCCGCGATGCAGGAAAAGTTGCTCAAGCTTCTTCTGGCGATCAGCGAAGGGCGCGCCGACGAAGCGGCGGAAATTGCGATCCAGATCAGTGAAACGACCGAATATTTCGATGAGATGCGCTTCCGTCGCAAACTGGCCGATCTGGTCGCACAACACAGCGAACAAAGCCTCAATAAAATGGACGTGGGTCGGATTATTCTTGAACTGGTCCGCACTGCCAGCGAAACGGGTCTCTATGTTCCGGTCGAATTGACCATGCTCGGTAAAACATTGCTGCAACTGGACACGATTGGCCGCGCGTTAAATGACAAATTCAATCCTCGTGATGCGGTGCGTCGGCATGTGGACGAAATCCTTGCCCGAAGATTGCGAAAAGATGCCACGCCGCGAAAAATTGCCGCGTCCCTGCTCGACATGAAAGATTTCGTCGGTGGCCTGCCGAATCGGGTGAACAAAATTCTCGATGCGGTCGGCAATGCGGAACTGGAATTGAAAGTCCGCACCACGGACGTTCATTTCCTGATGGAAGGATTTCAGAAAGTGGCGAACCGCATTACGACCGGACTTATTTTAGCGGCCTTGATTGTTGGCGCCGCACTGCTGATGCACGTGCCGTCGCCCTTTACGCTGTTTGGTTATCCCGGGCTGGCCATGGTTTGCTTCCTCCTTGCGGCCGGGGGCGGATTTTGGCTGATCTGGTCCATCGCTTTAGCGGATCACAAAGACAAGAAGCGAAAACGTCGGGCAATCCATTAACGCATGATCGATCTTTGATTTTTTGTCCGGAGAACGAGCCCTCGGCGATCGTAACGTCAAAAAACATCCTTACGGAGCTCCCCTTCGACGCGAGGAAGCAGACTTTTCATGAAGTGGAGCTATCGACCGTCGACGAGCCAAATGTCATCCTGAAAATCTCCCCTCGGCGCCCGACGCACGCAAAATCAGAATGAAAAACTCCCCGGGAGGCCAGAATCAGTCCAAAACATCCTTACGGCGACCTCTGCGACAGAAACGGACCCAATTTCAGAATAAAATTTTCCCCTCTGAACTTAGCAGGTCCAATTTCACGCTGACGGCGAGCAAAACTATCCCGCAGCGCAAAATTTCACGATGAAAAAGACACCTGATAAGTTTGCAGCGGTCACTTTCGTCCTGAAAAAGCACCTGCTAAGTTTAGCAGCCCCATTTTCAGGATGGAAATGACACCTGCTAAGTTTAGCAGTTCGGTTTTCAGGATGGAATTGGGTGTTGCTAACTTTAGCAGGTCCGATTTCAGGCTGAAAACGCGTCTGCTAAACTTAGCAGGTGCTTTTTCAGGACATAATTGGGATCTGTTAACGTTAGCAGGTCGATTTTCAGAATGAAATTAGGTGTTGCTAACCTTAACAGGTGCATTTTCAGGATGAAAATGAGGCTGCTAAACTTAGCAACTGTTTCTACAAGATTGTAAATCAGTGGTTTAGGAAAAATCGGGTAAAAAGTGGCTGTTTTTGATCATATAACCGTAAATCCCGTCCGGCGTCATACGCACTTCGAGATACCATCGGGGTTCCGACGTCAATTCATAGAAATTGACTAGTTAACGAGTCTCGTTGATTGAGACGCCAATCCTCTTTAAGATTCGC
Organism: uncultured bacterium; assembly: GCA_966095605.1. Taxonomy (GTDB): domain Bacteria; phylum Verrucomicrobiota; class Verrucomicrobiia; order Limisphaerales; family JACDHS01; genus CBHWET01. The sequence continues at coordinate 22,533 of CBHTTJ010000046.1, read as the reverse complement.
GGATGCAAAATTTCGCCCCGTTTCGGCCTCCGCAACGTTTATTACTTGGACCTGGTCCCAGTGACGTTGCGCCCTCAGTTTTGAAAGCGATGTCCCAGCCTTTGCTCGGCCATCTCGATCCCGTGTTCGTTAAAATGATGGACGAGATCAAGACCATGCTGCGTAGCGTCTTCCAGACGAAGAACGAAATGACGTTTCCCGTTAGCGGCACCGGCAGCGCGGGAATGGAATTCTGCTTTGTGAATCTTATCGAACCCGGCGACGAGGTGATCATCGGCGTCAATGGCGTTTTTGGTACTCGCATGTGCGATGTTGCGGAACGTTGCGGCGCAAAGGTCACCAAAGTGGAGGCCGAATGGGGTCGCATCATCGAAGCCCAAAAAATCGCCGAAGCATTAAAGAAAGTTTCCAAACCAAAACTCGTCGCCATTGTGCACGCGGAAACATCCACCGGCGCCCTCACACCCGTGGAAGAAATTTCCAAATTGGTTCACGACGCTGGAGCATTACTGCTTCTCGACACCGTCACGTCGCTCGGCGGTTGTCCGGTGAGAATCGACGAATGGCATGTCGACGCTGTTTATAGCGGCACACAAAAATGTTTGAGTGCTCCTCCGGGATTGGCGCCGGTTTCCCTCAGCCCACGTGCTCTGGAAGTCGCTACCAAACGCAAAACGAAGGTGCAGAGTTGGTATCTCGATGTGAACCTCCTCGCTTCTTACTGGGGTCAGGAACGCGTCTACCATCACACCGCACCGATCACGATGAATTATGGTCTACACGAAGCCTTGCGACTCGTGCTCGAAGAAGGATTGGAAGCTCGCTGGAAGCGCCACGAACAAAGTTATCTCTCGTTGAAGAAAGGTCTCGCTGAAATGGGGCTTTCGCTCGCGTCGCAGGAAGGACATCAACTCTGGCAACTGAATGCGGTTCGCGTGCCTGAAGGCGTAGATGAAGCAGGTGTGCGCAAGGCATTCCTCACTGATTACAACATCGAAATTGGCGCCGGCCTTGGTCCGATGAAAGGAAAGATCTGGCGTGTTGGTTTGATGGGTGAAAACTCCACCCAGAAAAACGTCGAAACGGTTCTGACGACGTTTAAGAAGACTCTTAACAAGTAATCATTTCGAAACAAAAAAGCCGCCTCAGAAATCTGAGGCGGCTTTGGTTTTCTAGAATCTTAAAACTGGCGACGATTGCTTAAACTAGCGTCCTCCCACCATGTTCCAACCGGGCACTGCCGCTCCATCGAACAAATAGTTGGAATCAACGAAATTGGTTCCGTTCATAAACCACGTGAAGAAGGTGCCATCCGTTTTCTGCCAGATGAGATCTTTCTTCCGATCGCTGTTGAGATCAACGGCTCCTGAAATTGTCCAACCCTGACTCGGCAACATTCCCAGGTTGTTCAGGTTCACGATGCTGACCCGCTTCGTTTTGTTCATCATCCAGATCGTCAGGTTGCCCGTCGCAGTGCTCTGCCAAAGGATATCGACACTGCCATCGTTGTTGAAATCAACGAGGGCCACCATTTTCAGGTCAGGCGGAATGACCAATCCACCATTCAGCGCGACGGCCGAGATTAAATTGGTCCCCTTCATTTGCCAGACCGAAGCACGTCCCGTGTCGTGTCGCAGAATAAGGTCGGGATAACCATCGCGATTGAAATCAGCCGCGCCCATGACTTTCCAGGCCACCGGTGTTAACGCACCTTTTTTCAGTTTCACGATCCCCGTCCGATTGGTTCCGTTCATTACCCAAACCATAATCAAACCGTTGCTCTGCACGACAAGGTCTGGTTTTCCATCGAGAGTAAAATCGGCCTGACCGACGATGCGATTGCTGATCGCGAGAGCGGAACCATTGTTTAACAACGTCGCGCTCAGCAGATTCGTCGACGACATATTCCAAAGCTGAACGAACTGATTGGTGCTTTGCGCAATGACCTCCGGATTAAGATCCATATCGAGATCATTCGGAACCGCCACACCCAGAACAGCATTCGAACTCGTGACGGCGCCAAGAACATTATCGACGACCACCGTATAATTTCCTGCATTCGACAATTGGGCATTAGTAATGGCAAAAATGGAATTTGTTGCGCCCGGAATCGCTACACCTTCGAAGCGCCACTGATAGAACAGGGGGCCTGGACCCGTCGCTTTTACAGAAAATGCATTCGTGCCGCCGACAAAGATCGTGCGTCCGACTGGCTGCAACGTAAGCACGGGATTTTCCGACAACTTCGGATTTGACCCGGCCAACTCCTCACGGATATTGCTGTAGCCATCGTGATCCGGATCATCTTTAGCCGAGAAAGCGGTGATGTTACCGAACTTTGCCTTTTCCCAATTATCATCGAGACCGTCGTGATCTTTATCAACAATCCGAACCCCGTTGATAATCAAACTGCAAAAGACGATGCCGCAAATGTTGTTCGTCTGCTCGTCGCTGAACTGAACCGTCCACGTCCCGTAGCTGCTTTCAAAGAAATTGTGTGTCGTCCAGTAGGTCCAGTCGGGCGGACCGGTGTCGGTGGAAAATCCATTATCATAGCGTTGCAAAATGCTACGTGTGCCATTGGGAGAAATGAGCGTGATGCGCATGTCACCACGTCGCGCATGCGTATCCGCCTGGATACGAACCCCGACATGTTCGGTCTGCAATTGATTGGTGACGTTAAAGACGTAAGAAGTTTTTTTGAGACCGAGCTGAACGCGGAGGTTGACGTTGGTTTGCGCTTCATTCAGAAGCGCCGTGCCATCCGTTTGACCAATGAAAATTGCGGGAATATGGACGAAATTGCTGATCGTCATGCGAACCAGATTGTCCCCTGTGTTGTTGTAAACGATGGCGAATTTCGCCCCCGCAGCTTCTGCTCGATGAATCTTATTGTAGAAACTGTCGCCGCCTCGTTGGATCAAGGCACCTTTGCCCGTGAGATCCACACCAAGATCGGTGAGCGCTTGCCCCACATCGACCAGCGGCAGAAGGTCGGTATCTTTGTCTGGCCGCAACATTTCACCCGGAGCGATGTCAGGATGACGTTCTTCAAATGGCATCCAGCCCGAAACAATTTGCAAACTGGCGGGCACATTCGCGCCAGAAGTACGGATTAAATAGCCGGCATCAGGAATCGAATTGGAAACACTGCTTTGTAGCGTCGCTTTTGTAAGGGCAGGACGTTTTACCCAACCTTTTGCAAGTTTCACCGCGATCGCCGCATCTGGAATTCCAAAACCAAGATTGTGACTGACGACGAGACCGGCAGCATTGGTTTCAACGCTGGGATCAGCAAAATCAAAATGGCGACCGGACAGAACTAAAATTTGTTGCACGTCACGATAAGTAAGATTTGGATTCACCGATAAGAGGAGCGAGCAAAGACCGGCGATCTGCGGTGCGACACCAGACGTGCCCGTAAAGCCATCCGAACCATACGCATAATCATCCGTTGAGTAACCCAGTGTTCCCGTTCGATCCGTGGTCGTCAGCGTAGGAAAGTTCAAATCAGGGGTGCCGGTATTTTCCAAAGTCGATTCAGAACTCGGCGCAGCGACGAGAATGCAAGCGCCCGGGCTGCTATAGTGCGAGACGCGTCCGTCACTCGCCGCTGCAGCCACCGCAATAATCCGTGGATCATTGACGTAAGCATCGTTATTCGCGTTGCCGGCATAACCGTTGGTTCCGACGACCAGCGTGCTACCCCCGGAGTTCAGGCGAAAGTTTCCTGCCGACCGCACCATCACGACGCCCTTTCCGAGACGTCCCTTTATGATGGCATTGTCGATTCCTTGCATCGTCACGAAGTTGGGTCCCCCTTGTGCCGTCCCGGTGTAAGCCCAGCTGTGATTTTGTACAGCCACGCTGTTACTGGCGTATTGGAACATCTTGCGCAGTCCTTCCTGGTCGGTCGAAGCGGAGTTGGTGTTAAAAATTCGCCAGCTGGCAAATTTTGCACGAGGCGCAACGCCGCTGATGCCGAGCCCATTGTTGAAGTCACCTGCAATCAACCCGGCCAACGCCGTCGCGTGGACGTCGAGATCAGAAAGGGCGATATCGTTGTTGCCTGAGACAAAATTAAAGTGCAACAAGCCCGCTGCGCGAGAAGCGAGGTCAACGTGGTTCGTTTCGACGGCAAAATCGGCAATCCCAACTGTAATCCCCTCGCCGCGTGTAAACGGCCAAGCACCGCGAATATTCAAGTCCGCGCCGAGTGGGTTGCCGTTGCCATCACGATTTTCCAAATGCCATTGATTGTCGAAAAGCGGGTCGTTCGGTTTCGCGTATTGCACACTTTGCGGTCCGATCGGTTCACGCATAATCGGAATGCAAACCAGAACATCCGGAAGATTAGACAAACGTTGCGCCTCCTGGGCCGCGGTCGACGCATCCGGTCCCTGCAAAATGTAGGTGTTATCATCCAGCGTGTCGGCGAGATACAAAGGGCTGCCCTTCAGAAAGGGTGTCAGCTCTCTTCCTTCAGATAATTGAATGGCGACGCGACTTCCCAGCCAATAGACATCTTCTGGAGCGTGAGATGGAGACGCTTTCAGCCACGCGGCTTTTTTCAGGCCTGCGGTCGTCGGATGCAACTGGAATGAACGAAGGCCATGCTCCTGGAATTGAAATTCTCCTGCAGACTCTCCCTTGGCCACCAAAACACTACAGACGAGCGCGACGCACAGAGCACGGAAAGGGTTCATGGTCAACGTAGCATAACAAGTCGACCGGTCGTTTCGAGAAGATTTTATTTACCATCGGAATCGCCCAGGAGCCTGCCAGAATGGGTTAAGAACGAAGTGTTTCGCGGTCTTCTGACTTTGTGTGATAGCCTGCGTAATGAATTCCTTTGCCAAGAGGACGGCATCAGCCAAAGACTTTCCTCCCGCAAGATATCCCGCAATGGCCGCAGAGTAAGTGCAACCCGTTCCATGTGTGGAAATGCCTTTCGCAAAAGGAGCGCTCAAAAGCAATTCCTCTCGTCCATCGAAAAAGATGTCAATGGCGTCTTTGCCACGGGGCAAATGTCCGCCTTTCATCAAAACAGCGCAGCCAAACCTCGCGTGCAACTGCTTTGCGGCAGAACGCATGGCTTCAGGGGTTCGGACTTTTCCCTCAAGGAGTGCCTCGGCTTCGTCGAGGTTAGGGGTAATTAATGTTGCGGCGGGGAAAAGTTTTTTTTGCAGAGCACGCATTGCATTGGGTTTCAACAGGCGTGCACCGCTGGTTGAAATCATGACCGGGTCGACGACCAATTTGAAATTCTTCTGTTCCTTCAACGCGCTCACCACCGCCAAAATGATCTCTTCCGAAAAAAGCATTCCCGTTTTTACCGCTGCGGGATGGAGTTCCTTAAATACGGCTTCAATCTGCTGACGCACAATCTGCGGAGTAGCGGAGTGAATCCCGATGACTTCTTTGGGATTCTGCGCCGTCAGGCAAGTAATGGCGCTCGCACCATGAATCCCAAGAGCCGCAAAAGTTTTCAAGTCCGCCTGGACACCCGCTCCACCGCCGCTGTCAGAGCCGGCAATCGTTAAGGCAATTGGAATCGATCTACGCACCTCACCAAGACATGACACAAAAATCGTCGCTTTTCCAAATCTTAATGGTCACTCTTTCACGCATGAGAGTTGGAGTGCTTTGCCGCAGTGAAGTGCCACAGATCGAATGGGCGCATCGACTTGGTTTTCGTTCAGTCGGAATGTTGAAATTTTTCGAGAGCGAAATGGCTCCGCCTCATGCTGATTGGAAGCCAGTTGCTGAAAAAATCTCCGCCCGCGCCAAAGAACTTGGAATTCGTATCTCCGCCATCGGTGCCCTTTACAAAAATCCGCTGGATCCGAAACAAACCGAGTACGCTCGCGCAATGTTTCTTCGAGCCATCGATGTGGCGTCACATATTGGTGTCAAAACCGTCTGCGGATTCCCCGGTGCGATTATTGAGTTGGAAATGAACGAACGTGGGGGCAATCCCATTTATAAATCCTTCGATCATCACTTTCCGCAGTTGCTCGCGTTCTGGGAACCCCTCGCGAAAATTGCCGCGGACAAAGGGGTTCGTCTCGCTTTCGAAAACTGTCCGCAAGGCGCCTGGCATTTGCCTATCATGGGCTACAACATGCTTGCGCAGCCAGCCATGTGGGAAAAACTCTTCAACGCCACAAAATGCGAAAACATTGGTATCGAGTGGGACGCGAGTCATCTGATGTGTCAATTTATTGACCCGGTAGAAAACATTCATCGTTTCGGGTCAAAAATTTTCCATGTCCACGCGAAGGACGCCTTTATCAATCGCCGTCTGATGGAAGTGTATGGCATCTGCCATCCTGGAGTCGCTGAACATCGCTTTTGCGGATTAGGACAGGCGAACTGGGCGGAGATTATTCATGCCTTTGTGCGAGCCGGTTATGATTCGGACCTGAATATCGAGGGCTTTCATGATCCGGTTTTCCGTGATCATGGGGCTTGGGTGCCCGATGATCTGAAAGGATATGCGCCAACGCGTTGCGCAGGACAAAAACTGGAAGAAGCCGGACTGATGATTGCAAAGAAGACGCTTGAGCAATACGTGGCCGTCCTCCGCGATTAGCCGGAAAGGTCCAATCCCAAGGCTATTCAGCAAACGCCTCTTTCCTCTCTCAGGATGCACTTTGCTCTTTGAACTTTTGCGCGCTACCCCCTAAACTGCGGCGCACATGGCACGGAAAGATTCGTCGACAAAACCACATCACGGCTTTAATGACATTATCGGGATCGTGCTCATCGCAGCGTCGCTGCTGATGGTAGTCGCCCTTTTCTCTTTTGATCGCTGCGACCTTTCGAGCGTTTGTAACCCACCCAATTCGCCAGTACACAATTTGTGCGGAAAAATGGGGGCATGGCTGGCGAATGGATTATTCTTTTTGTTCGGCGCAGGTGCCTTCGTATTGCCACCATTGATGTTGATGTTCGGTTTGGGATACCTGTTCGAATTCTTTTCCTACATTCGACGCCGTCTGCTCTGGGCCAGTGTTTTGTTCATTTCGTGTCTGGGCCTGCTCGGTCTTTATGACACCTGGCTGGAACGGCTTCGCGCCAATATCAATGCGCCCAATGCGGGGGGACTTTTCGGTTCCATTGCCAAGGATCATCTGACCACGCTCCTGGGCAAACCGGGACTGACGATCATTTTTGTCACAATTTATGCAGTCAGCCTGGTTTTCCTGACGAATTTTCAAATCGGCGAGTGGGTGCGTGAAAAGATGTCCGGTAAAAAGAAAGAAAAAGCCGATCCCGCTGCCACTCCAGAGGAAAAAGAACTCGAACGCAAAGCCCGCGACTTGGAGAAGCAGGCGCGAAAATTGCAGGAGCAATTGGATAAGGGCAAAGGCAAAAAGACGGAGACCGTCGCCGAACCCGAAGAAGAAGATGAAAAGAGCAAAGGTCTGGGCGCCGATCTCAAGCCAGTGCCCGAACCAACCATTCGCGACCTGAGTATTCCAACGGCAAAGACAAAGAAAAAGAGTGTTGTCGAAGCACCTGCTCTTTCCGAAAAACGTGAGATTGAGCCCGCCGACGAAGGCATGGTGATCACCGCCAACGAAGTGGCAGCTGCGAGCACAGCGGAAATTCTCGGCAAAGCAGCTCCCAGGAAGGGTGAAAAAGCTGCTCCAAAGGAAGAGGAACAACCCACGCCTGTCGAAGCCGCCGCCGTGGCTGTTTCAGAGCCTGAAGCCAAACCGGCGGAGCCAGAAAAGAAAAACGAAGACGACGAACCGCTACCGGTTTTGCCGCCCATCAAACCCCGCATTGTCGGCGGAAAAAAACCGAAACCGATTGCCGTGGCATCGACTCCGATTATCGGTAACTACCGTTTGCCGCCGCTGGATTTCCTGCAGCATGCCGACACAACTCTTAAGCCGACGGAAACGAAGGAGGAGTTGATGGCGAATGCGCAGTTGATGAGACAGACACTCGCTCAATTCGACATCGATGTGTCCGTGGGTGATATCACCAAGGGTCCCACGATTACTCGCTACGAATTACATCCAGCCCCTGGAGTTCGCTTCGAACGCATCACCGCGTTGAACAACAACATCGCGGCAGCGTTAAAAGCGGAACGCATTAACATGCTCGCGCCGGTCCCGGGCAAGAGTTCTGTTGGGGTAGAAGTGCCAAACGCGATCAAGACGAAAGTCATCATGCGCGATCTGCTCGAATCAGAAGAATGGCAGAAATCAAAGGCGCGCATTCCGTTGGCTTTAGGCAAGGATGTTTACGGCAATCCGATCATTGCAGACCTCGCCGAAATGCCACACTTGCTCATCGCTGGCAGCACCGGTTCCGGCAAATCCGTTTGCATCAATTCCATTGTCGCTTCCCTGCTCTACCGTTTTTCCCCGGATCAATTGCGTTTCGTCATGATCGACCCGAAAGTGGTCGAACTGCAGCAATACAACGTTCTGCCACATCTCGTCGTACCAGTCGTTACTGATCCGAAGAAAGTAATTCTCGCCCTGCGCTGGGTCGTGAACGAAATGGAAAAGCGCTACCAGATTTTTGCGAAGGTCGGCGTCCGTAATATCAAATCGTTCAATGAACGGCCCAAGAACGCGCCGATGCCCAAGTCCGAGCCGGAATTGCCATTAATGGCCACGAAGGAGAAAGTTGAAGCAAACCAGGACGGCTTCGCCGTGGAACTCGACGAGGAGATTGTGGTGCCGCGCGATGAAGACATTGTTATCCCGGATAAACTCTCCTACATCGTCGTCATCATCGACGAGTTGGCGGACCTGATGCTCGTCGCCCCGAAAGATGTCGAAATGGCCATTGCGCGCATCACCCAGATGGCTCGTGCCGCCGGTATTCATTGCATTGTGGCAACACAACGCCCGAGCGTGGACGTCATCACTGGCGTTATCAAAGCCAACATTCCAGCTCGTATAGCTTTTCAGGTGGCCGCGAAAGTAGATTCACGCACGATTCTCGATGCGATGGGGGCTGATAAACTACTCGGCAAAGGTGACATGCTTTACCTGCCGCCGGGCTCGGCAAAATTGATCCGCGCACAAGGTGTGTTGATCACCGACCAGGAAATCGGCAGCGTCGTTGATTTCATCGCACAACAAGGCAAACCGAGTTACGAACTGGAAATTCACGAAAAGTTACAAAAAGCCACCGGCAGTAGCTTCGGAGCCGAAGAAGGCGAAGGCGGCATCGACGAGGACGAAGGCATTATCGAGCAGTGCATTGAAGTGATCCGCACGGAACAAAAAGCGAGCGTATCACTTTTACAACGCCGCCTGCGACTCGGTTACACCCGCGCGGCTCGCATTATGGACGAGTTGGAAAATCGCGGCATCGTCGGCCCCAGCAAAGGTGCCGAGCCTCGCGACATATTGATCGATCTCGATGGTGGTGGGGCGGATGGCGGCGGCCAATAGCCAATGTTCAACGGCGTTTCCAAAGCGAAAGTCGTCCATCGGCATCGTGCTGTATTTCAACGAAATTCTCGGTCAGATGCTGTTTTAGCATTTGCAGAAGGATTGGATTAATCTCATTTGGCCCTGGCTTCAAAACGGTGTCATCGGCAAAAACCTCTTTCTGTTCTGACAGCTGGTGAAGAATCGTCTCTATCTCACTACGTTTAAAAGTCTCGATCAGACTACACTGCAACGGCGATACGGTGCGGGAAAGAACGTGATATACCGAAGCGTTGTTCGATAGTATCCAGACGGTTTTTCCTGAAGGCGAATGATCGTGAAGGAACTTAATGGAATTAGCAAACAAGGTGTCTTGTTGCGAAGCGGTGACGAAGGGAATCCGGCCTTTTGGCGGACGAAACACCGAGCCATGCATCACGGTCAAAAAAATAATCGTCAAAGCCGAAACAGCTAGTGTCATCGAGTAAAGCCAGGTCGCCACGGATTGCGGCAGAGTTTTCTGGAACGGAAGACGATCGATGCCCAAACCAAGTAGTAATGCAGCAGGAAAAATAATTCCGCAGAAAACTGCCGGATGACTTCGGCCCTGATAGTACGCGAAAATTCCGGCACTTAAAACTGCCAAACTGAGAAAGACACCGCGCTCAGGATGGGGATTTCGAAAATACACACCCGCCGAAAAAACGCTGACCATCGCATAAATCAGCCAACTGTGTACCAACGGCATCGGCAGCATAAAAAATCCTAGGCCATAAAACTGTATCTGATACCTGAGCATGGAGAAAAAGTCAGGAACGTGGCCCGATTTGCATAAAAAATATCCCACCAACAACAGTCCACAGAAGACCACAGATAGAAAACTTAGCAAAAGAGGCCGAAGCCACGATTTCTGCTGCGTAACAAGAAAGATAAACCAGCTACCCACGCAGACCAATCCAGTATCGAGATTCCAGAAAGGCGCAAAACTCAGGGCAATAGTAAAAAGAACCGTTCTGCAAAAAGTGGGCTTCTCCGGAAGTTTCGCCATAAAGTACAAGAGCAACCCCGGAAAAAACGTTCTCACGCCCGTATACTGAAAATAAGGATCAAAATTCGTAGCATTCTCTTCAAAGATCGTGGAACCAAACAACGAGGAGAACTGGATAGTACCCGCCACGACAAAAAAGCCGAGCAATCGGCGTTTGAAATATTTTGCAGCGAAGTAGAACAGACAATAGTGATAAACAGCCACCACGAGCGACATCGTTACTGAAAATCCCGTCAGGCTGAACTTCCCAAACAGCTGCCATATGACGTTGAGGAACGCGGGATAAAGACCGTATTGGTGCAGCACGTCAAAGGTAAGGGTCTTGCCACAGAATGTTTGCCAGTTCGCAAACAGGATTGCTTCGCAATGATTGCGCAGCCAATAGCCATTGTTCTCCGGAATCCACCGAATCCAAAAATGAGCAAAGATGAACAGAGCTGCGCAAAGCCAATATTTGTTACGACTCAGTTCACATTTCTGAAACGTTTCATTATTCAGGCGTCCCGATCTCTGCAAGCCGAAACAGAGAAGTCCCAGACAGGGCAAAACAAATGGAGACGACAATGCTTCAAAATAGAAGAAAGCTTCTTTCGTCCAGATGAGGAGAACCAACAAGCCGGCCACACTCCAAGTTGCAATCTTCACTTCAGAACTAATCGTCCGGATGTTCCTGTTCAAGATCCAGCTCAGCGGCAAAAACAGTAAGAGAATCCCGAGATAAGCAACTCGCTCGTGATTTTCAGGGCGGGTATTATCGGCCGGAAAAACGAATAACGTGGTCGTTTTTTCAATTTCATGGGAGCTGCTGGGCACCACCGCGTAAACCACCCACACGAAAGCAGCGAGAATTAATGCCTTTAGAAAGGATGCAAACAAGACCGAGCTAAAATCACTCTCGGAAACAGGCCGAGCGGTGACCGTCTCCTGTTCATTGTTTGGCATTGGAACGAGCCTAGAAACAATCGTTCCGGGTTTAAATCTTTTTTGTAACGATCACGAACTCATTATTCTTTTTCGACAACAACATCTTTCCCAAACACGAAGGCATCAGGATGTTTTAAATGGAAATCAGTGGCATCTTGATACGCTTTGGCGACCGCCAGCAGATTTGCTTCTCCAAAGAGTTTTCCAACAAATGAAATAGCTGTTGGAACACCGTTGGTTGTAAATCCATTTGGCAAGCCGACTGCAGGATGCCCGGTGAGATTGTTCATCAACAGGTTTTGACCTACATCCCATGGGGCGACGTAGACATCAATGTCTTGCATCAGTTTATCCATATCCTGAATAACGAGATAACGAATGCGTTGCGCCCGAAGATATTCAACAGCGGGGACGAAGCGTTTTGAGCGGAAGACATTCGGCCAGGACCCTTTTCCTTGTTGGACAAGATCATCGTCCTGGTTATTCCGGGTCAGGTCATCGAAGAACGCCGCACCTTCGGTGCTCAGAACAAAGGAAATGGAATCGACGGGATAATTCGTCGGCAGTTCAATGGGGATCAACTTCGCGCCGAGTTCCTCCAGCTTTTGTAACGTCGCGTCGTCGAATGTCTTTGTTTTCTTCTTCGCGAAATCCTTTTTGAGATACCCGATGCGTAGTTTTTTGAGATCGATCTTTGGGGTGTAGTTGAACGAGGCGTCGTAAAGCGTCTGGTCGATTCCATCACCTCCCTGAATCGCATTCAATATGACCGCGCAATCCTCGGCCGTTCGGGCAATTGGCCCAATTTTGTCCATGGACCAGCTCAGAGACATGCAGCCAGTTCGACTCACACGTCCGTAGGTCGGACGCAAGCCTGTCACACCACAAACCGCAGCTGGCGACAGAATAGAACCGTGGGTTTCAGAGCCGATGGCAAAAGCAAACAAACCTGCTGCTGTCCCTGCCGCTGACCCGGCAGAAGAACCGCTTGAACCTTGTTTAAGGTTCCACGGATTCCGCGTTTTACCGCCGAACCAGGTCTCTCCCATCGCAAGCTCCCCCAATGATGTTTTGCAAACCAGAACAGCACCAGCCTCCCGCAGCTTTTTGATAACAGTCGCGTCTTCGTCGAAAACTTGATTGGTATACGGAGGAGCGCCCCAGGTTGTACGAATACCTTTGGTAGAAATGAGATCTTTCGCGCCATAAGGGAGACCGTGAAGGAGCCCACGATACTTGCCCGCGGCAATTTCCACGTCAGCCTGATGCGCCTGTTTCAAAGCCAGCTCTTCAGTCAATGTGACAACGCACTCAAGCTTCGGCCCGAATTTTTTAAGCCGAGCCAGATACATCTTGGTCAATTCCTCGGAGGTCACTTGACGCGACTGAATTAACGCAGCCAATTCACCCAGAGACCAAAAAGCGACTTCTTCCAGATTGTCAGGACGTTTTACCTTTGGAGCGGTAGAAAACTCAGCAGGTTTTGGATCGTTTGGAATTTTGAACCCAACAGGAATCGGATTGAACAAAATGGCAGGCGGAGTGCCGTAAGGGATTTTGGTGTTCCGAACTTTTTCGAAATCATCGAGACGCGAATTCAGACTGTTGAGCATGAGCTCACGCTTTTTATCGTCAAACTTCAGCCCCATCACCTTCTCGGCTTCAGCTACTGTATCTCGGTTGATTTTTGGAGTCGCCTCAGTTGCGGCACAACTCAAAGTGAGAACGCAAAGGGAAATTGTCGGACCCATCAGGAGCGGGGAAAAAGCTCTAGTCATCCGAACGTTTTACGTCGGGGAACGAACTTTTTCCAGCAGGACAAATCCTGATTATTTCGATCGCGCCCGTTTGCGTGCGAGCTCAACCCGAAGCGCGCCCAACGTAAGGGTATTAATAACATCCTGTTTTTCCAGCCAACCCTTGCGAGCAATGCCAGCACCGAGTCGCAAAAAGCTGGCGCTTTCATTGCGGTGAGCGTCGCAATTGATCACGCATTTTACCCCCTTCTTTTTGGCGTAGTGCCAAAGACGCCAATCCATGTCGAGACGATCGGGGCAAGCGTTCAGTTCGATCCACGTACCGGTCTCAGCGCACGCATCAATAACTGCATGCTGATTCACCTTGGCGGCTTCTCGTTCAAGGAGCAGGCGACCAGTCAAATGGCCCATAATGTGGACATATGGATTCTGCGCAACCCGGATCAGGCGCCTGGTCATTTCCGCTTCATCTTGTCCAAAACGCTGATGAGCACTGGCAACGACTACGTCCAATTCCGCCAGCAACTCATCTTCGAAATCCAAGGTTCCATCAGCCATGATATCCACTTCACTTCCGGTCAACAGGCGAAACGATTCGCCCTGGTCCGCAAGCTTCTGATTGACCGCGCGAACTTCCTGAAGTTGCTTTCGAAGACGCGCCTGATCCAGGCCGTTCGCCTGGAACGATGCTTTGGAATGATCGGTAATTGCCCAATAGGCGAGTCCGAGTTCCCGCATATAATTTGCGATGTCTTCAAGAGTATTCCGTCCATCACTCCAATTGGAATGGTTGTGGAGAGAACCTTTCAGATCAGTCCACTCGATCAGACGCGGAATTTCATACTTCTCTGCCGCAACGAATTCGCCCTGGTCTTCACGCAACTCCGGCGGAACGTAGGCCAGATCCAGCTTCGCAAAAATTTCTGCCTCATCATTGCAATGGACCAATAACTCCGGATCGCGCGTTTCAACGTCCGACTTGAACAAGCCATATTCATTCAAGCGGAGCCCGCGTTGGATCGCGCGTTGGCGCATGACGATGTTGTGTTCTTTGCTCCCGGTGAAATAGGCCAGCGCAAACGGGAATTCCGCATCACTGACGACGCGCAAGTCCGCCTGAATTCCCCCTTCAAGAATAACGCTGGCTTTAGTGTCGCCTTTGGCGCTGATACTCAGGATGCCGGGAAGCTTCGTGAAAAAATCGATGACCTCAATGGGGTTTTTCGTCGATGCAAGGAAGTCAATGTCGCCAATGATTTCCTTAAATCGGCGCATGCTCCCCGCGGTGCTGCAACGGACAACATCTGGATGTTGCCGGAGATTTTCGAGAATTGATTCTGCGAGCGGAAGTGCATCACTGATCAGATGCCGTTCTGCAAATTGACGGCGAAACGCGATCCCTTCGCAAATTTTTTGTTGGGTTTTTTCGCCAAAACCATCCAGGGCTGCAACGCGGTTCTCTTTACAGGCCTTCTCCAGTTCGGCGATCGTCGTTACCCCAAGTTTTTCGTACATGGCTTTGACTTTCTTGGGACCAAGACCGGGAATACGCAGCATTTCCAATAATCCAACGGGCAATGAAGCTTTTAGATCATCGTAGTAAGAGAGCTTGCCGGTGGTAACGAGTTCAGAAACTTTTTTATAAATGGCGTCTCCTATTCCTTTCATTTCCGCGAGCCGACCATCGGCAATCAATTTATCAATCGGTTCAGTCAGGCCTTCGATCACGCGGGCCGCATTGGAATAGGCGCGTGTCTTAAAGGGATTTTCCCCTTTCAATTCAAGCAACACACCGATCTCGATGAGGATCTCGGCAACCTGATCTTTATTCATGAAAGGGAACTTAAAACAAATTTGAAAGGAGGGAAGCAGAAGATGGCTGAAATACCAAGGAGGAGAACAAAGCCGTATTTGACCACAGCGATTCAGGAGCGATACAGTTTGATAACGGAATCGGACGTTACCATTCTCGTCAGATTTCGGCCTGAAAAGTTATGCGTTATATCGAACCTCACGGCCACATGGTCAGTCGAACCACGGACGATTATCTCGACATGGCTACGGCCGGCTGCGCAGCGATTTGTGAGCCTGCGTTCTGGGCGGGTTTCGACCGAAGTTCTGTCGACGGGTTTCGGGATTATTTTTATCAACTCACCGAACACGAACCAAAGCGTGCCGCCAAGTTCGGACTGCAACATTTCTGCTGGCTATGCATCAACCCCAAGGAATCCGAAGATGTAAAACTCGCCGACGACGTGTTGAACATGATTCCGGAATTTCTGAATCGTCCAAATGTGCTCGGGATTGGCGAAATCGGCCTTAATAAAAACAGTCGCAACGAAATTAAAGTCCTCGAGAAACACGTCGATCTCGCTGCTCGGCACAACCAGATGATCCTCGTTCACACGCCGCATCTGGAAGACAAACTAAAAGGAACAAAGCTGATCATTGACGTTCTGAGAAACGACAAACGGATCAAGCCGGAGCGCGTGATTATTGATCACGTCGAGGAGCACACTATCAGTCTGGCACTGAATGCGGGTTTCTGGGCGGGAATGACCCTTTACCCGGAATCCAAATGCACAGCGGCGCGAGCCATCGATATGTTGGAAGTTTACGGCACCGATCGCATCTGGATGAACAGCGCCTGTGACTGGGGTATCAGCGTTCCACTGGCGGTCCCCCGCGCTGCACTCGAAATGCGCAAACGCGGGCACAAGATGGATTTGATCGATAAGGTGGTTTATCAAAATCCGCTCAAATTCCTGGAGCAATCCGGCAAATTTAAGATCGCCTGATATCGATTTAAACCCATGCGCGTCGGCCCACACCATTTAGCCTACTGCACAAATGTTCATCGCGGCGAAGATTGGGCACAAACCTTTGCCACTCTGAATGACTACACGTTGGCGGTGCGCGAACGCGTTTGCCCGAAAGATCCTTATGCCATTGGACTCCGACTGAGTAATCGCGCGGCTCGAGAACTAAGTGACCGTGCAACACTTACCTCTTTTCAACGGTGGCTGGACAAGAGCAATTGCTACGTTTTCACGATCAACGGCTTCCCCTTTGGTAAATTTCACGGAAGCAGAGTGAAGGAGCAGGTTTACTTACCCGATTGGTCAGCTCCTGAGCGGCTTGAATTTACGAATCTCTTGTTTGATCTCCTTGCAGAAATTGTGCCCGCCGGCATTGAGGGAAGCGTCAGCACCGTTCCCGGTTCATTCAAAGACTTCAATCGCACGCCCGCCGATTTGAAACTGATGCGCTCGAATTTATTTCGCTGCGTGGAACATATCGCAAAAGTAAGCACCAAAACGGGACGAAAACTGCATCTCGGACTTGAGCCTGAACCACTCTGCTTGTTTGAAACAACCGACGAGACGATCGCCTTTATTCAAGAGACACGGGCTGAAAACAATAACGATGCTCGGCTCCTCGAATTTCTCGGCGTTAATTACGATACCTGCCACCTCGCGGTAGAATTTGAAACGCCAGAGCAGGCATTAGCAAAGTTCCAACAGAACAACATTCGCATCAGCAAACTCCACCTGAGTTCCGCACTGAAGGTCAAACCGACGGAACCAGTTCGTCATGCCTTACAAAGTTTTGCTGATGATATCTATTTGCACCAGGTGGTCGCCAGGGATGAAAAAGGCCAACTGACTCGCTATAAGGATCTCGATATTGCATTGGAGCACGCCTCGCGCGCCGACACCAAACCTTCGGATGAATGGCGCATCCATTTTCACGTTCCGTTGCACGCCCCCAGGACAGAGTTCTTCGACAACACAACAGATCACCTGCTCGGGGTTTTTGATGTTCTCGCCAGCAATCCCAATCTCTGCTCCCACCTGGAGATGGAAACTTATACCTGGGAAGTCATGCCTGCGGATCTAAAGAATCGAACCGTTGTGGACCAACTTGCCGGTGAATACGAATGGTGTTTACGAGAACTTGGCAAGCGAGGCATTACTCACTGACCTGGTCCACGTCCTTCCATTGGCGGATTGTAGTCCGGAGGAAAATTCTTTTGCAGCAAGTCGTGAATTTTTGCATCCGCTTCGCGGTTGCGTAAACCCGCGGGAAAATCCTGCCAGCTTTTATAAGCTTCATCGAGTTTTCCGACCGCAAGAAACTCGCGCATTTTTTTCTCCCGGGTTTCCATAGCTTCCTTGAGCGCGACTTCGTGACGCCTTGATACTTCGCGGCTGCGTTCTGCCACCTGCGCTCCCACAGTCGTTCCACCCGCTTTTTGTTCGACCTGAGCGTAGCAATCGAGAATCTCGTCAAAATTATCGGGATGCTTTGCAGCGTAGTCATCCGCAGCGGCCAACATCGCCTCCGGCGTTCCCGGGGCAATGTCATACCATTCCTTGTGGGCGGGAGGTCCCATCGGCAGCCGAATACCGTCGAACAACCGACCTCTTCCATTGGGCCCGCCCTCCTGACCCAAACGTGGTCCCTCGTCATTTCCGAGTCCTTGTGGACGGTAACGCCTGTCTTCAGGCGGACCTGAATCGTTTGGTTGCGATGAAACCTGCGGCTGCCCCTGCGCAACGACATTCGTCTTCTGAACCGCGGGAGGGATTTTTGATTTCATCGCAAACATCGTCACCCCAACAGCGACAGCAACACATCCCACCGCCGTAAAAACCAGCGTCAACTGCGACTTCCGCGCCGACGTTTTGCCGACAACGGCAGTGGGCGCAAGTCCGGTCCGCACGCGGTTCAAATCAAGGATCAGTGATTGATAATCCTGGTAGCGATCGTTCGGATCTTTCGCGGCCATCTGGTTGATCAGTGCTTCCACTTCTTTCGGCAATGGCGTTCCCAGTTCCGCTCCGCTCGGCAGCGGCTTTTTGGTATGCGCTAGAACGATTGAAATGGGGGAAGCGCCGTCGTAGGCATTTTTCCCGGTCAACAGATAAAGCAACGTGACACCCAGGGAATAAATATCTGCACGATGATCAGCGCGGCGTGAATCGTCGGCCTGCTCCGGGGCAATGAAATGGGGCGAGCCAATGCCGACACTGCTTAGAGTCAACTCGGACTCTTCACTTAAAATCTTTGCCAGACCCAAGTCAGCTACCTTGACGCGGCCATCCATCGTCAAAAGGAGGTTCGATGGCTTGATGTCGCGATGAATAATGGATTTGTCCGCCGCGGCTTTCAACGCCTGCGCCGCCTGTTCCACCACGCCGAGAGCATCGTCGACTGAAAGCTTGCCATGGTTCTCTACATACGAAGCGAGATTTTCGCCTTCGATGTATTCCATAATGATGTAGTGCCGGTGTTCTGATTCACCGTAGTCGTACACCTGCACCATGTTGGGATGACTCAATGCCGCCGCGGCTTTTGCTTCCCGTTCGAAACGTTGCAGAAATTCCGGACGTCCTCCCAATTGTTCTGTCAAAACCTTGAGCGCCACCTTGCGATCCAATTTTGTTTGGATTGCTTCATACACGACGCCCATGCCGCCTTCGGCAATTTTACGCACCAGCTTATAGCCAGCCAGGGTGTGGCCAGACAAATTCTGGGATCCAAAAGGAGACGGCGGCATCGGCGGCACCTTTTGAGTGCCCTCCGGTCCTAAGCCATCACCGCTGGGAACATTGGTCAGGGTCTCGTCACTCATGTGACACAGTCATTCTTATCAGACCGCGTTTGGTTGAACGCCAGTCCACTCGTTGGGGGAGACCGTTCCAAAACCTTCTTCTTTTTACCGCTACTGCCGAAATTATCCAAACTTCATTTCTAATCCTTCACGCGCCGCAAAGACCGTGAGGTTTGCACCGTGGCGCGCCACTCGCTCGCAGCAGGCCTGAATTTTTTTATCAATATCCGTGTCCTTACATTCAGGATCATGGTGAAAGATCGCCGCATTCTTTGCCTTTGCCTGGATCGCGAGGTCCGTGACGGAAAAGCAACTCGAATGTCCCCACCCTATTTTGGTGGTGTACTCTTCGTCATCGTATTGCGCATCGGTGATCAATAAATCGGCACCTTCACAGATTTTCAAAAGGTCCGCCGGAACCGATCGCAGAGGGCCGTTGTTCTTCAAATCGGGAATTTTATCTCCCGCCTGTGGCGCAATCTCATTGTCCGTCGCGTAAACGATCTTGATGCCATCCTTCTCGAAGACATAACCGACACAACCGCCAGGATGGTTCAGGGGAAAACGTCGCACTCGCACTCCATTGATGACTTTTTCACCATTGGGCAATTCGTCAGCGATGATATTCGCGCCAAGATCACGGAAAGAGACTGGAAAATATTCCGAACTCATCTGCCCTGAAAGCAACTGGTAGGCGCCATACACCCGAATCTGCGCCTCCTTCATGTAGGCAGGGATAAAGAAAGGAAAACCCTGGATATGATCCCAATGCGTATGGGTGATTAAGAGATGATATTCGGTCGGTTGATTTTTGCGGGTAACGATATCTTTCCCCAACTCACGAATCCCGGATCCTGCGTCGCAGATAAAAAGCGTGTCATCGAAACGCACTTCCACGCATGACGTATTGCCGCCATACACTCGCGTCCAACTCGCGGGCGTCGGGATCGATCCCCGGGTTCCCCAGAATCTGACAAATGCTGGCATTTTATCCTTCTCGATAAACAAACGCGCAGTCGGCAATTTGAATGATGTCGCCGTCCCGCAGAATGGCCGAATAAATTTTTACTCCGTTCAGGAACACACCGTTGTGACTGTCGTTATCCTGAACCACGAAATCTGTCCCTCGTCGTGTCAAAGTGGCATGAACACGTGACGCGCGTTTTGAGGAAATACGAATCATCGCGTTGTCTGCCCGCCCAAGAGTGATCTCATCGGATTGAAGCAGGATTCGCCGTGGTGCACCTTCGCCTTCAAATTGTTCCAACGCGTGGTGCCGGACTTCTCGTTCTTTTCTAAGAACGATCATCTTGGTTGCCACCGTCGCGTCAAATTTGGAGGTGCTCATGTGCGCGAATGCCCCACACATTGCCGCGCCCGTTGCGCCGTGAAAAGATTTAACTTTTAGAGATTTGTCAGAAACGAACTACGGCGCATCCCCGGATTCCGGGCAATCCCGTTCCGGTCCATCTCCATCTTCAAAAGCATCCCTCGGCGGAAATTCAGGTGGAAACGGCGGACGCAATTCTTCAAACGTCAGCTCGCCGTCGTTGTTTTTATCCAGCTTCAGCAAAGCCGCGGCGGCATTCGCGATTTCCTGCGCGTCAAATTTCCCATCATGATTCGCGTCGATCACGACCATCACGGGTGGTGGTGGCGGCAAATGATGTCCATGATGCGGTGGCGGTGGGAAAAATTCGTGAGCCTGAGTGGGCGTTGATTGTGATGATGGATGCCCTTTTTCCTGGGCACACAGCCATGCCGCGCCAAGACCGAGCGCTAAAAGCAGGACTGTTACTTGCGTTTTGTTCATAATGTATGGGAAACAGAGCGATCCACGCTGGCCTCGCGGACCGCTCCGGGTTGTTGGGGTGCTCGTGACTGGCCAGAAGAACGTTGTTTGTTGTCGTCAGAAGGAAAGAGCACGTCGGTATTCAAGTCGGCTCGACGGGGCGGAAACGGTTCACCACGATTGCCAGGACGCGGTCCACGGCCCGGCGGGAGACCGCGGCGGGAGAAGGTTTGGTCCGGCGTTCCTTTGAAAAATCTGGGGATGAACGGAAAATCATCCGTTAAAACATAGTAATAGGTGCCTTGCGGAAATTCCGCCGTCGCACCAAATCGCCCATTGCACTCATCGAGGTCTCCCGCCCCCTTCACATATTCATAATCGGCCACAAAGGTGCCGTCGTAGTTCCCGCCCGGGCCGCTCGGACGAACACCTTTTTTAACGCGATAACTCGACTTCAATGTCTTTAAATTGCTGTTGGTGTCTTTGGCGGTGCTGAATCCCAGTGGTCCATACATGGGGAATCCATCCGCCGCCCAACCCACCAACGTCATTTTCTTTTTTCCCCGGCTCAACTTGTCGAGCAGTCCCGTCGGAACGGAGTGATAATGATAGGCCCCATTCGGCTGGACGTGCGCGTTGTTCTCGTCTGCGCCGAGTCGCCCCTGCATGTTCATCGGCTCGTATTGCCACATGGATTGACGATCATCGTTCCACCACTCGGCCGCGAAAGGATCGAAAACCACCCCGTTTACCGCCACGCCAAAAGGTTGCATGAACAAAGCCGTTGGTTTGTCGGCAACCTTGGGATGAACGGGAACTTTAAATTCGTAATGTTGCGGCGCGATGCGATTGGGATTGTTCCGATTCGGAAAATCGCCCGGCTTATGATCAGGCACGCCGTTGGCTCGAATCAAACGAAACTCTCCTTCGACTTTGATGCTGACTTCGTTCGTCGCTTTGGCGTCGTTGTCACCGCCTCGTCGTTCCCCCCCGAAATGCTGTGCCAGCTCGGTTTCCCAGGAATGCCCGGGATGTGCCCACGCCGAACCAGTCAACGCACAGAGGAAAAGGACGAGTGATGCTTTCATATTATGCGGCCTGAAGCAGAGGCACCGACGTGCGGTGCGCTTGTTTTTGGACTTTGCCGATAGTGGCTTGCAATGAGGCGACTGAAAAGGGTTTATGCAACAGGGCATCAAATCCTTGTTCCTGGGCATCCTCGAAGGTAATCCCCATATTGCCGGTGGCCAAAATTGTCTTCAGTTCAGGTGCCATGGCGCGGAGCACGTGACACATCTCGACGCCATCGAGTTCCGGCATATCGAAGTCACTGATCACCAGGTCAAATCCGGCCGGGTCCTGACGAAACGCCTGAATGGCGGCGATTGGGGAACTGAACGAAACCACTTCGGCTTCGGTAATGATGGACAAAACCTCGCTCATGACGGCCAGCATCGCCTGGTCATCGTCTACGAGCATCCAGCGTAAACTCGGTTGAACTTTCATGTGCGACAATCTACGCCATCGAACCTTAAGACAACGTGAAGCCAAGGATGCGATGAAGGAGAATTCGTAAATGCTTGGTTTTTAACCATTAAAGAATGGCACAACGGCACCGGTTGGATGATTTTCAGCCCCAAAATTGCCCAAACACCCGTGCAGGGTCTTTTCGTTGCCGCAAGAAAACTTTCCCACAGCATGACGGACGGATTTTTTGCGGCGAAAACTTTTTCCGTCACCGTGCAGGAAAGTTTTTTCGCGCCAAAAAATCCGTCCGACACCGTGCAGGAAAAATTTTCCGGCCCGGAATTTCCGTCCGACACGGTGTAGGAAAGATTTTCCGGCTCGGAATTTCTTTCCGTCACCATGTCGGAAAGATTTTTTGTCCCGAAAATTTCGTCCGTCATGGTGTAGGACCGATTTTGGGTCGATCGGAAGGGGGCTGCACGGTGTCGGAGGACTTTTTTTTGAAGAAAAGTTGGCCCTAC
>CBHTTJ010000045.1:0-31698 GCA_966095605.1 uncultured bacterium | reverse complement strand
TTCCGCAACGTGATGAGTTGCTTAAGGACGCCGTCGAGACCGCGGCCGGCACCGCCCGGAAGAGCCGACGCTGGCAATGGTCCTCTTTCGGCGAGGGTTAAGAGAATTTTCCAGCGCAACGGATGGGAAAACATCGGAAGCACTTTTTCCATTGGCCATATTGAGGAATTTGGAGGTAATTGGTCACCCATAAGCCGCGCATCTTTGTGAAACCCGCCATTTCCGGCAAGCGGCAATTTAAAGCAAGTGAGCTTTGGAAATTCGTCCCAAAACGGTGTATTGCCGTGCCGGCGACTTGAAAACGTTGAAAAACTGTGAAGCCCTTCCTCCGGAACACCTGAAAAACCGGATTTTTCATAAAACCAACGAAAACCGGACCTGAAATCGTCGAAAATCACCCCAAAGCCCTCGATTTGCCTTCAAAAAAAGTTGCCGCGACCCAAAAACCCGCTTTTCCAAAGTTAAAATTCCCGAAATTACGTTCTGGAACGTTTTCCCGGAGTTAGAATTCCGGGAAATACATTTTTCCCGGAAATTTGACTCCGCAAAATCCTTCCAAAAACTATTTCCCGGAAATCCAACTCCGGGAAACTCGATAATTTTATTTTTCCCGGAAATCTAACTCCGCAAAGTCGTCCGAAAAAGATTTCCCGGAAATCTAACTCCGGAAAAACCTTCCAAACTATTTTTCCCGGAATTCCAACTCCGGGAAATCCTTCCCCAGACGTTTTCCCGGAAATTTAACTCCGCGAAAACGTCCCAAAATAGTTTTCCAGAGATAGCAGACCTCACCGTGGCCGTCTCCTTCGCGGAAAAGGGAGAATTAGACTGAGGATTGGACCCAACCGAGCTCTGTCTTCGGCTGGATGGATTTAAGTTTTCGAAAAAATGTTGTTCTGCTGTTCCCTCTCCTGGGAAGGAGAGGGTCAGGGTGAGGTCGCTTCTGGAATCGCCCTCCGCAGCCGTTCCAAACATCGGAAGCGATTCCTTCTCAAGCCAAAATAGACCGAACAATCTGTGCTTCTTCCGTCGGACCGATTAACCGTTGATTTAAGCCGAGGTAGGAAAATCCAAGGCGATAGGGATCAAGGCCCATCTGGTGGAGAATTGTCGCCTGCAGGTCGCGCACCGTTACTTTATCGCGCACGATATTGTAACCGAAGTCGTCGGTTTCGCCGAAGACTATGCCGGGTTTGATTCCGCCGCCGGTCATCAAAATCGTAAAACAATTGGGATGGTGATCCCGACCGAGGAAAGTCGAACCATTGCGCGCTTCGTTCATGGGCGTTCGGCCAAATTCGCCACCCCAGATGACGAGCGTGTCTTCCAGCATGCCACGTTGCTTCAAGTCTTTAATGAGGGCGGCGCTGGCTTGATCCACTTCCTTGCACTTCTTGGGCAAACCGGTGACGAGGTCATTTTCTCCCGTCGTGCCGTGCATGTCCCAGCCCCAGTCAAATAATTGCACGAACCGCACGCCCTTTTCCACCAACCGACGCGCCTGCAAACAATTATTGGCAAACGAACCTTCGCCGGGTTTCGCGCCATACATGTCACGGATGTATTGCGGTTCCTTGGAAATATCAAAAACTTCAGGCACCGTGACCTGCATCCTATAGGCGAGTTCGTACTGCTCGATGCGCGTGATTGTCTCCGGATCGCCAAACAATTTCGCCTCGGCTTCGTTCAACTTGTGCAAGGCGTCCAAGGTATGACGACGCGTCTCACGGTCCATGCCCGATGGATTTTCGGAATAAAGAATCGGAGCGCCAGTCGTGCGACATTGCACGCCTTGATACACACTCGGCAAAAAGCCGCTGCCCCAAAGACTTTTGCCTCCGGTTGGATCAGTGCCGCCGCTGAGGAGAACGACAAAGCCGGGCAGGTTCTGATTTTCGCTGCCGAGGCCGTAAGTGATCCATGAACCCATCGACGCCGCGCCCGCGCGTTGCGTTCCGGTGAACAAGAAGAGTTCTGCCGGCGAATGATTGAACTGATCGGTCCACATCGACTTCACGATGCATAAATCGTCGGCGATTCCGGAAAGGTGCGGAATGACATCACTGAACCAGGCACCGCTTTTTCCGTATTGCTTAAACTTGTGCGGCGAGCCGAGCATTTTCGGAACACCTTTGATGAACGCAAACTTTTGTCCCTTGATCAGCGAATCGGGACAGGGCTGCATATTCAGTTCGTTTAACTTCGGTTTGTAATCAAACAAGTCCAGCGACGGCGGAGCACCGGACATGTGCAAATAGATTATGGATTTGGCGCGACCGGGAAGCTGCGGCGACTTTACCGCCATCGGTGACGTGCGTTGGACCGATGACGCCGCGCGCGCGAGCATGTTCCCGAGGGCCATGCCGCCGAGACTTAATCCGGTGCGATGCAGGAACTGGCGTCGACTCAACGCTCGGGCATGGGCAAGGCGAAAATTTAACGGTTCCATATCATCCTTTCATCAACACACCATCGAGATTCAACAGAACATTGCCGATCAACGTCCACGCAGCGGCTTCGGCAGGTTTCATTTCCTTCGGCAAAGGACCGAGTGGCTTCGTCGCCATTTCGAGTGCGTCTTTTTCCTTCTGTTCAAAACGTTTCAGTTCGCCCTGATAAAGCTGAACGAGAGTTTCCAATTCTGTTTTGGTCGGTTGTCGACACAATGCCAATCGAAGTCCGTAGCGGATCTTCTCTTCCACCGTTGCCCCACCCTCTTTTGCCAAACGGCGGCCTAACGCCTGCGCCGCCTCGACGTAAACCGGATCATTTAAAGTAACGTAAGCCTGCAACGGCGTATTCGTCGGCAAACGGCGAAACGTGCAACTTTCCCGACTCGGCGCATCGAAGGTAGCCATACTTGGATAGGGAACGGTGCGTCGCCAAATGGTGTAAAGCCCCCGGCGGTACCGGTCTTCGCCGGTGCTGGTGGAATAAGTGCGTTGTCCGTTGAAAGCAGCTCGCCACAGACCGTCTGGTTGCGGCGGATAAACACTCGGCCCCCCGATCTTGTGACTCAGCAGTCCGCTGAGCGCGAGCGCCTGGTCGCGGACGATTTCGGCGTCGAGTCGTCGACGCGGCGCACGGGCGAGAAGACGATTGCGCGGATCTTTCGCTTCCAGTTCAGGAGTGAGCCGGGAACTCTGCTGGTAGGTAGCGCTCATCACGATTGTTTTGAGAAAACGCTTGATGTTCCAGCCGTTGTCCCGCAATTCGACCGCCAGCCAGTCGAGCAGTTCCGGATGACTTGGCAACGTCCCCTGGGTTCCGAAATCTTCCTCGGTTTCCACCAGGCCATTACCAAAAAGTTGCGCCCAGAAACGATTGGCTGTGACGCGCGCCGTCAGCGGATTTTCCGGATCCATCAACCATTTCGCGACTCCGAGGCGATTCGTCGGCGCACCCGCCGGCCATGGATTAAACGCCGCCGGAACCCCCGGAGAAACCTCGTCGAGCGGCGAGAGATAACTGCCCTTGCTGAAAATGTGGGTAACGCGGCGTTTGTCTTTTGCGACTTCTCGCATGACCGGGATCGCAACGGGTTTAATTGAATCGAGGTCTTTCTTAAGTGAATCGATCTGCGCGCGTAATTTAGCGGTGGAACGGCCATACTGTTGAAACCACGCCAGCGCTTTTTGATCTTGCTCCGCCGATCGCTTCTCCACATTTAAAATAGCGGCAACATCGGGAGGCAGCGCGAGGACGGGCGTCGGCAAGGAAGTTACCGCCAAACGAAAACGGCCCAGATTATTTTTGCTTCCGTTCTCCTGAATCACTTCCACCGTCAAAGTTCCGGCTCCCAGCTTCTCAGAAGTTTCGAACACGGCGTTTTGCGCCATCCCCTGCCCTCCGCCAATGGCCCACCCGGATTTTGCTTCGACTTTTCCGTCCGCCGCCAGGGCGACCTCATATTTCTTTTCACTAAAAGTCGCCGTCGCATTTTTCAACATGACAACGCGATTTGTCTGGTCTGGACCGTCTGGTTTGAAGCCAACGCGAAGTTCGTTCACGACGAAATTTCCCTGCTTCGAGCGACCCGGGCCTTTCTTTGGCAAACTTTCGTCAGGCAACACTTCTAGTCGAATGGCGGAAACCTCTCCACTTATGCGCGAATGGATAATGTAGTTTTCCATCTTCGGCATTGGCCCGCTCGCCAGCAGCGATGAATCCGGCAACTTTGTCAGCACCGTCCCATTGGTGGATTTAAATTCCGTCGGATCGAGAATCGTCCAGGCGTTTGAAGTCGCGTGGGTTTTCGCCCATTCCGAGAATTCAGCAATCAGTTCAGGAGACACGCCGTCGATCTTCTTCTGCACGGCGGCGATTTCGCTGTTGAGCTTGTTGATCTTTTCCTTCTGCTCCTTGTCCGGCAACGGCAACGTCGGACTTTCATCCGGCTTATCATCGTCCTCCGTCTGGTTAAAAAACGCGTAAAACTGGTAATATTCCTTCTGGGTAATCGGATCAAATTTGTGCGTGTGACATTGCGCGCATCCAGCGGTTAACCCCATCCACGCTTGCATGGTTATATTCGCGCGATCTTTCACCGCCGCGACGCGCCATTCTTCATCATCGGTGCCGCCTTCGGTATTTGTCATCGTATTCCGATGAAACGCGGTGGCGACACGATCATCATCCGTTGGGTTCTCTAAAAGATCACCCGCAAGCTGCTCGATCGTGAAACGATCAAACGGCATGTTTTGGTTGAAAGCTTTTATGACCCAATCGCGGTACGGCCAAATATTCAAACGCAGCGGATCAGAACCGTATCCGGCGGAATCAGCATAACGCGCGATATCCAACCACATCCGCGCCCAGCGTTCGCCATAAGCCGGCGACGCGAGCAGACGATCCACAGCTTTTTCATACGCATCGGAAGATTTGTCTTTAAGAAAGGAATCCAACTCCGCGGGAGTCGGTGGCAGACCGGTGAGATCCAAAGAAAGTCGTCGCAGGAGTATCTCCGGCTCAGAACGCGGAGACGGTTTTAATTTCGCCGCCTCGATCCTCGCGAGAATGAAGCGGTCGATGTCATTTTTTACCCAGCGCTTATTCTTAACGTTTGGAAGAGTTGGAGCGGTTGGTTTCTTGAACGCCCAATGTCCTTCGTAGGGCGCTCCTTGTTGAATCCACTTCTTTAATGTCGTGATTTCAGAAGATGTCAGCGGATGTCCCTCTTTAGGCGGTGGCATGACCTCATCGGGATCAGAACTACCGATGCGTCGTGCCATTTCACTTTGCTCGAGATTCCCGGGTTTGATGGCAAAGGTCCCATCGCTGCGAGCCTTGACCGCTTCCTCCCTGACGTCCAGGCGCAGCTTTGCTTTACGGGACTTTTCGTCCGGACCGTGACAATGAAAACACTTTGCGGAAATGATCGGTCGAACCTGCGAAGAAAAATCGATTGCGTCCTTCGGCGGCGCTGCAACGACGAAACCAGTGATAACCATCGACAGCAACCAGCCAAAGGTGAAGCCATCACAAAGTCGGAGTTTACTGCGAACGAATGACATCTGGGTAATGGACGAAACTTACTCGTTTTCCTTCATGATGTCAGTTCCTTTGCTGATCCCATTTTTCCAAAGGTCATATTTAGGATCCACGTACTTGGCAAAATAGGCGCTCAGTTGTTTGCGCAAATCGCGTTTCACATCAGCGACGTCCCCAACATGGATCAGATTTTCCTTTTCGTCCGGGTCCTTTTCCATGTTGTAAAGTTCATCAGGGCCGTAAGGGTGGCGAATGGTCAGCTTCCACTTGGCAGTGCGAATCATTCGGGCATTTCCAAACTCGTGGTAGATCACATTTTCCCATTTCTCGTCCTGTCCGTGTAAAACTGGTGAAAAGCTTTTCCCGGGAAGAACAGGCACCGTCGGCGTTTTGTCTTTCATGCCGAGGTATTCCAGAACCGTCGGGAGGAAATCATGATTTTCCACCATCAGGTCTGATGTCCTACCCGGCGCAATCACTCCCGGTTGGCGGAAAATTAGAGGAATACGAACCGTGGCATCGTGCGTATTGACCGGACGCGAGTGATCGCCCATCCCCCAGTAACCACCGTGACCACCGTTCAACCCTTGGTCCGCACTAAAAATGACCAGCGTGTTTTTATCCAGGCCAAGCTCTTTCAATTTGTCCATCACCCGGCCAATCCCATCATCCACCCCGCTGACCGCCGCCGCGTAACTCCGCATGGATTTCAAATTGTTAACCGCAAATCGATTTGCTTTAAGCCACGGACTGGTCTTTTCCCGAGGAAAGGAATTCATCGGTTTGTCTCGATAATATTCCGTGTACTTATTCTTGTGCTCCTCCTGAACAACCTTTCCCAGTCCATATGGACCGTTGTAGGCGAGATAAAGGAAGAAAGGCTTCGCACGATTTTGTTCCAGAAAATCAACCGCATGATCCGTGATGGCGTCGGTGGTGTATTTGGGTTCTTTATAAAGCTTTTCCTGCCAGATCAGGTCGTCGTTGTAAAAAGTGGTGGTGTGTCCTCCCTTTTTGGTGAACCAATAAGAAAATCCTTCCTGGGGATGCAAGTTATCGCCGAGATGCCATTTACCTGTGAGTCCGCAAGTATAACCAGCTTCGGATAAAATTTTCGGGAGCGTTCGAAACTCCTTAATCACGTCGTAAGCTTTTGGCCCGATCTGCGCGGCCTCAGGGATATAAACATGCACTCCATGTTGCGACGGAAGCAGGCCGGTTAAAAATGTGGCGCGACTCGGAGAACAGACGGAATTGTTACAAAAGGCGCGTGTGAACCGAATCCCTTCGCTCGCCAACTTGTCGATGTTCGGCGTGAGAATTTCCTTATTGCCATAACAACCAAGTGTCCACGCGCCGTGATTGTCCGTGAGAATAAAAACAACATTGGGCCGAGTTGTTTCGGCAATGGCAGTGAATGCCATCAACCATGCTGCCACAAAAGCAAAGAGTCTCATTGCCAAAACGAGACGCCCAGTGACTGAAGAAAGTTGCATAAAATTGAACCAGTCAGAGCAATTCCTGTTAGGATTACCACTTCGCGTTTGTTATATTCCCTTTTGCGTCCAAAAGCCCTTGTTTACTTTTTTGCCATGTCGTTCCGCAGTTTTTGTTTAGCGCTTTTTGCCCTGTTTTATTTGGCAACCACCACCCACGCGCAACTCAGCAAAGCCAATCAAATCCTGATCAACCGAGGTCTTCTCATCGAAGGAATGGTGACGAAGGATGATGTTTTCCATCTCGATACCTATACGAACGCGAATTACTCCGTGATCAATTGGTTTCACGACTCCGATATGTCTCGGGGCGGTGACGCACCAGGTTTCCCATGGGGACGTTGGGTGGGAAACAATACCCTGATGCCGCCTCAAGGCATTGAAGCTCCGTATCTGGATCAACTGGTAAATCTGTCCCTGTCCGATGAACCGAACCTTCTCGACTCGACCATTTTCAATAACATGGCGAATTGGTTCAACACGGAGGCTCCCAATTTTCCCAACACCATTCTCTACATTAACAACTGGGGTGGCCAGATCGAAGACGGCACTCTCTCGAGTTTTATCAGCCAGGCCCATCCGGACATGATTTCTTTTGACACCTATCCATTTAAATGCGCTTACGATTCCAATGCCGTCGATCACATTGGAGCTGTCATTGGAACGCCCAATCAATATTACCCGTGGTATTCGGAGCTGCGTCGCTACCGGGCATGGGGTTCCACCTATAACATTCCATTTGGCTACTATCGCCAAACATTTCACGCCGTTGAAGAATACCCGCCCTACAGCGTCTATCGCGATCCATCAGCTTCCGAACTGCGGCTTAACACCTTCGCGGGTCTTGCGTTCAACGCCAAAATGATCATCGATTTCACTTACAACACTGGCGCTTCGTCGTTGTTTACCAGACCCGGTGGAGATTCCTATCCAACACCGCTCTACGCTGAAATGCAGGACATCAATCTCCGTGCCCGGAATTTCGGTAAAGCCCTCGTCCGTCTCAAACCTGCCTACGAGATGCACAATCTGAACGATGCAAGTCCACCGCCCGGACCTGCGAGTGACAATCCGACCTTTCCCACGGGCTACGTGACCAGCATGATGTTTCTGAAAGGCAAATATCTTAGCGGCGGAACGACTAATCTCACTCTTTTGCCCAATTCCTTTCTCGACGACGCAGAAGCTCCCAATCAATACAGCTGGTGGGAATTCACGAAGAATGATCCCTATCTGAATGGTTGGAGCGTTGTCAATAAAGGCGCCGTTAATAGCGGGCTCCCAGGGGAGGTGATCATTTCGTGGTTCAAAGTATTGGATGAAAGTTTCGATGGGGCTACGTATACCAACGAGACCTACATGATGGTGGTAAATGGCCTCACCGAAACCAACGCCACCCCGGCTCAATGCGCCCAAACGATCACGTTGAATTTCCTGGATACATTCAGCGGAACCATCGAAATGTTGAACCCACTGACAGGAATCGCCGAGGCCCAGGTTCTGCCGGTGGTAAACACTCGTCGCCAGCTCGTTCTCAACCTGAACGGCGGAGATGCGGCGTTATTTAAGTTTTCTGATGGCGCACCGTTTGTGGGCGTCGCTCCGGTCATCACCGGACAACCGGCGGCACAAACCAAAGCCATTGGAGACTCCGTGACATTCTCGGTCACCGCAACAGATCCCACGTCCAACGGTTATCAATGGCGTCGAAATGGTTCGAACATCAACACGGCAACGACCAGCAGTTTCACCATCAATTCTCTGCTGGCCACTGATGCAGGTGATTACACCGTTGTTCTGACAAACAGCTACGGCAGCGTTACGAGCAGCATTGCGAACTTGAACGTGCTGTTTCCGCCCGCAATTTCGGTTCAACCACAAAATCAAACGATCAACCCCGGCGCGACAGCGGTTTTTAACGTGACCGCCAGCGCGAGCCCGGCACCATCCTATCAGTGGCGAATGAATGGATTGACGATCGTGGGAGCAACGTCCAGCAGCCTGTCCCTGCCCAACGCGCAATCTGCCGATAGCGCGAATTATTCTGTCGTGGTGGCAAATCCTGCCGGAACCGTTATCAGCTCAAATGCAGCTCTCATCGTGAACGGACCACCCTTTATCACAACACAACCGCAAAACAGTGCGGCTCTGATTGGTGGCAGCGCCACATTTAATGTCGCCGCCGCAGGCGTGGCTCCTCTCACGTATCGCTGGAAGAAAAATGGCAACAACCTCTCTGATAACGGCAGTGTCTTCGGTTCCACCACTGCGGTTCTCACGTTGAATAATATCCAGGCCAGCGACCTCGCCAATTATACTGTTCTCGTCAGCAACACGTTCGGCGGCGTCATCAGCGTGCCTGCCTCGCTGTCGACGGCGTCGCAACCGATCATCCAAACCCAACCGCAGAGTCGCACTAATAACACCGGCACAACGGCAACTTTCAGCGTTGTCGCCAGTGGGAATGGATTAAGTTATCAGTGGCAGCACGGCACGACGAATCTTGTCGACGGAATCAACATCTCGGGAGCAAACACGGACACGTTGGTTATCAATAGCGTGATCAAATCGGATGTGGGTGGTTACACAGTGATTGTGAGCAATGTCGCCGGAACAGTCACCAGCAGCTCCGCAAATCTGACGGTTTCCACACCCACACCATGGCGCGATCCATTCAATTACCCGGCCGGCTCTCTTCTGGCTGGCCAAACGAATTCCGATGGCTTGCTGTGGGCGGATGTCGGCACCGGCACTGCAGGAACAAATGTCTATGTCGAACCGGGTAATCTGAGTATCGCGGGTCTCTCGGGATCGTATGGCAATAGCATTCGTTTCGGTGGCCTTGGCAAGAGTGCTCGCTTTTCGTTTTCCCCGGTGTTCAGCAGCGGCACGGTTTATTTTTCCTTTGCTCTAAAAGTCCTCGACCTCACCGGTGCCAGCGCGACTGGTGGATTTTTTGCCGGGTTGAACAATTCCACCGGAACGCAGGCAAACCAACCGACCGTCGTCGGCACTCGGATTTATCTCCGCACCACGGCCGGTGGTTTCAATCTCGGTGTTGCAAAAAATTCGGATACCGATTGGTTCTGGGATCCACGTGTTTTCACGACGAACGACACGTTGTTCCTTGTGGGTAATTATACTTTGGTCAGCGGTGCTACTACCAACGACATCGCAACATTGTGGATCAATCCATCCGCGAATGATTTTGGCGCTGTCACCGCTCCCAGCAGCAATGCCATTGTCGCACCCACCGGCACGGATATTTCCGGGAACATTTCCAGCTTTGTTTTCTTCAAACGCAGTTCAACCGCAGAACCCGCAGTGATGATTGCGGATGACCTTCGCGTGGGCACGACCTGGGCCAGCGTGACGCCTCCGGCAGTTGCCAATAAAACAACATCCATGACATTGCTGTCGGACGGCCGGGTGCGACTTCAGGGATCAGGGAGTGCGGGCAATCTGATCATCGAAACCAGTCGCGATCTCACAACGTGGATCCAGGTCAAAAGCCTCTTCACTGCTGGTGGTAGTTTTGATTACACGGAACCGGCGACCTATGCGTTTCAACGATTTTATCGCGTGCGTTTATTGCCCTAAATAACTCAGAGCCATCCTTAATTTGTAGTTTTCATCCGAAAGGATATTGCTACGGTGCGGCATGTTTTTGATCGGCAGATTCCGAATCGTTCCGTTGCTTGTCCTCGCGTTTGGCCTTCTCGCTCATGCGAAAGAAGGACAAAAGGTTTTTATCGCTGGCCAGGATGGCTATCACACCTACCGCATCCCTGCCCTGCTCACCACGGATAAAGGAACTCTGCTCGCGTTTTGCGAAGGGCGTAAAAGTGGTCGTGGTGACGCTGGAGACATCGATTTGCTCTTGAAACGATCCAGCGACGGCGGCAAGACATGGAACAAACAACAAGTGGTCTGGGACGACAGCACGAATACGTGCGGAAATCCATGCGTCGTGCAGGACCGGGAAACGAAAATCATTTTTCTTCTCCTGACGCACAATCTCGGCGGAGACCACGAATCCGATATCCACAGCGGAAAATCCAAAGGAACACGCACAGTCTGGCTGACAAAGAGCGACGATGACGGCGTCTCCTGGTCTAAACCGGAAGAAATCACGTCGCAGGCAAAAGATCCCTCCTGGCGTTGGTATGCGACAGGCCCGGGCATCGGAATCCAGGTTCAAAATGGCGAACATAAAGGACGTCTGGTAATCCCATGCGATCACTCGGTGCAAAACGGAGACAAAATGGAAAGCCGTTCGCATATTATATATAGCGACGATCACGGCAAAACCTGGAAGCTCGGCGGCTCGATTCGACCCGACATGAACGAATGTCAGGTCGCCGAACTAGAAACGCCCAAAGGCGGCCTTCTCATGAGCATGCGGAATTTACCCAAAGGCGGCAACCGCGCTCAATCGGTGAGCACCGATGGAGGCATCACCTGGACCGCCCCCGTTCGCCATGAACAACTGATGGATCCGACCTGTCAGGCAAGCATCTTGCGTTACGATTGGGGAACGGACAAGAAACCCGGAACCGTTCTTTTCTCCAATCCAGCGAACAATGAACGCCGCCGTCGGATGACCGTGCGTGCGAGCTTCGATGACGGCAAAACGTGGTCGAAATCCGCTGTATTGTTCAAAGAAGACTCTGCCTACTCCTGCTTGACCGTGCTGCCGAATAAAAAGATCGGCTGTTTGTTCGAGTGTGGGACAAAAAACGCCTACGAACAGATATCTTTCCTCGAATTCGATCTTTCTTCATTAAAGAAGTAGCAAATCAAAAACAGGCCCGTTTTCGTAGAACCAGAATTCTACTCAAAAGTTTTTGACCGGGTTTTATAGAATCAAAAAGCCGTCAAATAATTTTTCATCCGGTTTCTGAGAATCAAAAACCCGTTGAAAAATTTTGCGACGGGCTTTTTAAAATCAAATTTCCGACAAAAAATTTTTCACCGTCGTTTATGGAATGAAAATGCCATGAAATAATTTGGGGACGGCTTTTTTAAAGTACAAATCCCGATCAATAATTTTTCATCCTGTTTTGTACATTCAGAAATCCGATGAAAAATTCTTCAACGGGTTTTATGGAATCGAAAAGCCATGAAATAATTTTTGATCCGTTTTTTGAGAATCAAAATCCGGATGAAAAATTTTTGATCGCCGTTTATGGAATCAAAATGCCGTGAAATAATTTTTTATCGTCATTTTGAGAGCTCGACAACGTGTAAAACGGGGTTTTGGTGAAAGAATTTTCACCAAAAAACTTTTTTTCGGGTGCAAAACCCCCTTTTGATCCCGAAAATTCCTGTTTTGAGAGGTCATAGGGACAAAAAGGGCCTTCGCAAGGTCAAAGAAGCCGAAAGTGGGGAAAAATGAGGTTATCGCCGTCCATGGCACCTGATTCACTCCGTTTGACACCATTTCCCGGCACTGGTACCGTTTCGCCTCTTTTTGCAATGGACTATAAGAATACGCTGAATCTGCCACGGACGGACTTCTCGATGAAGGCCGATCTCGTCGTGCGCGAACCTGAACGCCTCGCCAAATGGGAAAAGGAAAACCTTTACGCGAAGATTCAGGATGCCCGCGCTACCGCCGAAAAATTTGTGCTCCACGACGGGCCGCCGTTTGCCAACGGCGACGTCCATATCGGCACGGCGCTGAACAAGATTCTTAAGGACATCATCATTAAATACAAAACGCTACGCGGATTCAGTGCGCCCTATATCCCGGGTTGGGATTGTCATGGTCTGCCGATTGAATTCAAGGTGACGCAGGAAATGCGCAAAGCCGGCGACACGAGCGCCGACGCCGCAACGATCCGCAAAGCGTGCGAAACCTACGCCCGCAAATACATCGATTTGCAACGAACGCAATTCAAGCGCCTCGGTGTGCTTGGTGATTGGCAGAATCCGTATCTCACGCTGAATAAGGAATATGAAGCGGATGAATTGCGCCTGTTCGCGGATATCGTGGAGAAGGGTTTTGTTTATCGCGGCAAGAAGCCTGTTTACTGGAGTATCCCATGCCGCACTGCGTTGGCTGAAGCGGAAGTCGAATACCAGGATCATATCAGCCAGAGCATCTACGTGAAGTTTCCGGTTGTCGGACAACCGAATACTTTCGTCCTGATCTGGACGACGACTCCCTGGACGCTTCCGGCGAATCTCGCCGTCGCTTACAACAAAGATTTTGTCTACAACCGCGTTCGCGTCGGTGACGAAAACTTCATTGTCTTCTCTGGTTTGCTTTCGACTGTGGCGGAGAAGGCGAAGTGGGCGGGTCACGAAATCGTAGGCCAGGTAACCGCCGAGGAATTGAGCAAATTGGAATATCAACATCCATTCTGCAATCGACGCGGCAAGCTCTTCCCTGCCCTGTTTGTTGAAAGCAGCACAGGTACAGGTTTCGTTCACATCGCTCCGGGCCACGGTCTGGAAGACTATGGCCTTGGACGTCAGGTTGGTTTGCCGATCTATTCTCCCGTCGATGACGATGGTCGTTTGGCGCTGACCAATGATTTGCCTGCGGATCAGCAGATGCCTGCAAATCTCGTCGGCAAATCGATCCTGGAAAAAAACAACAAGAGCGAAGCCAACGAAGAAGTGCTTGCTGTGTTGCGCGAGAAGAACGCCCTGCTCCACCAGGAAAATTATTCCCACAGTTACCCGCATTGCTGGCGCAGTAAAACACCCGTGATCTTCCGGGCGATGGACCAATGGTTCATCAAGGTGGACCACGAAGTTGACGGAAAAACATTCCGCAAACAGGCGCTCGAAGAAATCGATCACGTAAAGTGGGTTCCCGAATGGGGTGTCAACCGCATCAAAGGCGCGGTGGAATCGCGTCCCGACTGGTGTATCTCGCGTCAACGCACTTGGGGTGTCCCTATCCCGGCATTTTACGATGCTCAAGGGAACGCGATCCTCGACGCACAAATCGTGCGCAAGACCGCCGATTTGATCGAACAACACGGTTCCAATGTCTGGTTCGAAAAATCGGTCGCTGATCTTTGGAACGCGGTGAAGCCCGCGAACTGGAAAGGTGCCGAAGCAGCCTCAAAATCTCAGGACACGTTGGACGTCTGGATCGATTCTGGTTCGTCCTCGCGCGCTGTCATCGCGCGTCGAAAAGAAATCGCGGGGAAAGACAAACCGTTCCAATGCGATGTTTACCTCGAAGGCAGTGACCAGCATCGTGGCTGGTTCCAGTCATCGTTGTTGCTTTCGCTCGCCGGTAATGGCGCCGCTCCCTTTAAGACCGTGTTGACGCACGGTTTCATGGTCGATGCCGATCGTGAAAAAATCTCGAAGAGCAAACAAGGCCAGGGCGGATATGAAAAACCGCAGACCGCGGAAGCGTACGTGAAAAAATACGGCGCGGATGTGGTTCGCCTATGGGTAGCATCGCAAGACTATCGCAGCGACATCGTGGTGAGCGAAGAGCGGATCAACAAAGTTTCGGAAACGTATCGTGGCATCCGCAATACGCTGCGTTATCAACTTTCGAACCTTTACGATTTCGATCCTTCGAAACACACGGTGGCCGACGACAAGCTCACCGGGCTCGATCGCTGGATCCTCGGTCAATTCGCTGATCTGGAAAAACAGATCGTCGAAGCGTATGACAAATACGAATTCCACGTCGTTTATCAAAAAGTCAGCCAGTTTGTGGCCGTGGAACTTTCGGCCATTTATCACGATGTGGTGAAGGATCGTTTGTACACCGATCCCGCAAATTCACATCGCCGCCGCTCGACGCAAACGACGCTGTTCCGTCTTGTCACCGGTCTTTGCAAAGTCCTGTCACCAATCCTCGCGTTCACGACGGATGAAGCGTGGGAATTTATTCCTGGCAATGGAGGCAGTTCGGTGCATTTCGGAAAAGTTTCGCTGGAAGGATTGGCTCGTCCGGAAAATGAAGTGAGCACATGGCGCTCGTTGTTCGAATTGCGCGAGAAAGCCTTACCGAAGCTCGAGGAAGCTCGGCAGGCGAAGACGATCGGCAAAGCATTGGAAGCCAAAATTTCGATGAGCGGCATCCCCGCAGGAGTTGAGTCTGCGCAGGAAGACTTGCGCGAACTGCTCAACGTTTCACAACTCAAGGCGACCGCGGGCACTGGCGAATTGGTTATCTCCGTCGCGCAAGCCGACGGCCAGAAATGCGAACGTTGCTGGCACTTTGAAACAGATATCGGAAAACACGCCGATCATCCCACGCTTTGCGGGCGCTGTGTCGAAGCAGTGAAACAGGCAACGATCTGACCTGTCACGGATCCAGTTTCGATTCGATCGCGGAATTGATTGTCCACGAGAATTCGTAATGTGGTGAGTTGTCGTTGTTCCAACGGCGACGCCACATTTCATTGGTTGGGTCGATGACATCTTTGCGTTGCGGCCCTTCGGCATGACCGTCGCAAAACATGATATCAGTGCGGCGATTATGCCGATTTGAGGGCCATTCTTCGCCGTTGGCATTGTTGTTCACCGTCACGGCATCAATGTTCCCATCAAAGCTTCCATCAGGTTTCGAATCACCCAGCATAATCATATCGACCGGCTTGATCACCTGGCTCTCGGAAACTTCTCCGACAATATTAACGTCACCACCCAGGCCCAACTGATTTGGATCGCGAATGCTTTTCATCCCCCAATCATTATAGCCGTAGGAGAACCGGCTCGTGTTGCCAATACCGAGCGGATCGAACGTCCCAACGGGATCCGTGGAGCCCAAACTGGTATTCAACGTTTTATCCCAGGAACTATTCTGATTGGCGGCTGGACACCAGAACGTTTTTCGATCAGCACTCATTTCCCGCTGAAGTCGGGAGGGCCATACATAATAAAACCCGGCATTCACCCAGCAGGAGCCCGGATATTTCTGATAATTATTGATATACATCGTCGTCGCCAAGCCAAGCTGCCGAAGGTTATTCAGACAAGCCGTCTGATGAGCGCGCGATTTCGCTTTAGCAAGCGCAGGCAAAAGCATTGCCGCAAGAATGGCAATGATCGCGATAACAACCAGAAGCTCAATCAGCGTAAAGCCGGATTTAAGAGAATGGCGAAGGGGCAGGCTATTTTCCCACACAACGCAGATGCGAACATTTCATAAGATAAGACCGTCACCCTTGTAACTGAATGAACCCCGATGCCAAGAAGATAATGCACTGTGCACTCGAACAATCACTCTACAAAAAAAATGCCGGTTGGAACGAGTCCAACCGGCACGCAAAAATTAAGCTGGAATGTTACGCGGCTTTGTCGTCCTTCATCGCTTCGGCCATGTCCTGCTCATGCTTAACACGAGCCGCTTCGATGTCGTAGTTAGTGTTATCCGGGTGATCGGGATTCAACGGTGAAATCGCACGCAGCTTTTCGATGATTGGTTTGATGTGCTTCAAAAGGAAATCCACATCTTCATCCGTGTTGTAGATACCGAGACTAAACCGAACACATCCGCGAGCGCGCATCGGAGTCAAGCCCATCGCAGTCAATACATGAGACGGATCAAGAGAACCGGTGGTGCACGCCGAACCGCTGGAGGCGCAGATGCCAAGGCCGTCCAATAAAAGAAGCACTGCTTCCGCTTCCACGAACTCGAACGCAATGTTTGTGGTATTCGGTAAACGATTTTCCTTCGAACCGTTGCGGAACGTATTTGGAATGCTGGAAAGAATTGTGTTCTCCAAACGATCACGCAGCGCACGAACTCGGGTATTTTCTTCCTCCAGATGTTCCATCGCCAGTTCGGCGGCGCGACCGAAACCAATAATGTAAGGAACGTTTTCCGTTCCGCCGCGTTTACCGCGTTCCTGGTGTCCGCCGACAACAAACGGCTGATACTTTGTGCGTTTCTTCACGTAGAGCATGCCGATGCCCTTTGGCGCATGCAGCTTGTGTGCAGAGAGCGAAAGGAAATCAACACCGAGATTTTTTACATCGATCTTGATCTTCCCGGGTGTTTGGACCGCATCCGTGTGACACAAAACACCTTTGCTACGGCAAATCGCGGCAATTTCTTCGATCGGAAAGATCACGCCCGTTTCATTGTTCGCATACATGATCGAAACAATGGCCGTGTCCGGACGAATGGATTTCTCCAAAAGATGAATGTCGAGGGAACCGTCCGTTTCAACGGGGAGGAAAGTAACATCGTATCCCTGTTTCTTGAGGAACTCGCCATAATTCATGTTGGCAGAGTGTTCAACAGCAGTCGTGATGACGTGCTTCTTGCCCGTCGTCACGAGAGCGCTATGAATGGCTGAGTTATTACTCTCCGTGCCGCAGCTGGTAAAAATGATTTCTTTCGGATCGGCGTTGATGAGAGCGGCCACCTTCGCGCGCGCATCTTCCACGTGCTTATGAACCTGCGCGCCGAATTGATAGGCACTGGAAGGATTGCCCCAAAACTCGGTCAAGAATGGTTGCATCGCCAGGGAAACCTCAGGAGCGATACGGGTAGTGGCGTTGTTGTCAAAATAATAAAACTTCCGCTGACTCATATAATATAGAATGCCAGTTTAAGCGTGGGGCAGGAAAGCGCAAGTGCTTTGCCGAACAGGTTTGATCTGCCTTCTGACCGGCTTTCCCTGCAGGAACATTCCCTAATCCGAAGCGCCGATGCGTCATTCAGCCCATAAACTCATTGAAACGAACCCGGTCGGGGCCGATGTTGCATCATGTTAAGCTGGTCAATCACATTCTTAATTATCGCGATCATTGCAGCGATTCTGGGATTCGGAGTCATTGCAGGAACAGCCGCAACCATCGCCAAAGTTTGCTTTGGCGTGTTCCTGATTCTGTTTCTTGTTTCGCTGCTCACCGGTCGACGCGTTTAACGCTGAGAACCGGATCGGGCCGGAGTTGCAGGCTTCCGTTTGAAATCAACGGTTCAAGCCTGCGGCTTCCGCCAATTTGATCACTTCGGACCACGGGAGAATGAAATAACAACCCGTGCGTGGGTTTTTAACGACCGGACTACGGCTGATCCGGCCTAGATACAATTTATACTCATTCCCCGTTTCATCGACCCCATCCGAAACAAACTCCAGTTCCTGTTCTAATGTTTTATCGGGCTTAAAGATTTTTCCGCCCATGGGGTTCTCCATGGCTGACGCGTCCATAATTTCTTCCTGAAATTTCTCCGCGATCGCCGATTCGTCCTGCGCCGCTATGCGATCTGCGTTCGTAGCTTTGTGTCGGCGTTTCATAATTTACCAAATTAGCACACTCATGCCGTTACGCTTTCAGTAGCTTTCCGCAAAAGGAACTCGGAGAGCGCGCAGGATCAAATGAATTAAGTCTTGCCGTTTTCGTCGGCTCTGCTTTTATCCGCCGCATTCCGAACGAACGCCACTTACATGAAACAATTCAAATCGCTTTTATTACTGAGTATTCTGACAAGCGCTTCAGTGCAGGGCCTCGGAGCCGCTGAAACGAACGTTTATCAAATGCCTCCAGTCACTGTGCAGGCAACCAATTCGGAAACTTTGCCTCAGATTGAGACGAGCAGCGCGTCTGTTCTTTCGAGCAATAGGTTTCGCGTCGGTGAAGTTGTTAATACCCGCGATTTGACCTCCAAGGTGCCCAACCTTTCCGTCTTCGATGCCAATAACGATCGTTCACCGAAATTCTCGATACGCGGTTTACGCGAAAACAACTTCGGCATCGGTGAGCCGGTAGTTGGCATGTACATCGACGACGTTCCCTACTTCGATTTGAATTCCCGCGGCGTTTCTCTTTTTGACGTCGAGAGGGCTGATTTCTTGCGGGGATCGCAGTCGACGTTATTCGGTGCAAGCGGTCCGGGCGGCGTTTTGAACATCACCACGCGTCAGCCGGATAACAACTGGCACGGCTACGCCGGCGCGAGCTATGGGAATTATGATTATCAGAATTATCAAGTCGGCTTGGGCGCTCCCTTGTTGAAAGACAAATTGTATTTGAATTTATCAGGTCTTTATTCAGACCGTGACGGTTTTGTCCATAACAACGTCCTCAATACAGATCCGGATACTCGCGAAGCCATCAGCGGGCGCGCTTCCTTGAAGTGGCTCGCTACGGAAGCGTTGAGCTTTACGTTCTCAGCCACGGGCGAAAACTTTAATGATGGCTTTGTCCCAACGTATTATCCGACTCTGGATAAAGGACCTTTCTCCGTCTCACGTAACATCGATGGTTTCGTTCACACCCACAGCGATAACCAGGCCTTAAAAGTCGCTTACGATACCCCAGACATTCGCGTTACTTCCGTCACGACTCACCGCGATTGGGATCAAAACCTGTCCCAGGACTTCGACTTTTCTGCGTCTCCATTTTTCAGCACCGTTGGTTTTGCCAATCCGGAATTGGAACAGTGGAGTGAGGAACTGC
The DNA here is from genome assembly GCA_966095605.1 of uncultured bacterium. Classification (GTDB taxonomy): domain Bacteria; phylum Verrucomicrobiota; class Verrucomicrobiia; order Limisphaerales; family JACDHS01; genus CBHWET01. The sequence continues at coordinate 12,316 of CBHTTJ010000045.1, read as the reverse complement.
GAGTGCAATCGCCTGCGGAATCCGAAAACTTGAAATGGCTGGGCGGGCTGTTCTTCCTCAGTAGTGAATTGGACAACGAAAGCGGCAGTTCCACCTTTGTTGCCGTCCCGGTGCCGTTTACAACCGCTGCCACCACCACTTCGCATACTGAGTCACAAACCTACGCAGCTTTCGGACAAGGCACTTACACCGTGATGGAAAATTTGGATCTTACCGCCGGCGTGCGGTTCACCTATGACAATCGCGAAATGAGCCGCCGCCGCGTGGTAACGGTTCCGCCAGCAACATTTTCTTCCAGCCTTGAAGACAATTTTTCTGCCATTCAGCCAAAATTTGCGGTGGCTTATCATTTTACCCCCAAAGCCGAAGTTTATGCCAGCGTAACCAAAGGTTACCAAAGCGGTGGATTTAACCCTTCGGTCGATAATCCAAATCAGTCACGGTTTGACTCTGCAGACTCCTGGCAGTTTGAACTCGGAACAAAAACATTGTGGCTTGAGGACAAACTGACCGCGAACGCTGCTTTGTTTTATACCGAAACGCGGGATTATCAGGTGTTCCGTTTGAATCCGCTCAATCCAACACAATCGTTCCTCCTCAATGCGGAACGCGCGACGAGTTATGGAGCCGAACTGGAAGTTACGGCCCGTCCTTGCCAATCTTTTGAAGTCGGCGCAGGCGTTGCTTACACCCACGCCACTTACGATGTATTCGGTGATCCCAATACCGGTGCTCGTTTTGATGGGAACAACATCAGCTTCGTTCCTGAACTGACAATGAACCTTTCCGCAACAATCCACCTCCCTTGTGGTTTCTATGTTCGCGGTGAAGTCGATGGGATGGGTCGCTATTATTTGGACGACGCCAATTCCACGCCTCAACCTTTGTTCTTCATCGCCAATGCTCAGGCTGGTTATCAGCACAAAAATGTCGACGTTTACTTCTTTGCGAAGAACATTTTCGACAAACGTTACTCCAACAATGCTCTGGATCTTCGGAATGCATTACAAAAGGACCTCCTTGTCCGCCAACCCGGCGATCCTGTGACCTTTGGCGGGGCCGTAAATGTTCATTTTTAACGATTCGCAACGCCTTTAAATGCAAGGCTAAATGCTTGTCATTAGAAAATTACAAGTTGCTTTGCTTGTTAAATCCGGCTAGTAACATCAAAGCGTTCGCCTAGGTTGGCAGCGCTAAAAACAACCCAAAACCAAAATGGCTTACACCGCGGAAATCAGTCGCGCCAATCCTAGCGCATTCATTTTTCTGATTGATCAATCTGGATCAATGGCGGAGCCGATCGCCGGAAGCGCAGAAAACAAACGCAAGTGTGACAGCGTCGCCGATGCGATCAACCGTCTACTCCATAACTTGATCATCAAGTGCGCCCGCGGCGAAGGGATTCGTAATTTTTACGAAGTGTGTGTGATTGGTTACGGAGCCCAGGTAATGCCTGGTTTCAGCGGCAAATTGACCGGTCGTGATTTAGTTCCCTTAAGTGAAATTGCCAACTCCCCTGCCCGCGTCGAAGAACGCACAAAGCAGGTCGATGACGGTCAAGGCGGGACGATCACGCAAAAGGTTAAATTTCCGATTTGGTTTGAGCCTCTGGCGAAAGGAACTACACCGATGGGACAGGCATTAAGCCTTTCTCACCATATTCTTGAAGGTTGGGTAGGACGCCATCCAAATTCTTATCCACCGATCGTGATTAATATCACTGACGGTGAAGCGACTGATTCTGGACCAGTACCTCAAGCTGAGTCGTTGTGCTCTCTTGCGACGAATGACGGCAATGTCCTGCTGTTTAACTGCCATATTTCCAGCAAACAGCTCGATCCGATTGTTTTCCCTGAAAGCGACGATGATTTGCCGGACTCTTTCGCGCGGACGCTCTATAGCGTTTCCAGTCCATTGCCGGACGGTTTGCGCGAAATGGCCAAGAGTGAAAACTTTGTGCTTGGTCCTGGTGCTCGCGGTTTTGCTTTTAATGCTGACCTTGTGGAATTGATTCGATTCCTCGATATCGGCACTCGCGCCAGCAACCTGCGCTAAATTTGTGGTTGAAGCCTCCGTCCAAGTTTTTTCGTTGCCGAAACATGGCAACACGGTGGACGAATACGAAGATGCTTACGCGTATTCGACTCATCGTTTCGGCATTGCGGATGGCGCTACGGAATCTTCGTTTTCGGAATTGTGGGCTCAGGGTTTGGTGAAAGAATTCATCGGAACACCCCCAAAACACATTCGCGTCAATCCAGTACCGCTCGAAGAATGGCTGGGGCCTTTGCAAAAGGAGTGGCACAAGAAAGTTCCCTGGGATCGGCTTCCCTGGTACGCAGAAGAAAAGGCCCGTAATGGTGCTTTCTCGACTTTTCTCGGGGTAGAGATCACTCCCGCGCCGACCAAGTTCAAGTTGCTCGACCTGTTTCGGACTCGCAAAGGAATTCGTTGGCACGCCTTGGCAGTGGGTGACAGCTGTTTCTTTCACGTTCGGGAAAATGGCCTCGCCAAATCATTCCCTTTGGAAAAATCCGAGCAGTTCAACAGTCGTCCTCTTTTAATTTCCAGCAATCCAAAGCGAAATGGCGCTGTTTGGAAAAGCATTCAGACCTGCGAAGGTGATTGCAAACCGAACGACCTTTTTATTTTAGCAACCGATGCGTTGTCGGCGTGGTTCCTCAAGGAAGTTGAAGCAGGGAAAAAGCCATGGACAACGCTGACCCAAATTAAAACTCAAAATGAATTCGTGGAGTTCGTCGAATGCCAAAGAAAAAATGGCATGCGCAACGACGACACCACGCTTGTTCTTTGCCATTGGAAAGATGGCGATAAAAAATCATGAATTGGCCCACCCACTCTGATTATCAGGACGCAATGCAGAACCCGGGCGTCTGCTTTCAGGAACCCGAATTAAAAACCGGCACCGCAGCGACCGATATGCTGGGACTGCCGCGCGTAATGTCGGGTAATTTCGCCAGCGTTTACGAGTTACACTGCAATGGCGCCCGCTGGGCTGTTCGCTGTTTTGTTCGCCAGGTTCCCGGGCAACAAGGTCGCTACTCTCGTCTGAGCCAGCACCTCAACAGCCTGACAACGCCTTATTTGGTCAATTTCGAGTACATGCTGAAAGGCATCCTCGTGAAGGGCGAATGGTACCCAATTGTAAAAATGCAATGGGTTGAAGGCGTTCCTCTTAATACTTTCATCGAAGAGCATGTTAATGAATCAGAGACCCTGACGAAGCTGGCGGCCGATTGGCGTGAAATGATGAAAACGCTGTCCGAACACCGATTGGCCCACGGTGACCTGCAACACGGAAACGTCATGGTCACTCCCAATAGCGAACTACGCCTGGTCGACTACGACGGAATGTTCGCTCCCATTTTCGGTCGCGGTCGCGCGCCTGAATTGGGACATATCAACTTCCAACATCCGCGCCGTACTGCGGATTTTTATCAGGAAGATCTCGATAACTTTTCCGCATTGGTGGTTTACACCAGCATCCGCGCGATTGCTTCAGACCCGGAGTTGTTTCAAAAATTTTACACGGTCGATAATCTTATTCTCTCTTCCAGTGATTATAAGAATCCGCTGAACTCTCCCGTGTTCGCCCGTTTGAAGCAAAATAAGGATCTGGGAGTGCAACAACTGGCGAAACTTCTCGAAAAATGCTGCGTCGGACCAGTGGAATGCGTCCCGGATTTCAACAACGTCATGTCGACGCTCGACGCCGGCGGCTCTTTGGAAAGCATGCAACTCAAAGCAGCGACAGCCCCAACGCTTTCTCGTCCAGCTCCTGAAATGACGGGGTCCCGTCCTGCTCATGAGGCGTCGGAGCCACAAAAATCCCGTCCTGCACCGGTTTCTTCAGCTCAAAGCGGAACTCGTTCCGCCTACGATAACGTACCGACGGCAAAACCTTCTCAGGCGAGCACATTTAAAACACCGCAACACCAACCTCAACTCAGCCGTCCCGCGCCAGTTCTACCAGAGGAGAAAAAGAGCGGCATGCCGGGCTGGATGTTAGGCGTAATTGGTGCCGGCATCGTCGGTATAATCGTCGCAGTTGGTATTTTCGTAAAATTCGGCGGACAGTCCAGCGCACCTCAGAACGCCCCGGCGGAAAGCCCCAAGCCTCAACCAGCGAATCCGGCTTCGCCAACAAAAGCCGAGGATTCTCCGGCCCCAACAAAAACCCACGCAGCCGCACAAAAGAGTGATAACATCAAAGTCAGTCTGTTGGGCACGTTGCGAGGTCACAACGGCACCGTTCAGGCGTTGGCGTACACACGCGATGCGAAATTGCTGGCCACCGCCGGCGATGACAAATCGGTTCATTTGTGGAACGCGCAGACCGGGGAACCCAAAAGAACGTTAACAGGCTCGTCCGAGCCTCTCGTGTCCGTCGCCTTTACTCCCGATAACAAAATCATTGCCGCTGTCGCAAGTGACAACGCCATCTATTTCTGGGATGCCGCAAGCGGTCAACAAAAGCCCGCGCTCACGTCCGAAAGAAACAACTTATTCCCAGTGGCTCTTTCAGCCGATACAGAACTCGTGGCAACCGGTGGCTCTGATCGCAAAACAGTGCGACTGATTGATAGCGCGACGGGAACGACAAAAAAGCTTCTGCAAAACCACAGCAGCTGGATCCGCTCAGTCAGCTTTTCTTCAGATAGCAAACTTGTGGCGGTGCAATGTCATGACGATTCCATTCACATCTGGAACGTTGCCACGAGCCAACTGCTGCACACTCTTTCATCTCCAGGGAACACGGTGATCAACTCCGCATTCTCAAGCGATGGCCGGTTCCTTGCCACAGGCGGGGATAGTCGAAACATTAAAGTTTGGGATCTGCAAACAGGCGCGTTGCACCAGACCTTCTCTGATCACAGCGCCGATGTGAAAGCCTGCATTTTCTCTTCCGATCGCAAGTGGCTTGCCTCCGCAAGCGAAGACAAGACGATCAAAATCTGGGAAGTGTTTACCGGCCAACTCAAACAGACCCTGGCAAGCCATGAAGGCGCCGTGACATCGCTCGCGTTTTCAGCAGACGGCACCCTCCTTGCGAGTGGCAGTGCAGACCAGAGTGTAAAACTCTGGCAGGTCAACCATTAGCGGCCGCATTGATTGCTTCCAACTCTTCCCAACGCGCGTACAGCGAAGCAACTTTTGCTTTTGCTGCATCAAGCTCGCTTTGCAACTGCGCATATTGGGAATGACGCTTATAGAAGTCTGGTGAGGCAAAAGTTTGCTCCAACCGAACCACGTCTTCTTCCGCCGCTGCAATAGCTGCTTCCATTCCGGCTAATTCAATCTGCTCCTTGTATTTTAGCTTTCGCGGTTGACCTGATGACGGAGCTTTCTTCTGCACCCCTTCCTGACTTTCCGATGCTCCAACTTTCTCCGGAGCTCGGCGGTTCTTCAGCTCCATATAGTAATCATAATTGCCCGCATTCACTCCCACCTTCCCGTCGCCCTCAAAAACAATCATGTGGTTGCAGACACGATCGAGGAAATAACGGTCGTGACTAACCACTAAAACAGATCCCTCAAAGGCAATTAATGCCTCCTCCAGAACGCGAAGGGTTGCAAGGTCCAGGTCGTTCGTTGGTTCATCCAAAATGATAAAATTGCCGCCATTCTTCAGAATACGGGCCAACAAAAGGCGGCTCCTTTCGCCTCCGGATAAATGCCGAACCTGCGCCGTAATACGATCTTCCGTAAACAAGAAACGACGAAGATAGGAGCGCACAGAAATTTTTTGATCACCGAATTGCACCACTTCACTCCCCTGCCCCAGTTCCTCGTAAACAGTCTTTTCCGGGTCCAATTGCATTCGATTTTGGTCGACGTAGTTGAACTTTGTTAATTCGCCGATTTTTACGGTCCCCTCGGTCGGCTTTAATGCGCCGATGATGATTTTCAAAAGTGTTGTTTTCCCGAGCCCATTTCGCCCGGCAACCCCCACCTTCGTTCCCCCAGCGAATTTCAGCGTCAGCTTTTTGAAGAGTGTCCTTCCACCAAGCTCCATGCCGACATTTTCCAGGTCGACGACGCGATTGCCAATTGGGGGCGGAGGAGGAATCACCAGATCCACATCCATCTCTTTCGGTGGCGGTCCTTGCGAAGCCACTTCGAAGAACCGATCGAGCCGGCTTTTTGATTTGGTTGTGCGCGCCTTCGGCCCCCTTCGAACCCAATCCAACTCGCGGCGAAGAAAACCTTGCCTCACCTGTTCCTGCCGTTCTTCCACACTTTGTCGTTCCGCTTTGGAGATGAGGTACTCCGTGTAGTTCCCCTCGTACGAATAAACTTTTCCGTTGGCGACTTCAAAAATGCTCGTCGTGATCCGATCGAGAAAGTAGCGATCATGAGTCACGACAAGAAAAGCACCTTTGAATGCGAGGAGAAATTCTATCACCCATTCAATGGCTTCAGGATCAAGATGGTTGGTTGGTTCATCAAGAATCAAAAGGTCTGGCTTCGATACCAGTGCCTTTGCCATGGCGATACGTCGTTTCTCACCGCCGGATAAATTAGCAATACTTCGTTCCGCGTCCGGCGCATTCAGATGAGAGAGTGCTTCCTTGATCCTGTAATCCAGATTCCATCCGTCCAATGCTGCAATTCGATGTTCCAGATCATCGGCTCGATTCGAATGCGCGGGCAGATTTTCGTATTCCGCGATCAGTTTTAAAATGTGCTGAGCACCTTCCCGCACGTTCTCATACACATTCTTCGTTTCATCCAATGTAAATTCCTGGGAGAGATAGCCAACGGTCAAATCGCGCGACCTTATGATTTCACCGGCGTCCGGCTGGGTCAGTCCGGCAAGAATCTTCAGAAAAGTCGACTTTCCTGACCCATTTCGTCCCACCATCCCGATACGATCATCCTGATGAATTGACAAAGAAGCCTTGTCCAAAATGTTGTGGCGGCCGAAATTGATTTCGATATCCGTCGCAGAAAGAATCGTTGGCGTTTGTTCTGACATTTGTTGCGTTAGAAAATGCGCCATTCGCGCCAAATTTCAAAACAGATTTGTCAGTGAATGTAACGAAGCCGGAGTTGAAGAACCCCGATTGACTCCTTAGATTAAATTGGTTCTTGTAAAAGCGAAATGGAAGAACGGCCCAAAACGTGGCAGCGGTTCTTTCCGGTCGTGCAGGCATTCCTGCAACGCCATTGGGAACGCGCGCTCTCGATTCGGGAACGAATCCGCTTCAGCGAAGAAACGTTTCACCTCATGATGGCTGGCGTCGTCGGCGTCATTGGCGGATTCACCAACTTTATCTTTTACACGTGTATCGACTGGGTGCAGAAAGTGGTTTTCGGCCGGCCCAGCGACCTCGTCGAACTGGCGGAAGTGCTGGACTGGTGGCAAGTGCTGCTGGTGCCCGCGCTCGGGGGGCTGGCAGCAGGCCTTGTCCTTCATTGGGGTCTGCAGCTGGTAAAACATCAGGGAACAACCAATTTCCTCGAAGTCGTGATCGCTGGCGACGGCCGTTTACCCCTGCGTAGCGCCATCATCAAGGGCATCTCTTCATTGATCTCCATCGGCAGCGGCGGCTCGATTGGTCGGGAAGGAGCAATTACTCATCTCAGCGCAACGTTTGCTTCTAAATGGGGGCAGTTTGCTAAATGGCAGCCGTATCGGCTTCGATTGCTCGTCGCTTGTGGGGCTGCGTCGGGACTCGCCTCACCTTACAACGCACCGGTTGCGGGGGCGGTGTTTGCAGCGCAAATCGTTCTAGGCAATTTTTCCATGAACCTGTTTGCACCGGTGGTCTTTTCTTCCGTCATTGCAACCATTGTCTCCCGAAGCTTCCTCAACGTACAGCCTTACGTAGTGCCCACTTTTAATTTTACAAGTGTAACGCAACTGCCCTGGTTTCTGCTGCTCGCAATTATCTGCGGTGGCATCGGTGCTTCGTTTCTAAAACTTCTGCGACGTAGTGAAGAGGAATTCGGGAAGCTGCCCCTGCCGATCTATGCCCGATTAACCATTGGCGGCTTGATTGTCGGGATTATCGCCGTTGGATTCCCTGAGGTGTGGGGAAACGGCTATTCCGTTATCAATCGAATTCTGGAAGGGCGTTTCACATTGCAAATTCTTTTCGCGGTCTTTCTTGCCAAGTGGCTGGCCACTCTCGCAACCGTCGGTTCCGGGGCCGTCGGTGGTGTTTTTACTCCGACATTATTCTTTGGAGCCGCCGTCGGCTCACTCTTTGGGATGCTGCTTCACGATGTAAAAATTGCCCAATCACTCCCGACCGGCACGTTCGCTCTCGTCGGAATGTGCGGAACATTATCGGCAACAACCCGTTCACCGCTCCTCGCGATGATCATGATTTTTGAAATCTCCTTAAACTATTCCATGATGCCGGCGCTGATGCTCGCGAGTGTGGTCGCGACACTCGTCTCCAAACGCTTGTATTCGGAATCCATCTACACAGAACCATTGCGAAAAAAAGGCCTGACGCTTCCCGAAGAAACGATGCGCAAAGGAGCGGCGACAGAACAAACCATCGGCGATATTATGCGGGCGCCCATTCCGCCTTTGAAGGAGAACAGCACGATGCGCGAGGTAGCCGCTCGATTCCTGACCAATCCAAATAATTTTCTACCAGTCGTCGACAGTGAAAATCGATTAGCAGGCGTCGTGGCATTGCACGATCTAAAAGAACATCTTCATAGTCCGCAGGAACTCGACATCGTCATCGCATTTGACGTCATGCGCCCTCCTCCGCCGTGCCTGACACCAAGCCAGCGTTTACAGGATGCCCTGCCGATTCTCCTGGCGAGTGAGCAAAAAAATATTCCCGTGGTAAACAGTTTCACGGAAAACAAACTGGTCGGAGCAGTGGTTCGTGCGGAAGCGCTCGGCCTGTTGTCGGAAGCGATTTCCGCCAGCGGCAAAGCGTAGTCGTTCTGCTTTACCGGTTTGGCGTTCTACTCGCCGACTTTATCCCGCAGCGCGTTTTCAACCATTCTTCGAAAATCCATGCTGGCGGGTTTCACTAGCCGTTCAGGACCTAGGATCCGGGCGTGAATCACCTTCGGACCGAAGGAAATTGTTGCGCTAATCAACAGGAAATGCGGGTGTTTTCTAATTTTGGTTCCAGGAGTAATGTATTCGCCACGTAACGTCAGGATATTCAGTTCCCGACGCCCAATCTTCTTTTTCTCCTCCTGCGAATCTTTCCCGCTGGCTTGCGGGAAGTGTGATTTCCAGGTTTTGTCGTCGTGTCGCCCCACACTGTCTTCAATATAAAACCGCACATCGACTTCTTTCTTGGGATCGTTAGGAAGGAGAAACCGGCTCAACGCCGCGGATTTTTCCAGCGGTTCCTCCAAAATCCAGTCTTCGGGACGAATAAAAGTAATATCGCCGATGGTAATTTTGTAATTATCCGCCCTTCCCAGGAATGCGGCGAATAAAAGCACGCTCAATAGAGCAAACAAACGTCTGGACATGATCTTCCTTTAGCGAAGATCAAATTGTCCGACAAGCTCCGATGCCATCCCAAAAATTAGGGGGTGCTACACCTCGGTAATCTGACCACAAAGCACCGCACGTTTTGCGCCCGTGGTTTGAGGAAGGTTTCCAGGGCGACCATTCACGCGCAACCAGGCCAAAAGTGCAAAAGCAGCCGGCTCAATAGCCTGCACCGGCCACCCCAGCTCGTCGCTGGTTTTCAGTTCGATCGTCTTCTTCGGAAAAGATTCGTTCAACGTTCGTTGAATAGCGCGCACCAAAACCGGGTTCGCCGCTCCGCCGCCAGCCAGCACGATGCGATCGGGCGCACTCGGGAGATGCAGGCGATAATTGAGCGCAAGTGATCTCGCAGTAAATTCCGTCAAGGTCGCCAACGCATCATACTGCGAAAGCGTTTGCAGCCTGGCGAGAATTTCTCGAAAGAACGGTTCCCCAAACAATTCACGACCCGTGCTTTTTGGCGGCGCTTGCTTGAAGTAAGGATGCTTCAACCATTCCCGCAACAGCGGTTCGTTCGCCGTTCCGCGTGCAGCCCACGCCCCGTTCTTATCGAATGTCTTGCTACCTCCCGAACATTCCCGCATCGCCATGTCGATCAGAACATTTGCTGGCCCGGTATCGAAGGCCATCACGGAAGGTTTTGCTCCTTTGTTCCAGTTCAGGGATGTGACATTGCTGATGCCTCCAAGATTGTTAATGCAAACGTGTTTTCCTTTTTGGCCAAAAACAAATTGATGAAAAATGGTCGCCAGCGGTGCCCCCTGCCCTCCAAGCGCCATATCCGCCACGCGAAAATTATTGATCACGGCCGCCCCGAGCTTCGCGGCGAGATAAACCGGCTCTCCCAACTGAACGGTGGCGCAATGTTTTTTCGACGGATTGTGGAAAACCGTTTGCCCATGCAACCCAATCAGCGTGGGCTTCTTTTTCCCGCGCACCGCGTGGTCGGCGTAGAATCGTCCCAGTTCATGATGCAATTGGCAAAACTCCCAGCTTTTCAAATCCCCGCGGGCTGTGGCATGCAGGTCATTTTGCATCCACTTGGGAAAATCGACACTCCAGAGATCGACCAAACGCACGTTGCGTTCATCAATTTCGCACAAGGCGTAATCGATGCTGTCGATGCTGGTGCCGGACATGATGCCGAGGACAAGTTGTTTTTTCATTTCCACTTTGGCGCAGACTATAAATACTCCGGCGCTGCGGCAAACTTTTATGAAATTACAGTTCCTGCTTTTTTCGGTTTTCGCCCTGAGTTTTTCGTTTTCTCAAACGTCCCGTGCCGAATCGCTCGAAGAAGCATATCGCGAAACCGCCAACAGGATTATCGCCGCCGCCACCAATTCCAATTTCGCCCATCAGCGCCTCGCGAGGTTGTGCGATACGTTCGGCCACCGGCTCAGCGGATCGACCAACCTGGAAAACGCCATCGATTGGGTTGTTTCCGAAATGAAAAAGGACGGACTCGACAATGTTCGCGGGGAACCAGCGATGGTAACGCATTGGGTTAGAGGCTCAGAATCAGCGGAGATTATTTCACCCAAACCGCGGTCAATTAAGATGCTCGGCCTCGGAGGCAGTGTTGCAACACCCCCGACTGGCATCACTGCGGAGGTCCTTGTTGTTTCCAATTTTGAAGACCTGCATAAGCGCGCAGCGGAGGCCAAAGGCAAAATCGTTGTCTTTAATCAGCCGTTCACTCGTTATAGTGACACGGTCATTCTTCGCTATAAGGGAGCCGTTGAAGCTTCGAAAGCCGGAGCCGTCGCGAGTATGATTCGCTCCGTCACACCTTATTCCATGCAGACACCGCACACGGGCGTGATGCGCTACGATACAAATGCCGCCCCCGCCATTCCGCACTGCGCCATTACGATTGAAGACGCGGAGTTTTTTCAGCGAGCGCAGGATCGCGGGGAGAAGACAGTAGTGCGTTTAAAAATGTCTTCGAAGGAATTACCGGACGCTCCCTCACGCAACGTGGTGGCGGAATTGGTCGGCCGCGAAAAGCCGGACGAAATTGTGGTGCTCGGCGGCCACATTGATTCGTGGGACGTTGGCCAGGGTGCCATGGACGATGGTGGCGGTTGCGTCGCTGCATGGGAAGCGGTGCATCTCATGAAGAAATTAGGACTGCAACCACGCCGGACGATCCGTGTCGTGCTTTGGACCAATGAAGAAAACGGCGGCAAAGGCGCCCGGGCCTATCACGAGCAACATAAAAGCGAAATGCCGAAACATGTCCTCGCCATGGAATGCGACGACGGCACGTTCAAGCCAACTGGTTTCGCTTTCTCCGGAAGTCAAAAAGCATCCGACATGGTCTTCGACATCTGCCAATTGTTAAAACCAATCAACGCCAATCAACTGCTCTGGGGCGCTGGCGGCGCGGACATTTCCAAAATGCAGCCCGATGGGGTTCCCATGATGGACCTCGCTGATGATATGAGTCGTTACTTTTGGTATCACCATACTGAAGCCGATACCGTGGACAAAGTGGACTCGCACGAACTGAACCTCTGCACGGCCACGATGGCAGTGATGGCTTACGTTGTCGCCGATATGCCGGAGACGCTGCCAAGATAGTGCCCAATACGCGAAGGCATTTCTGCGACGCGCAAAAGTGGACGCCGATTATCCTACCAGGTAATCTTTACCGGATTTGACCAAAGACGGGCGGTCGGGGGGATTTGGCAACCCGAAAATGTTGGGCAGATGAATTTTTCCAGATTTTCGTGAAACAATCGCTTCGCCGTGCCTCAGGATCCTATTTTCACGACTAAAAACGGAGGGAAGCAGAATTCCCGGCGA
>CBHTTJ010000044.1:0-31871 GCA_966095605.1 uncultured bacterium | reverse complement strand
TTCCAAAAAGAACCCGTTCTTCCGAACGCCGAGAAAATCAATCAGCTCGCTGCCCGCTGGAGCATCGATCCAACGACCATCGCTGAAACCGGATGGAAAAAAGAACAAGGAGTTGTCGGGAGTCTTCCGCAGTTTCGGACCGAGTAACGCGCTGGATTGCGTAAGAATCTTCGTTCTGGCGCAGGCACCTCAGAACCGTTTAAATAATCTTCATTCACCTGAGACTATGAAGATTAACGATTCCAATCCTCTTCCTTCCAAGCCGATCAATCGCCGTAATCTCTTCAAAGCAGGCATCGCTTTAGGAGCGCTGGCAGGGTTTCCCCACATCGCACGGAGTGCGGCGGAAGAACCACTGTATAAAGTGCGGAACGGACGCATTAATCAATCAGTCATTCATTGGTGCTTCAAACCATTTACTCCGGAGGAACTCGCCGGTCACGCCGCGAAGATGGGCATGCAATCGGTGGAACTCGTGCTGCCGGAATTCTGGCCGATGTTGAAGAAGATGGGACTGACCTGCGCGATTGCGCCGAGTCATGGATTCGCCAAAGGGTTTGCCCAGCCTGCGGAACACGACGAATGCATCAAGATTTTGCGGGAACGAATTGATAATGCCGCGGAGTTCGGAGTGAAAAGCGTGATTACGTTCTCAGGTTTTCGCAACGGCCTCGCAGATGAAGTCTGCTTGAAAAACACCATCAACGGTTTGAAAAAAATCGTCGGTTATGCGGAGCAAAAGAAAGTCACTCTTTGCGTCGAAATGTTGAATTCGCGTGTAGACATCCAGATGAAGGGGCATCCGGGATATTTTTTAGATAACATGGAAACAGCGGTGGAAGTTTGCAAAGCAATCGGGTCCGAGCGGATGAAAGTGCTTTTCGACATTTACCACGTCCAGATCATGCACGGCGACATTATTACCCGTCTGAAGCAGCACATGCCTTACATCGGGCATATCCACACGGCTGGAAATCCAGGGCGGGGAGAAATTGATGAGACGCAGGAAATCAATTATCCGCCCATAATGAAAGCGATCGTGGAAACCGGCTACAAGGGGTTTGTCGGGCAGGAATTTATCCCTCTTCGTGACAAAGTCGCCTCTTTGAACCAGGCGGTGCGCATTTGTGATGTTTAAACGGCTTGGTCAAACTCCTTTAAGAAAAAATCCCGAATTCCTCGACGATTTCATCGTGAACTCCGAAAAATCTGTCTCGCGACGCGCCCACGGATCAGCGCCTTTCATCGCGGAGCGATATCTGATGGTAGCCGTGGTGCTTTAGCCGGATGCGCCGTGCAATGTGGTTTTCGTCGCGGAGCGACGATTGAAAACCCGCCAAAATAAAAAGATCCGGATTTACGGTCAAAAATACCCTCTCGGCTGTCCGAGGACCGATTTTCACCCTAAAAAGACCCTTTTTTCGGGTGAGAGTCCTTTTTTAGAGCCAAAAATTGCCTCTCGGACGTCCGAGAGTCTTTTTTTGCTTCAAAAAATGCCTCTCAGTTAGCCGAGAGCTATTTTTAAGGACAAAAAAAACGATCTAGACAACTGAGAGAGTATTTTTGGTTCCAAAAATGGGAATCTTTTCGGATCAGGGCGCCTTTTTACGACGAAAATGAGTGTCTAACGGTTGAAGGTTCCATTTTAGACCTCTACTACTTCAGCTAGAAAGCCGAAGAGGAAACGCATTCGATGAATCTTGCGCGGCGGTCATTCTTGAAACAGAAAACCTCTCGCCCACCTTGAAAAGTGGACGAGAGGTTGAAAAGAGTTCAATTCTTAAGGGCTATTGCCTCAACCGGAAGAACTTCGTGCTATCGCTAGTCAAACTTTCCGAGTAACCGCTGGTACCGGTCACATCGTTCCAGGAACCGACACTCAGGTTGGTCCGGGATTGCAACGTAAAGCTGCCATTCCAGGTCAACGTGATCTGGCCACTGTTGATGCTGTAGCTAAGTGTTGGGGGAAGAATTTCCGTTGTCACCGTCAGCAATGCAGAGAGTTTGGCGGTACAACCCACGCCTCCTTCGCCTGTTACATCCACAGAAATGATCCCACTATCCGATTCCTGGAGGTTCAGCTTCGTATAAGTACTGTTCGTCTCGCCAGCGAGCGGTCCATTGACTGTATCCGACCATTGATAAGTGAACGGACCGACGCCTCTGGGTTGAACGCTGAAGGTCACGCTGTCGCCGACCGATTTCAACTGGTTTACAGGAACGCTCGTAAACGACAGCTTGTTCGTGGTCTGTCCCGGAGCGAGGAGAAGATACCGAACCGTAACAGGCTTCGAAGTATCCAATTTTGGATAGCACCGGGTAACAGAGTTCGTGGCGAGAACATGTGCCCAACGAATGTTATCTCCGTTCACCCACTGCCATTGAACGCGTAATGCTTTGCTACCTTCGAAAGCATTGTTCTGGCTGATCGTGCTCGAGTTTGGATCGGTCAGGTACGTCGAGGTCGGAGGAGGCGAAGAAGATGTCTTCGGAGCGGCGAACAACCCGACAGAGCCATTGGCATCGTTTTCAAAGTTTTCAATGATCACGTCGCCGTTCTTGATCTCGTCGATATAAAGATCGTATGGACCGCTATTGGTTGAATTAATGGAGAAGACAAAGCCGGCCAACGCGGCATACGGATCGCCGTCCGGCACTCCGCTTCCATTCGAAAACATCTTCTGATCGTTCATCAGGTCGAAAGTAACAGTTTGCCAACAATCACCGGGCGTCAACGGAGCGCCGCCAGTCAGGGCAGTTCCGAAAGCGTTCACAAAGCCATTGGCCTTCACAAAATAGTTTCCTGTCAGGTTCGTAGCGGTGCTGGATCCCACGGGGCCTGTAAACTCGGAATTTTGCCAGCAGGAAAGAGACACCTTCAGTGGAGAATTGGGTCCATCGCCTACCACCATGCCGGCATCGATATCACCGATACAACCGCTCTTGATTTGTCCGGCCGAGATTTGTTGTCCGCTGACCAAGGGCGGCGTGGTAATGGTCAGTGTATTGGTGAGAAATCCCGGATAATTTGTGAGCTGAGCAATCTGGCTGTTATTGGCGTAAATCGTCACATTCGTCGCCCCTGGAGCAACTTTAGTTACCGTCACGAATGTTTGTCCGTTAACCAAAGGTCCAGAAACCCCAAGGGGATCCGCGACGCCGGTACACTCCCCGACAAACTCAAACCGGATCGCGTCGGTATACCAACGTTGGGCGTTGTTGTTCGCCGCGTCGATATCATTAATATCGCCGCTGTAATGCTGCAGCGTGATGGTAGGACTGAATATACTGTTCGTAATATATCCAACATGAACCCAAATACCGTTGGGCATCCCCTTCTGATACATGTCCAAAAAGATTTCGGAAGCTCCGACTCCATTTGTGTCTGCTAAAACACCACCTTCGGCCGTCATCCTGATGATGATGTTCGTCGAGGCATTATTATTCTGCCCTTTCGTCAAATAAATTTTGTAGGCACCCAGATTTTGCAGCGCCGTGAAAGTATACGGACCCGTCCCCGCAGGTGTCACCGGAGTGACGACCATGTTGGTCGGGGTCAACTTCCATGTCGCACCGGCGGAGCGACCGTAGTGAATTCGTCGGCTGGAATTGGGAATTATAGGCACCGGACTGACCGCTGACGCAGAGGAACTGCCGGCGCCGGAGTTGGGAAAGCCCGCATCGATTACTGAAAGCGGAGCCGGAGTATGATCGTTCGTATTGGCGGTAAGCCCTTTCCACCCCGTGATATAAACGTTCTCAGCGTGTAAGGGCGCGGAAAAAAGCAGAAGAACGGCGGCGGATTTCAGCAACGGTTTGACGAAGGTTTTTGCGACAAGATATTTCATAAGCATAGGCGTTCGTGTTGCTGGGAAGACTTGGGGAACTTTCTCCAGCTTAACAAATAAGGACCGGAAACGGTCAATTGCATTCCCGCGAAGAACCCCTCGGGTGCCGGATAGTTGTTGTCTAATGGAATCGCCGAACAGCTTCTGAAATTGTCCCCGAGTCAGCCAGGAAGAACTCCGCCGGCGCGATCTGTTTCGATCGCATTCCGGCGGAGGTGTTGCATGAGGAATTATCTTCTAAAGTTTGAAAGCCGACTCCAGGAAAGCCAGGACGTCTTCTCCCCAAACGTCGCAGCCATTCAAAACAAAGAGATTTGCTTCCTTCGGATTTTTGCCAAACGGCGGATATATCTTGGCGGTATTGATTGAGCCTTTCTTGACCAACTCTTTGCCCAACGCTTCCGTTGCTCTGACATCCGAATCATTTTGTGCCTGGATCACAAAAATCGGCGCATCAGCTTTCTGAACGCTATCGCTCATCAGGTTCTGCAAAGACGTTGAACTCCCCCAGCAACTGGATGGAACCGAAAAAGGAATATAGGCACGCACGCCCAATTTTTTCCCTGCCTCAAAAAGCGTCTGAATGGATCCGGTTCCCAGTCCCGACATCGCGACCCGATTTTCGTCCACAAAACTCTGCGCCCGCAGCCATTCCACGGCGTTGACAATATCCCGGTGGTTTTTTTCCAACTGATCGAGTCCTTGCCTGAAAACCGATTCATCATCCGTCTGGCTACCGCCAGTGCGCCCTTCTACCGCTCGAAAATAAATGTTCCGATAAATGCGATCAGGAATAAAAAGAACATAGCCATGAGAGATGCAAAAGCGGGCCAGCACGTCGAAACGGGAAACCGATCCAGATTCAACTAATGGCTTCGGACTGCCGTGCTCCCAGATGATTGCCGGGAAAGGGCCCGAACCTTCCGGTTTGAAGAGGTAGCCTTTGAGAAAAACATTTTCGCTTTTAAAAACCACCGACTGGACCGGCGGAGAATCTGCATCCGCGGCCAAGGCCGCAAAGCACAATGCCGCAATAATAATCCGTCTCCACATCGCGCCAACCGCGCCGGAAACCATTTTCGACGTCAATATTCGCATTTGATTTCAGTTCATCGCCGGCAGGTAAATTCTGAAGTCCGTCCCCTGCATCAATTCGCTTTGCACATGCACACAACCATCGTGGTTGCTAACGATGCCCAGCATGATCGAAAGCCCCAGACCGGTACCTTTCTCCTCCCCTTTCGTGCTGAAGAACGGGTCGAAGATGCGATTAATATTCTCAGGCGCAATTCCCGTCCCGGTGTCTGATATCCGCCACACGACATGTCGACCAGGCTTGGCATTCGCAATTGAAGCGGCCGCGGCTTCATCGAGCATCACGTTTTCAGCTGCGACCGTCAGCACTCCGCCTTGTGGCATCGCGTCCCGGGCGTTAATGCACAAATTCAAAAGAACCTGATGCAATTCCGTGGCATTCCCCTGCAGCGTCCAAAGCCCATCCGGAATTTGGAAATCAAACGTAATGGTCTTGGGAAAGATCTCCTGAATCAGACGCGAAAATTCGCGGAGCAAAGCAGTGCTCTGAATGGGTTCTTTTTCAGCCTTGAGACCTCGCGCAAAGGTCAGGATCTGCCGAACGATATCCACCCCGTGCATGGCATTGGACTCCAAGAGGTCCAGCCTCGCCTGCGCTGTGGGGCTGGTGAGCTCTTTCCGTAACATCGAGACGATCATCAAAATCGGAGACAAGATGTTGTTCAGGTCATGAGCAATGCCACTCGTGAGTACGCCGATACTTTCGACCCGCTGTGTCCTCAAAAAACGCGCCTGTAGTTGCTTCTTCTCAGTAATGTCAGTATTGATTACGAGAACGGATTTTGGCGCTCCCTCCTGATCGCGCACGAGAGTCCAGCGACTACTTACAACAACATTTCTTCCAGATCGGGTCGTCTGCCGCAATTCACCACTCCATCCTCCCTGCTGCATCAAAGTACCGCGAGCAGCTTCGAAGCGGGTGTCGTCGAGAGAAAGAAATTCACCAACATGTTTTTCCATCACTTCCTGCGCCGCCCATCCATAAAGCGACTCCGCACTTTTGTTTACATAGGTGATGCGATTTTCGAGATCCCACACCACGATGGCATCCTGGGCCAAATTCAAAAGATTCGCCTGTTCCTGAATCTTCTCCGCCATCCGCATGCGTTCCGTAACGTCTTCGACAAGTGACACAATTCCAATGACTTCTCCGCTCGTCGCTTTGATCGGTGTATTGCACCAATTGCAGATAATCGTTCTGCCCTCCCGTGTAATATTGTCATTGACGATGGACTCCCCTGCTTTCCCAGCGAGCAGATCGCGCCCGATTTGTTCCACCAGGACCTTGGTTTTTTCCGAAAGGATAAATTCGCCCGTTTTGCCGACGACTTCCTCTGCCGTGTAACCAAACATTTTCTCCGCCGCAGAGTTCCAGCCTGTAATTTTAAAGTCCGTGTTCCACTCAATTAAGGCCATCCGTGTTTGTTGCGAGTGAAGCCGCAGCTTTAGCTCCGACTGACGTAGCGCCTCCTCCGTTTTTTTTCGCGCCGTAACGTCCCGCAGACTGATCACCAGGACGAGTTGGCCAATATCGTCCGGCAAACATTTCCCGATCGCTTCCGTTTCACACCAATAACCGTCCTTGTGTCGGGTTCGAATTTCCACAGGCGGGCCTGCGAGGCCTGGTTTCTGGACAGCATCATTGAAAGCCGCGCGGGCTGTTAGCAAATCACCAGGATGAACGAGGTCAAAACAGTTTTGTCCGATAAGTTCCTCTGGAGTGAAACCCAGCATGCGCTCAACCGAAGGGCTGGTATAATGCAAAAAGCCTTCGTCATTCATTACCACCAGCACATCGGAAACGTGCTCCATCAGGACGCGAGCATATTTGTCATCTGTGATACCGACCCGATGGCCATTTCGTCCGTTCGAGACCTTTGGTATAGAAGCAAAACGCCCTCCTCCTGGTTGAGAACCTGACACCGACATATTCATTAAAACTCCTCTTCTACTTGTTGTTTTCGGGACCATTTTCACCACGAGTATTTCTCGTTCGGCCTCCAGCCATTTCACGACAAACCTCGATCGCTTTTTCGAATTCATCTGGTTTGTAAAAGTAGAATTCCGCGCCCAACTCGAAACATTTTGATCTCATCTGCTGCGAGTTATGATTCGTCAACATGACTACCACCGGCGCCTGATTCTGTTGTTTAATTGCTTTCAAAAGTTCAATTCCACTCGGACCGGGAAGGCCAATATCCAAAATCATTACATCTGGACGCAGTGCCTGGCAGAAAGCCAGTCCGCCGAGGGCCTCGGTTGCCTGCCCAACCACTTCCACCCCGGGCTGCGCTGTGAGGAGAGCCGCTATACGTTCCCGAACGACTGCGGAGTCATCAACCAACACAACGCGGATTGGTTTGGCTACGTTCATCTGACAGGGACAACTTACGAAAGAACTCCCGATCCGACGATTGAGCCCGTGGCCTGATGTGATGTAAGGCACGGCAGCGTTGCGTGTAAGCCTGGGGCTTACAAAAAAGAGGATTCGATCCCAAAAGAAGCAACGAACAGGTTAATCTACGAGCTTGTGGGCCAGAGCGTAGCGAGTCAGTTCAATGTCGCTGGTCATGCCCATTTTTTCGAAGAGGCGCGTATGATAGGTGCCCACGGTTTTTGCGCTGATTGATAGCTCGCCGGCAATTTCTTTTAACGACCGGCCCATTGCAATCATTCGCAGCACCTGAAATTCGCGATTGGATAATGATTCGTGCAAAGGCCGCTCTGATTCACGTTGCAAATTCGCAGCCAGTTTCTCAGCCACCGTCGAGGTGATATATCGGCCCCCAGCCAGAACTTTCTTCACGGCAGCAACGAGTTCTTCAGAGGCGCGTCGTTTGCTGATGTATCCAGCGGCACCTTGCTTCAAGGCACGAACAGCAAGTTCATCTTCGGGATACATGCTCAGGATCAGCACGGGAAGCTTCGGATGCGTTCTTCTCAGATCCTCCAAAACGTCCAGACCGCTTCGGCCCTCCATATTAATATCCAAAAGGACGAGATCCCATTTTTGTTTCGCGACTTGTTCAATTACCTGGGCGCCATTTTCTGCCTCACCAATCGCGACTTTTGGAATTTCGTCTTCGAGAGTTTCGCGCAAGCCCTTACGCACGATATCGTGATCGTCGGCCACGAGAATTTTCTTGGGCAATTCTTTCATCAAGGCTGGACCATCTTTTTATCAAAAGGCAATTGAACTGTCACCGTTGTTCCTTTACCCGCTTCACTCTCGAAAGCAATAGTTCCACCCAACATGGCAGCCCGTTCCTGCATTCCGAGAATCCCCAGTGAATTGGCGTTCTCAATGTTTCCCTTCTGAATACCACTGCCATTGTCGCTGACTCCTAAAGTCAATTGACCATTTTCACAATTTAAACGAACGCTGACGTGCGTCGCGTGAGCATGACGGGCAATATTCGTAAGAATTTCCTGAAAAATGCGAAACATGGCGGTCGCATGGTCCGGTGAAAGAATTGGTATTTCCGTTGAAATATGCCAATCGCATTTCGTTCCAGTGCGAGACTGAAACGTTTGCAGCTCTGCTTCAATCGCAGGACCTAAACCCAGACGATCCAACACCCCGGGTCGCAATTCGGATGCAATTTTCTGGACGGAAACAATCGTTTCATCGGTAAGTTTTTGCGCCGAGTTGATTTTGCTATAAAGCGTGGCCGTCAATTCCGTTTCCAACATGGCAGACACCTTGCGTTCCAGCGAACGCAAATCCAATTTCAGGGCGGTAAGCAATTGGCCAAGATGATCATGAATTTCGCGAGAGATGCGTATGCGCTCCTCTTCCCGTAAGGATTGCAACCGGGACGACAGCGCGCGTAATTGCTCCCGGGACTGTCGCAGTGCCTCTTCAGTGCGCTTACGCTCCAATGTATTTGCGACGGCGTCACCCAATATTTTAAACCTTCGAATGTCGTCCTCAGACCAGGTAATTTCACGGGAACACGAAAGAATTCCGATCGATCCATTTACATTTCCACCCCGTCCCCGCAAGGGCACCTGCAGCATCGATTTAAAGCCCTCGTTTTGCCAGCGTTGCCTTACGACATCAGCCTCTTTGGGAATTTCATCGATGGAGCGAATCACCACAACCTTGTTCGATAACAGGAGTTGCTCTGTCCAACCCGTAGAATCAATCTGAACATTCTGAAATCTGTGACGTTTGCATTCTATTCCTGGCGCGCACCATTCATGGGTCGCACTCCATTTTGTAAAATCATTTGAAAGTTGAATCACCACGCCGTACTCGGCATTCAGGAACCTGGCAATTTCCTGCAAACTGAATTCTATTTTGATGTCCAGCTCATGTCCTGACGCACTGGCGTATTGTGAAAGAACGCCCGTCAGTAATTCGTCAAAAGCCCCTTGCCGCCGTAACACTTTTTCCGTGGCCTGTTGCTCCTGGTAGCGGCTCTCTAGTTGCCCGATCATTTTTTCGATAGAATTGCGAAGACTTTCCAATTCCCCATGAAATGGTTTTTTTGGCAGTCCCGCCACTTTCCCTGAACTCACCGCAACCGCAAAGGCTTCAACTTTCCTCAAAGGCCAAAGGACCCATCTGCCCAGCAATAGATACAGGCTCAACGTCATCATGAGGTCCAAAGCAAGGATGTTCGCGACCGTTGATAACAAAGTGCGGTTCAGTTCGGCCTCGACGAACTTCGTCGTAGCAAAAATTTTAACGGTCCCAATAGTACCGCTGGGGACCATCAACGATCGCTCTGCCGTGGCCAAGCCGGCCGTAGGAAATTCCTGATCGAGTGATCGAATGTTCCAATCCCCGTCCCGAACACGAGCGTGAATGGTGGTTTTCGCATCAGCAAAGACGACAACGATGCCATAAATGCTTTGGTCTCTCATCACGCTTTCGAGAATTTTATCCACCTGAGGCACGTCAAAATTCCAAACAGGAAGTGCAAGTCCGGCGGAAATTTGATCCGCTCGCACCAGAAGGTCGTTTTGAAGTTTAGTGTGTTGGCGCTCCCTCTCCGATCGATAAGCAATCAGCCCAAACGTTCCTAACAGCAGCGTCGAAACTGTTACCAAAGATATGATAACGATGACGACAACCGATGTCTTTCTCAGAAACATAGCTACTTCTCTTGTTTGTAGGTCTGCGGATCAAACCACAGACGTTTGTCATCGATCGGTGTTTTCGGACCTAAAAACGGGTTATTCACCTTGAAGATTTTGCGATCTTTCAATCGAAGGCGCTCAATTTTGGGGCGTTGATACTTATCGAATATTTGATCGTAAGTCCCATCGTTGATCATCATCCACATTCCTTCTTCTGCCCGAGCCGCCAATCTTTTCCCTTCATCGGTTTTTGAAAACCAAAAATACATCGGCAACGGATAATAAAAAATCAAGTTCTCCTCAATATGCAGATCGGGTAGTTTTGCCTTTCTCTCGTCGTACTCATCGGTGACCTCGACGGCAGCCCGCAAGAAGATATCAAAGCGTTTGTTTACCAACATTTCGAATAACCCTTCGTAATTAGAACCCGTAACAACCTGAAAATTGTTGGATCTAAGAATATCAACGTCGATCCAACCGAGTCCGAGCCCGTAAGTAAACTGACGCAACTCATCCAGGCTTTTAATAGAATTGAACTTTGCCTGGTTCTCTTTCCTGATCAGGAATACACAGTAGCCACCAAGATTTCTATCGACTGGGATTCTTACGGGATTGAGATTCGTTTCGAAATCGGGGGTAGTGCTTAGATACATCACCGTTAGTTTTCCTGTAGCATTTTTCAGCTCAAACGCCTGTCGTTTTTCTGTCATGAATTCCGAGGGTGCCAACCGATAACCCCCAAACTTTGCTTTTGTCTTTTCGAGGGCAGTTTTCAGGATTTCCCAATGATAAATGTAGCGCTTGTCCAGGGATGACTCGGGAGGATGATAAATATAAGTCATCACTTCAGCACCCGAAATTGTCAGAGAAGAGCAGAGGACAAGAAAAGAAATTGCAGCCCGAAAGATTATGTTGCGAATTTGCAATTTCCGGAGTTTCAAGCGCAGTTTCATCTTGGCCAGACAGCCCCGACCTACGAAGTCAACCGGAATACTATCGGGGATTTGATCGTTATTTCTAATGTGGACCATTACAAATACGCCGTTTAGCGGCAAGCAGAATCCATATACCTCGGATAAATGCTCTATATCCGCGTCTTTTGAAAAAAAAAATGCCTCCGTGGAAACCACGGAGGCATTTGTGCTAAATCGGACTATTAACGTTCGCCAACGACGCTTGAGCCGGCAGGAAGCGTGTCTCCATCAAACAAGATATTCGAACCGGTCACGTTCACTCCATTCAGGAACCAGGTAAACAGGCGGCCATCCGTGTTTTGCCACAAGATGTCGCGGGTGCCATCAGCGTTGAAGTCAACCAGGCCAACGATGCGCCAGCCTTGAGATGGCAACAGCCCGACACCCAGCTTGGCTGAACCCTTAAGGCGGATACCGTTCATGTACCAGACAACCAGGTTGCCGTTGTTGTTCTGCCAGAGGAAGTCAACGTTTCCGTCATCGTTGAAATCATCAACACCAACGATTCTCCAGGATGGAGGAACAATAGCGCCGCCACGGAGCAAGACCGAGCGTGTGCGGGTTGTGCCGTTCATGATCCACACGGCTTGATAGCCAGCGTCATGTTGGAACAGGATGTCGATCGATCCATCGTGATTGAAGTCAGCAGCAGCTACAACTTTCCAGGCCTTCGAGAAGCCCTTCGTGTTGAGCGGCACCGAATTTACGAGATTCGTTCCATCCATGAACCAGAGGGTGACAAAGCCACCGTTCTGGAGAAGCAGGTCTGTCTTGCCGTTGTGGTCGAAGTCAGCTTGCGCAACAACCTTCCACCCAGGCGTAAGCGGATTACCATCGTTCAACAACAATGAGCTGAAGAAGTTCGTTCCCGTAAGGTTCCACAAGGACAGGAGTCCGTTCGTATTTTGGATCAGCAGATCAAGATGACCATCCACATCGATGTCATTTGTGATCGTAGTGACAGTCAACGTCGCATTAGAGCTGATCGCGATACCGGCAGAGTTGCTAACGACGACTGAATAGACACCAGCATCCGTGATGGAAACTGGAGAGATTGTCAGAGTCGAACCGTTCGCACCGTTGATGTTCGTGCCATTGAAGCGCCATTGGTAATTCAGGACTGTTCCAGTTGCAGTCACGCTGAATACAGCATTGCTGCCCACTTGAACTGTTTGATCGTCTGGCTGGTCGGTGATTTGCGGTGCAATCACCGAAACAACCGTCAACGCAATCGGCGCGCTGGTGATGCTACCAGCAGCGTTCGCCAGAACGACTGTATAGTCACCTTCGTCCCCTGCATTAACATTCAACAACGTTAAAGCCGAGTTCGTTTGCGTTAAGAGATTATTGCCGTTCTTTTGCCATTGATAAGTGAATGGCTGAGTTCCGGTAACAATGAATCCAGCGCTGGAGGAAACCGGCAGGACGAAATTATCGCCGTTACCAGCAATCACGTTCGTAGGCTGGCTGGTAATGCCAGGTGGAACAATAACCGTCAGCGTCGCATTCGAGCTGGTTACTGTAGCCGTCGAATTCGAAACGATAACCGCATACGTTCCTTCGTTAGCAGGAAGCGCATTGGAGATCGTCAGGCTGCTGTCCGTCGCACCTGCGAGGTTCGTACCATTAAACAACCATTGATACGCGAGGTTCGGGCCGCTGGCTCCGACGGTGAAGATAGCCGTCTGACCTTGGTTCACCGTCAGGTCCTGAGGCTGTGTATTGATCACAGGATTTGCCGAAGCAGAGACCGTGAAGCTGGCCTGAACCGATGCAGGATTGTAGTTAGCGTCGCCTGCATTGGAGGCGCTGACCACCACGATACCAGTGTTTGTAATCGTGATCGTGCTACCCGCAATCGTGGCTGGGCCAGAAACGATAGCAAAGGTAATTGGCAATCCAGAAGAGTTCGTTGCAGCAACGGTAAACGGAGCATCGCCCAACACCTTGTCTGAAAGAGGACCAAACGTAATGGTCTGATCCGCTTTAGAGATCGTAAACGTGCCGCTCACAGCGTTACTGAATCCTGAGGCGCTGGCGGTCAATTGCTTGTCACCAGCAGCATTCACAGTCAAGCCGGAGAACGTAACGATTCCGTTACCACCAGCCGTACCAATGTTCAGAACGTTAGTACCAACAAGCGATCCGGTGCCGGAGGTAAGAGTCAATGTAACATTGACATTCGCACCGAGGCCAAGGGTCGAATCATTACCAAATTGGTCCTGCGTCTTGACCACAGGTTGAGGATTCAAGGCGGAGCCGAGAACTGCACCACCAGGTTGAGTTGAGAAGACCAAGGTATTGGCCGTTCCAGGACCGACAACGATATTTGTCGACGTCGCACCTACCAACAAGGTTCCACTGAAGTTGATATTGATCGTTTCAGCAACATTGTAGGAGAGGTTCGAGAATGTCGCGACACCATTGACAGAACCAACAGTCGTAGTGCCTTGCAAGGCAGCCGAGCCTGTGCCGCGGGTTGCGGTCACATTAACACTGGAATTGGTCCAGAGATTGCCGAACTGATCCTTCACCAACACGACAGGCTGTTGGGCGAAGGCGATGCCGGCGTTGGCCGTGCTGGAAGGCTGGGTCTGGATGACCAATTGAACTGGACGAGGATCACCGATGATCTCACCGAAGCTCGTCACACTGTTGATGACAGCTGCCATGCTGGAAGTACCAGTTTTGGTAATCAGGCTCGGAACAGTCGGAATTCCGACAGCCGCCTGAACCTTGATATTATTCCAGGTGATAGAATCCGTCACACCGTTGGTGCTTGGATTCGTGATTGTAAACGTGATCTGCGTAGCTGTGAACGTTGTCACGGCGAATGTGCTGCCATTGGCACCGTTGTTCGCACCATTGATGTTATTGGCAGGACCGCCATTGCCACCGATGCGCTTCACTGTCACAGTCGGAGTGCTGCTCAGATCAAATTGATAACCTACTGGAGCATTCAAGATGATCGTGCCGTTGCCAACATCGCCACTCGCGAGCTCGTAATAGCTAGGACCAGTCGCCGCAACGGAAGAACCATTGGCAGGAACCGTTGGGATGACCGCAGGATCAACGCCACCGATCATAAAGGTCACACTGACCGCATTGCTCAAACCACTGGCCGAAGCGGTTAATTGCTTGTTCAAACCAGCGGCAGAGATCTGCAGGTTGGTGAACGTCGCAACACCATTGCCAGCAGCGGTGCCGATATCGAGATTCGTGGTGCCGAGCAAGCTGCCGGTGCCCGTCGTCAAAGCGATCGAGACTGTCAGGTTGCTGGACAAGCCAACCGTTGACGCGTTGCCAAATGCGTCTTGCGCCGTCACGACTGGCTGAGGATTCAACACTGAATCTGTGCGGACGCTGCCAGGTTGCGTGGTGAACGCCAATTGAGATGCAACCGCCGGACTAACAACGATGTCGACCGAGTTGGTGCTGGTCAAACCACCAGTCGCCGTGAAGACGAGGTTAATGGTTTCGGCCTTGTTGTAGGACAAGTTCGTGAAGGTCACGATGCCGTTGACCGCAGTCAAAGTGGTCGTGCCTTGCAGACCGGTAGCACCTGTTCCGGTGCCAGTGCCACGAGAAACGGTCACCTGGGTGGTATTGTCACTGACAATCAAGTTACCATTCTGATCTTCGATACGGATAACTGGTTGTTGCGCGAAAGCGACACCAGCCGTCGCAGTCGTTGAAGGTTCAGTTTGAATTCCGAGCTTGGCTGCGATTCCAGGATCAGCAGAAGCATAGAACGTGTAGGAGTTCGGATTGCCCGGAACATACGCCGAAGCAATAACGATATTGTTGCTTACGCCTGCGGTAGGACCGAGGGTCAGAACCGTGGAGGCGATACCGTTCGAATCAGTAATCATCGAAACTGGGTTAACACTGCCACCACCATTGTTGACAGCGAAGCTGATCAACACGCCTTGAACCGGGGCGTTGGAAATATCCAAAGCGCGAACCGTAAGAGCGCCACCGAGCGGAAGACCGGTAATTCCAGTCTGGCCATCACCGGAGACGTATTCCAAATGATCCGCGGTCGTTACAGAGAAGACTGCGCTCGTAATGCTGCCGAGGCCCGAAGCGGAGGCAGTCAATTGATTGATCAAATCTGCGGTATTGATCTGCAGATTCGAGAAAGTTGCGGTGCCGTTGCCAGCAGCCGTGCCGATGTCCACGCTGGTTGTACCAGCCAACGGACCAGCTCCTGTTGTAAGAGCAACGGTAACATTCAAGTTCGTCGGCAAATTACCGCTGGTGAAGTTGCCGAATACGTCAACTGTGCGAACGACAGGTTGGATGCCGAACGGCAGGCCAACAACCGCGCCTTCAGGTTGGACAGTGAAGACAAGGTGATCAGCAACACCAGCGCCGACAATGATCGGATCGGAGGTGACAACCGGGAGAGCGCCCGTGCTGAAGTCGATCGTGATCATTTCAGCGACATTGTAGGACAGGTCCGTGAAGGTCACGAAACCGTTCGAGGCAGTCACCGTCGTGGTGCCTTGTAGTGCAGCACTGCCAGTATTAATTACAGCCGTGACTTGTGTCGTGTTGTCGTTGGACAAGACGTTGCTGAATTGATCTTCCAAACGAATCACTGGCTGTTGCGCAAACGCAACACCAACCGTCGCGTTCGTGGAAGGTTGCGTCGAAATTACAATGTGGTTAAGAGCACCAGCGACCGTTTGAACCGTCGCGAAGGTGGTCGCACCATCGGTAACAGCAGTTAACGTCGCACCAGCACTCTTGGTGATGGACCCACTCGCAGCGGTGCCAGCCAAAGCGCGGATACGGACATTGTGCCAGGTGATGGAATCGGTCTTGCCGCCGGAGCTTGTGCTCGTGACATCAAAACTAATTGCCGTCGGGCTGACACTCAAAGCAACAACCTGATGGTTACCACCACCGTTGATGTTGCCCGTACTGCCACCGCCACTGATCTTCTGGATGATAACCTGTTGTGCGGAACCACCAGAACCGCCAGCAACGAATTCAAATCCAGCAGGAGGCGTCAAGGTGATCGTGCCAGTTCCGACATCACCACTCTGTGCTTCATAATAGGTGAAGTCAGGCACCACGCTGAATCCGGAGAGCGACGTATCTGCCGAAACGTTCGCGATAGACGGTTCAACACCACCGATAGTAAACGTAGCGCTGACACCGTTGGTGAAACCAACAGAGCTCGCCGTAATGACTTTACCCAAACCAGCGGAGTTCACTCCGAGGTCGGTGAACACGCCAACGCCACCGCCAGCAGCCGTTCCAACATCAACGTTGGTCGTGCCAATCAAGGCGCCGGTGCCGCTTGTAAGAGCAACCGTAACAATCTGGCTCGAACCCAAACCATTCGTGGTGTTGTTACCAAACGCGTCTTGCGTTTGAACCACAGGCTGGGTGAGGAAAGCTGAACCAGCATAACCACCAGCAGGTTGCGTGGTGAATGCGAGGTGATCGGCATTTGCCGCAGAGACAACAACGTTGTCAGACGTTGCATTGGTCAATGCACCGGAGCTGAACACCAGGGTGATCGTTTCAGCAACGTTGTAAGAAAGATCCGTGAAGGTCGCGACGCCATTAACAACGGTCACGTCCACGGTTCCAACCAAAGCTCCGGTTCCAGTCCCGCGAGCCACATGGACGACCGTCGAATTGTCGGTGGTCACCACGTTGCCCAGATCATCACGAACTTCAACCACAGGCTGGGTGGCGAAGGTGACACCGGCCACTGCATTTGAAGAAGGCTGCGTGACAATCACCAATTGGGTGCCGACGCTAGGCGTCGCCGTCGCTGTAAAGGTAATGTTAGTTGGGTTACCAACGCCGGCCACGGAAGCGACCAACGTGTTGGTTCCAGCAGCGGAACCGAGCGTCCAGGTGGTCGAAGCCCAACCGTTCGTATCGGTAATCGCCACAGCGCTGCCCGCATTGCCACCACCGCTGGTGACATTAAAGTAAACTGTCGCTCCAACAATTGGATTGCTGTTCGTGTCAACGACTTGAACCGTCGGGTTCAAAGCGACCGACGTTCCAACGGTAGCAGATTGGCCATCGCCCTGGATGAGAACCAAGTGATCAGGAACTTCGGTGACAGCGAACGGATCGCTCACCGCAGCGCCGATTCCAGACTCAACCGCAGTCGCGGTCAATTGAGCGGAAGCATTGAGGGCGTTGATCGCCAAATTCGCATAACTCGCAGTGCCGTTGCCAGCAGAGGTACCAAGGTCAATCAGCGTCGTTCCCAACAGAGAACCGGAGCCGCTGCTCAACGTAATGTTAACAAATTGCTGCGAGCTGAGACCAACCGTCGATGGATTACCAAAGATATCCACTGTCTTAACGACAGGTTGGGTACCGAACGGAAGGCCAACCGCCGCTGCGCCCGGCTGGGTTGAAAAGATCAAGTGATCAACCGCGCCAGCTCCGACTTGAATCGTGCCGGAGGTCACGACTGGCAAAGCACCAGCGGAGAAGTCGATCGTGATCGCTTCAGCAATATTATAAGAGAGATTTGTAAAGGTAACGACGCCATTCACAGCGGTCGCAGTCACTGTGCCCTGCAGGCTGCCTGTGCCGAGGTTACGTGTTGCGGTAACAACCGTGGTATTGTCGCCACTGGAAACCGCGCCGAATTGGTCTTTCAAGACGAGAACCGGCTGTTGGGCAAATGCAACACCGACCAACGCGTTGGTCGAGGGTTGAACTTGAATTTCCAAAGTCGTTGCAGCGCCACCGACTGTCTGCACATTGACGAAAGCGGTCGTTCCATCGACAACCGAATTCAACGTCGCGCCAGCAGTCTTGGTAACAATGCCGTTCGTCGGAACGTTGGAAAGAGCTTTGATACGAACGTTGTGCCAGGTGATTGAGTCGGTCTTGCCACCGGAGCTCGTGCTCGAAACGTTGAAGCTAATCGCACCTGAGGAAACAGAAAGAGGAATAACCTGATGATTACCGCCACCGTTAATGTTACCTGTGCTGCCACCACCGGAAATCTTATTGATGATTGCCTGTTGTTCGGAACCACCGGAACCGCCAGCAACGAATTCAAAACCTGCTGGAGGAACAAGGGTAATCGTGCCCGTGCCGACGTCGCCACTCTGGGCTTCGTAATAAACAAAATCAGGAATTACAGCGAAACCGCTGACGGACGTATCTGAAGAAACGTTCGCGGTGGAAGGTTCAACACCACCAATATTAAAGGTCGCACTGACAGCGTTTGTGAAACCGCTTGAGCTGGCGGTGATCGCCTTGCCCTGCCCTGCGGCGGAGACACCGAGGTCGGTAAAGGTCACTGTGCCATTGCCGGCATTCGTACCAATATCAATATTGGTCGTGCCGATCAAAGTACCCGTTCCAGAAGTCAAAGCAACCGAGACAATCTGGTTACCAGCGAGACCGACCGTGCTGGCATTACCGAAAGCGTCGCGAGTGACGATCGTTGGCTGAGTCAAGAAAGCCGAACCAGCATAACCACCGGCAGGCGAAGTTGTGAACGCGAGACGATCAGCAGGAGCAGCACTAACAACAATGTTACCAGAAGTCGCGTTGGTCAGAGCGCCGGAGCTGAACACAAGGGTGATCGTTTCAGCAGTATTATAAGAAAGATCCGTGAAGGTCGCGACGCCGTTAACCGCTGTCACGTCAACCGTGCCGGACAACGTTCCGGTTCCAACGCGAGCCACATGAACAACCGTGGAGTTATCAGAAGCAACGAGGTTTCCACCTGCGTCACGAATTTCAACCACAGGCTGTTGAGCGAAAGCAACACCAGCAACGGCATTCGAAGAAGGCTGGGTAGTGATTGCGAGTTGAGCAGCAACTTGAGCAGTGACAGCAAAGATGTCGCTGGTCACATCAGTAAAACCAGAAGCACTCGCGGTCAATTGGTTCGTCGGATCAACCGAAGCGATAGAAAGATTGGAGAAAGCTGCCACACCATTTCCAGCGGCGGTGCCGATATCAACACTCGTTGTTCCACTGAGAGGACCAGTGCCGGTGGTCAACGCAACCGTCACGTTGAAGCTGGAGCCGAGACCGACAGCCGAAACGTTATTAAATTGGTCGAATGCAGTAACAACTGGTTGCGTTCCGAACGGAACAGTCGCAAAGGCATTACCAGGTTGAGTCATGAAAGCGAGGTGATCAGGAGCAGCCGGGGCAACTGTAATCGTGCCGGACGTAGCCGTGGAGAGGAAACCGCTTGAGAAACGAATCGTGATGTTCGTCGCAACCGTGTGGAACAAATCCGTGAAAGTCGCAACACCGTTCACTGCCGTCGCCGTCGTGGTACCCTGCAAAGTGCCAGCGCCGTCGAAACGAGCGGCGGTCACAATCGTCGAGTTATCATTGGTGAGCGGACTATTAAATTGATCGTAGATCGCGATCTGAGGTTGTTGCGCAAAAGCAACACCAGCGGTTGCGCTGGTAGAAGGTTGCGTTTGGATCACGAGCGCCGAAGCGGTCGGAGGGCCAGAGACATCAATCGGATCAGAAACAACTGAAGTCAAACCGGTGCTGGAGAAAATAATCGTGATGGCGCCAACGGCATTTGCACCGAGGTCGGTGTAAGTCGCAACACCGGCTGTCGCGGTGACGTCGGTCGTACCCACCAGGCTGCCAGTGCCAGAATTAACCGCCGCGCTAATCACCGCGCTGTTGTTCGTGAGCGAGGTGTTGCCGAATTGATCGACCACGCGCACCACAGGTTGTTGAGCGAATGGAGTAACGGTCGCCGCGTTTGTCGAGGGCTGCGTTTGGATAACAAGGGCGGCTGGAAGACCAGCGACTTCGCTCACCGCAGCAATTGTGGCGTTGCCGTTGAAACTAATGCCGCTTCCGGCGCTACGCGTAATGTTCCCCGTCGCGAGCGGAGTGGCTTGCGTTGGACGAATCTGCAGGCCGCTGATCGTCAAAGTATCGACCGCGTTCACGCCACTGACGGTGAGCGTGATGTCCACGGAAGTGGCATTGACGGTCATCACCACACCCGACGCATTGCCACCGGTGAAGGAAGCATTGCCGGCGCTGGTGTTGAATTCAAAACCGCTCGGCAGCAAAATCGAGAACGTATCAGTGCCGCTGGCGAAGTCTCCTTTGTGACCGCCGTTTTCGGCCAACACAATGTTCGCCAAGGTCGTCCATGCAGGACTCGGAGCATTGGCTGCAGTATCAGCAGAAATGTTGGTGCCACCAGTTCCCCCGGATGGATTCAAAGCGAACGCCTGGAAACTGACAGCGGCCGCGGCTAACAACGAAACGACGATTTTTTTCATATTTAAATTTCTTACCCTTAACAAACGGGGGTCTAGGTCACACCAATTGGTTCTCAATGTCGAGAAAAAAACAGGGTGTTTCGCATAGGGAAATACATTAGAAGCCTATTCGGAAATCAGGGTATGTATTAAACCGATACACAGGCCTAGATTTATTGCATTTTCCGGACATTTTGGCCTGCTTTTTGGTGTTTCAGCCACCCTCATTTTGGGGGTTAAAACGACTCTTTTCCCTAAGGGATTTTCCCGATAGCAAACCCCTGACCTGGAACATCCTTTAAATAATTCCTTCTAATTTTCGTGTCCTTCTCTTCCGTCACAACCAAACGAAAAAAAGCCGCCCGGAAAAACTCCGGGCGGCGTGATGTCCAACTTTTATTTTACAGAGCCGTTAATGACCCGACGTCAACAGTTATTGCGTCGTGACCGTTTTGACTTCGGAGAACGCGCTTTCACCACCGTTGTTGACGGCAGAGACCACGATGTCGATCGTCGAGTTCGCCGGCAGGTTCTCGAGCGTGAAGTCGAGATCGGCCGGAGAACCGACCGCCGTATACTCCCCTTCCGCGCCATGGATCTTCATCCAAATGCGGTAGTATTCTGCGCGAGCCGAAGGGTCCCACTTCAAGGCCACGGCGTTCGGACCGATCAGGATCGCGGTGATGTTCGTTGGAACGTCCGGCGTTTCGTCGGCACCCGGCATGTTAAAGCCAAATGCTTTCCATCGCGGATCGAGTGGATCGAGCACGTCATCGAGTTCGTTCAGGAGTCCGCGCAGACCTTTTCGGACGGCAGCGAATTTCTGATCTCGCACGACAAGCATGTTCGCCATGGCATCTTCCTGGTCGAGGACGGACTTGCGTGCGTTCTTCAACGCGTCGAGCACATCCTGCGCTTCTGCTGCCGTCAGGTTGCGGTCGACACCCACGGTCGGATTCGCCGTGAGATACGCCACCACCGCCTCCAGCAGCAGCACGAGATCATCCACGTTCTGAGGAATCTCCAAAGAACCGTAGAGACCGATCGCGTTCCAGAGTTCGGAATATTCGGAACCGAAAATCGGTTTCAAAATTTCACGAACCAGGAACATGAACGCACGCGCCTGAAGTCGTGCGGCGTTCAAGCCGTCCCTCAGGCTCTTCATCACGGGTTTGCCATTCTCGTAGTTATCACGCGCTGTCACCGCGGCTGCGCGCAGTGCAATGAGCACCGCGAGCGGATAACGTAAGAGAGTTATCATTGGATATAGAGTCGCGCCATGAATCGCCAATGCCATCGATGTCAGTGCGCCGTTATTTGTTTTGTCTATCGGATTTTTCATACTTACTTTTTCCTTTCTATTACTGCACTGAATGGCGCTCGCGGTTTCTCAAACTCAACATGAGCCTGTGCATCACTCGCGTTTGTCACCTTCAGTATTCGATTAATTCGAACGCACTCATCCTCTCACACCCCCCCTGACATCCACGGTCAGGGGTCTAAAATTATTTTTGCGTTACAAACCATTGCAATTCTGTAACTTCCGAAAAAACTTCCATTTTGAAGCAAAAAAAGTTTCACGAAAATGGTCCGAAATACAAAACTTCCGGAGAAATCACGCCCGTAGAAACACCGGCGACACGAAGTCTCCAAATTTTACGAATTATATCCCCTGCTCCGCGACTATTTCACCAATCTGGCAAAGGGCCGCGGGCTGGTTCGAGATGGACGTGATACTTCCTTCCGTCGTTCCACCTGATCCGTGGGAATTTTTGAAAATCGTATCCATCTTTTACTATCCCGAAGTTGTTGAGCGTGATGAAGTAAAACAAAAATCCGACGAAAATTATCCGGAATAAGTGGCGTGGGAAAATTTTCCGACGTGATTTATTGGGGATTTTTGACGCCAACTTTTTGGCGGACGAAATTTATTCCGGATAAATATCGTCGGATTTTTTTCCCAAGCCATTTATTGGCAATAAATGGCGCCGGAAAATCGGCGGACGGAATTTATTGGGAATAAAAACCGTGGGAAAATTTTCCCACGTTAATTATTGGGAATAAATTTCGTCCGCCAATTTTCCCGAGCCGTTTATTCCGAATAAAATCCGTTCGCCGATTTTCCGAGGTCGCAAATCCCGAATAAATGGGACCGGAAAATTTTCCCTCGCCATTTATTCCGGATAATTTTGGACAGATTTTTCAGTTTTAAGCCCGAACGATGCTGAAGGTGAGACACGATCCCGCCGCGGCGGTCTCGATCCGTCATTTGTCACCTTTTCGTTCAGCACTCGTCTAACCCGTCGTCTCTATCCCACAGTGCCCAATCGAGTTGAGCTGATCTTAAAGCCCATGATGCCAATGAATTTCCTGCGGCGTTCGGTAATTGAATGCGTTTACGTTATCGTGTTTCTTTCCATGATTGCGGCGGTTCCCTGGGTTTATGCTCAGCCGCCCGCGGAGACAACGCCGCTGAACAAGCGAGAACGCAAAGCTGCAAAACGAGAAAAGCAGCGCGAGAAAATGCTCAGGCAAATCGAGCAACGACCTCAAAACGGAAAATCAAAGGCAACACTTCCTCCAGCGCAGGCAAATCCTCCTAATCCGTTTCACCTCGCGGAAGACTTTGACCGCCCTGTCAAATGGGAACAAAGAAACAATCGTCACGGAGAAACGGTGGACTTTGGTTATTCGGCGGCGGCGCATCTCGCATCAGCCGGATGTGCTCCCGGCGAGATCGGGGGTTCTGTTTCGGGCAATGACATTTCATGGTTTGCGGACAACATTGCTTTCAATTCCAGGTTGCTCGACGTGAACATTCCGTTCAGTGCCTCCGGGTGGTGCGTCTTCACCGCCGCTCAAGGCAAGGCCAGTCTCGGGTGGTTTAATTCGGATACCTACGCTTCTCCGGATGTCGTGCCAGACACGTTTATCGGATGGCAGCAGGATGGAACTCATCTTAGTTCCGCCCTCGGAGACAACGGAAAATCAATTGTCACCGGACCCGCTCTGCCAATGACTGAGAATGCTCCCTTCAGCTGGGAACTCAGCTACGTTCCAACAGGAGGAACACACGGCAGCGGTGAAGTCGTATTAACGATCGGCAATTCTTCCTCGAGACTCTCGCTGACAAAGGAACAGAAACATGCCCTCGCCTCGAACCAGTTCAACCGCTTCGGTATCGTCACCGGCAAAACGGGTTCCGGGACGAGCACTTTCTGGTCGGATAATCTCGTTTACACTCGCGTTTCGGGTTTTCCGATTCCGCATTCGACTGCCAGAGAAAACAGTCGCACCGCGTTTTTCGATACCGACCCGACGGGCTCTACGTTTTTTGCCGTCAATAATCTCAACGCGCATGAACCGGTGACCGTGGTTCAGGATTATGGATATCGTTCGAGCGGTGGCAGGACGGGTGGTTGTATTGGGGGCCGTTTGACGCCCGCCATCGGTTTGTCTTACTACGGTTATGACTACGGAACAAACATCCTCCATTTCAGCGACAAATTACGATCCGAAGGCTGGATACAGGTTCCCAACTATGAGGGTCGTTGTTTGCATATTGGTTGGACCAGCAAACATGGCATGAGCTGGCATGAGCCCAGTACGCTGGCTCTTCGAATCAGCAGCATCAACATCAAAGGTCAAGGCCGATGCATCAACGTTGCCGCAGAAGGCACGCTGAAAAACTATGAAGGCCACGGCGGCGCCGGCTGGGGCGCAGTTGCCACTTTTCCGGCCGGCCCCGAATGGCATCACTACACTATGGAATTTGATCCTGCGGGCGGTCACGGGCTTGGCACGCTTTCTGTCGAGATCGATGGTCATGCCAAAGTTTTCTATTTTGGAGAAAACAAAATCGAGAAAGGTGGCGACATTGAGATCTTCGGCATGTGGAATGGAAAGCTTCCCGCGGAGGAGAAGCCGATGACCGCTTACCTTGACGATGTTGTGAATACGACCAACAACCAACGTGACCCGGCTTCCAATGACTTTAATTCCCCGCCCTCAGGCTGGGGCGGGGTGAATAACTCATTCACAAAAAAGGATTACATCATTCGTCCCTACCATGAATTCGGATGGGCTAAAACATTGCCCAACCTCGACGGACTCAATGGGTTTTCTCCCATGTATACTATTTCCGAAACGGACCGTTATTGCATGGGAGGCATCATTTACCTGGCAAGCTTCGAGAATCTGAACGTTCCTCGTGCTTCGTATGGTGCCGGACTTAACGGCACTTTGAACACCCGGGACCATCATTTCTATGCCACGGGGAGAATGAAAATTGATTGGGCCAACGTTGACGCGGGCGAATTGTTCGGCTGGTACAACAGCGCCACCGCGTGCGACCAGACGACGGGCGGCAAAGGTCACGGACTTCCAAACAAATTTTTGGGCGTCGCCATCAGCGCCGGAAGCAATGGATACGGCATGATCCCATGCTATCGATCACCGCGTGATCCCGAGGAGCAAACACTCAAGGCATGGAATCCAAACACGCGCGTTTACGAAGACGGTGAATGGCGTGAATTTTATTTGGAATACAATCCCGATGGCGCTTCCGGCAATGGGCAGTTGAAACTTCAACTCGGCAAGGACGGATCACCCGTAGTTTACGATCTTAAAGAAGGGGCGAAAGGTCCAGAATTTGCGTTTGATCGGTTCGGATTGCTGACTCATCGAAAAGGTGGCGGCAAGCCCCACGCGATTTACTTCGATAAATTGACCTATACCGTAGCTCCTTAGAACCGATCTTATACGTAGGAGGACGGTGTCACGGCATTCATCAGCTGCAACAATTTGACCGATTCATGGCCACCAGTAGCAAAACGATCCCAACCGACTTTATCGTCTGCGAACGCCGTAGATGAACAACGTATAAAGTCTTTAAGTCAGTCGCGGAACCGTTCGACAATTTTTGGTTCAAACAGTATCGTCTTTTGCGTTCATGCGATCTCTAAAAGGTTTACTGGTGGGTTGGATTTTGATTCTTGGGCTCACGCCGGATCTCCGCGCATTTTCTCTGCTCGGTCCGCACGCTGCGTGGATGACAACCAATATGTCTTACTCCCTGGAAAGCGGCCCCATGAAAATCAACGAGGGTTATCGCTGGAATGTTCCCACGCTCACATATGGTTTTGATCCTTCCTTTGTCGCGGCTTTCGGGCAACCCGGGATGGATGCAGTTGAAGCGGCGATCCAGATATTCAACGACCTGCCAGCAGCGTCACAAATTGATTTGGCGAACTATGCTTTCACAACCGAACATGTTAATCCCCTCGCCTCTTCGCAACATCTGTTGGATTTAAAATCGTATGCTCTTGTCCAACTGATTGGACAATTAGGATTGGCCTCACCGAGCCGATATATCAACACCTTCAGGTCACTGCAATTCACCAACAACCAAACGAACTACACGGTCATCCAACGGAACTTTGACCCGCAAACGCTTCAGGCCACCAACATGTGCAACGGTTACGCTTACGATTCGACGATTTATTTCTACCCCGTGAGGAATTTCGGATTCGTCCAGAACTATGTTATCGATCCCTTCGGCACTCCTTCGGCCGTCGCAGATGGGCCATCGAATAACGGCGAATATTATTCAGCCCTGACCTTCGATGACGCAGGAGGGCTCCGCTTTCTTTTAAATCAGTCCAATCATGTCGTGGAATCTCTTCCTCCGGATTGCAACGGTGTCGGCAATGCGTTAATCGACGGAGTGCTCCGCCCAGGACGAGAAGAACTTACCTTTGTGCGAATGGAGTGGAATGTAACGAATCAACAGTTCACGCCCATGACAAACGTTTTTACAGACTACTATTTTTCACCGACTCCACCCGGGAACACAAATCTGCAACAACAAACCGTGCAGCGAATCATCACAAGGCCCGATTTCGTTTTCCGCGCCCAGGAAGCCATTCCGGTGCTGGCTTACTTTCAAGGGAAACCTTTTCTCTTATCTTCTGGCCTTGGAACGACGACCGACGCGTCCTTCTGGCAAAAGAACGCCGAAGCCAATGGCAATCCAGGTGGAGATGGCCCCGGGGTCATTCAGGGACCGATAGATATCACCCTTTATGACTTCAGCCGATTCATCGCGGCTGCCGGAAGCAATCGCGGGCCGGAGTATCCTGATATTCCGTTTCGAAACAGTTTTGACCTGCTGCAATGGGGTTCATTTGCGGGAACTGCGAATATCGTTTCATTCAACAGCGGACCCACCAACCTCATCAGCACAACGATTCGCACAGCGCTTTCACCTGCGGGAACGTTCGAGTGGATTTTACTCGCCAACGTCAATGGCGTTTACCGGATTGATTCTTCAACGAACATGCTGGACTGGGATCCGAAGCTGACGTTCACCAACTCGTTCGGAATTTTCACTTATACCAATCAGACCGCGACGGGTAATGAATTCTACCGCGCAGTCAAAGTTGGACAGGAGTAATTAAAAATAGAAAGGCGGGCCTCGCCTTGGCGCGGCCCGCCTATCCTGTTGTTGCCGTGGAGGGATGAGGGATTATTTACTGCACCGTGACGGAAACGCGATCGGTGTATTCCGTCTTGCTGGTCACCGGAACTTCATCCGTCGACGTAGTGATCGCAGACCATGGACCCGAAATATATTGGACCGTGCCGGAGCTGCCCTTCGGAACGGTACCGGTCATGTTGACCAGGAGTTCAGCTTCTTCGCCTGCCGCCATATTACCAACGGTCCAAAGAACAACCGCGGTTTTATTGTTTTGTTTGCGCACAGCAACGGTGCCTTTGGACGGAACCAACGCGCCAGTGGTCGCAAGCGTCAGCCAACCGCTCGTGCCGCCTTGTGCGGTGACGTTCGAAACCGCGGAGCAGGCGCGCAATTTAATTTTGTAGCTCCAGTTGCCACTTTGATTCACGACCGGGTTCCCACTGCCAGCAGCGAGGTCGGCGGCAATGGTGAAGCCGGTGCAAGTCACCGTAGCCGGAGCAATGTAAACAGGGATCGAAGCGGAGAACACAGAACCGAAACCCTGTCCTGGAGGCGGGCTCGGAGGAAGATAATGGGCTTTGAAGCTGACCAACTGGCCCCCAAGACCTGTCGTATCGAGCGTCAGACTCGTCGTGCCGGCGGAATTGGTGGTGATCGTACCGGTGCCGATATCGATGGTCTTCGATTGAAGAGTCACGGTGTCGACATATTCGCCAAAAAAGGCCACGTCGCCGTTGGGCGCAGGCACGGCCCCATTCGCGGAATAAACGATTGCTTGAACGGTGAGAATTTCACCTTCAATCGCAGGCGAGGGTGTAACCGAAAGGGAAATTTGCGCTTGCCCTGTTCCCGTCGGAGACGGAGCTGCATTGACGATAAGACTTGAGGCCAGGCCCAGGATTATGGTTGTAAGTAATTTCATATTTGTTGTTGTTTTTGTATTTTCCGTAAGGATGAGACGCTTATCCGGTTTTCCCCTATCCCTGTCAACGCCCGGGCAAGAAACGAGAGGTTTTTGGAAAAAGTCCTACAAAGGCGAGTTCTTAGGCTCCTACATTTCGCCAAAATCGCAGGCCAAGCTTTTCCTTCTGAAATGAAATCTTTGTTTACGGTTTAAACTGAAAAACGTGGAGAGCGCTGGAGAGAGGTGGTGTGACAGTCGCCGCTTTTTGGACGTAAACAAATAAATTGTCCGAATCACAATAACGATCGATCTGCGGCTGGCTTTCGAAAGGCCCTGTTTCGCGATGAACGATCTTCCAGTCGGTCCAATGGCTTTTCGCCGTGGCTGCGGCAATGATGAGGTCTTCGCCCACGCAGATCAAATATGCGTTGTCGTGCGAATCGAACCAAAGCTGCGGACGACTCGCGATGAAATCAATTTCGTTGCGTTGCCATCGGCCTTTCTCGTCGCGCCAATAATGAAAGTAATGCGATTGCTGGCGTGTCGCTTTCCAGTCGGCAGGCTTTATCCGGGAATCGGAAAGATGCGCAGTGAGCAGGTGAATCCTGTTTCGGCTGTCGATAGCTTGCGTCGTGGCATTGATTAACCCACGGTTCATTGGGATTTCGACAACCGCGACACCGGGAGATTCGACGGTGACAGCATGTTTTCCGCGCTCACCGATGTTTTGGCCGATGTTGTTGCGCCAGGTAACTCCACGATCGTCGCTCCATGCGTAGTTGAGGTCGTGATTCGTTGTGGGGTCTCCCGTTTCGCGCCAGCACCAGGTGACATGCAGGCGGCCTTCTCGATCGTAATTGTAGCCATTCAGGTATGGATTGCGGGTCGTTTGTCCCAGATAAGTGCCGGTGCTGCCGAAGCAGGCGCCGAAATTTTTCCAAACGCCGTGTTTCCCATCGTAATCGGCGAGACATTTCTCTCCATCTCCACTCCCGCCGATCCGGCAACTAAATTGAAGGCCACCTTCCGGGGTGCGAAAGAAACGAGGATAAGTCACGTGTGATAATTTTTTACCAGGCTCCAGTTCGCTTCGCGTGGCACTAAACAAATTGGTGCTCCAGACAAATTTCTTCGGATGCAAGGCGACCTGTGGTTGCGAAACGCGGTAATGCAACGGGCTTCCATGATGATCAAAGGAAAGATGAATCGTCCCGTCGCGCGGACAAATCCCGATCACCGCGACATTGTGCGTGTCGTTGCCTTTGAAGTGGTAATCACGGAATCGGATAATTTCCCAATTCTCGGCACCGACAACTCTTCTCCCCACGCACAAATGACGTTCGGCGTCGTAATACGTTGCGTATTGAAATCCTTTGAAACTCGTCAACGCATCCTGTTGAAACGTTTCGCCATTCACGCAAAGACCCCATGAACCATTTGTGAAATGCAGCGCCGCGGCATCGAGAACGGTGTCGGAAATTTTCCGCAGCTTCAGTTCGCTCGCGGTTGACGAGAAAACCTGGCAAAGGACGAACGCAAGTCCAACAAACCCACCAACGGAGCGCATGCAAGGAAGCAAACGCCTTTGACAGGACGCCGTCAACGTTGCGTTTAAATACTGAAGGGAACTTTTTTGTGTTTATCGTGACCGCGGCTTGCCAGAGCCCATCTCACATGCAAAAACTCTAGTTATACCATGACGAGAACCATTTTTTCTCTTTTGCTCACGGCCGTTCTTCCGCTTTCCGCAGCCGACAACAAACAGCGCGTCGGTCGTATGGATGAACACACGACGGTTCTTCCGGTAAATCGCGTCCTGACTCCAGCGGGCAGGCAAATTGAATTGGCGGGAGCGCGGCCCCAGGTTTTGGCGTTGAGCCCCGATGGTTCTCTCCTCGTGACGTCAGGAAATAATCAGTTGATGGTGATTGATGCCGCCACGGCAAGCATCACGCAACGAGCATCGCTTCCACTCGGAAAACAGGGCGACGAAGGTGATGTCGTCTCCGCCGAAATTCTGAAGCCCGATACTTCGGCACGCGCAAGTTACACCGGCCTGACCTTTTCCCCGGATGGCTCTGCTCTGTTTCTTTCCGATGTGAATGGAAGCATAAAAGTCTTTTCCGTAGGCAAGGATCACAAAATCGCCGGGCGCGCCTCTTTTTCTCTTCCGTCCGCCAATGCGCCGCGTCGTAAGAATGAAATTCCAGCCGGTCTCGCTGTTTCCAAAGACGGAAAGAAATTGTATGTCGCAGGAAATCTTTCCAATCGGCTGCTCGAACTCGACAGCAAGTCTGGAAAAGTTTTGCGAACATTCAACGTCGGCGCCCTGCCCTACGATGTCATTTTGTGCAATGGCAAAGCTTACGTGAGCAATTGGGGCGGTCGCCGACCTGACGCAAAGAGTGTCACCGGTCCAGCCGGTCGAGGAACATTGGTACGAGTCGATCCGGTGCGATTTATTGCAAACGAAGGTTCCGTTTCCGTCATAGATCTGACAACAGGACACACCACGGAAATCATGGCGGGCATTCATTCCTCCGCCATGGCATTGACTCCCGATAAACATTATCTCTGCGTCGCAAATGCGGGGAGCGATACAGTCACTGTGATCGATACGCGCAAAGATGTGGTTGTGGAAACCATCTCCTTGCGATGGCACGCCAACGATATTTTCGGAGCCGGGCCAAATGCGCTGACCTTCGATGCTCGAGGGAAAAATCTTTACGTGTGCAATGGCAGCCAGAACGCGGTGGCGGTGGTTCAGTTCCGTCCCGGCAAATCAAAACTGCTTGGCTTGATTCCGACAGGTTGGTTCCCCGGGGCGATTGTGCATGACGCGAAAAAGTCTTCCATCTACGTCGCGAACATTCGCGGAACGTTGGCGAGCAAAAAGGAAAAGTACAACAGCCACGATCATGTCGGAACGTTTTCGTTAATTCCGGTTCCGAACAAAAAAGAACTCGCGAGCTACACCGAATCCGTGCTGCAGAATTATCGCGACACGGTGATGCAGGAAGCATTGAAACCCGCTCGTCCCGGCCGCGCTCCGTTGCCAGTGCCCGAACGAGTCGGCGAACCTTCGGTGTTTAACCACGTCGTTTACATCATCAAAGAAAATCGCACCTACGACCAGGTGCTCGGCGACATCAAAGAAGGAAACGGCAATGCTGATCTCTGCATCTTCGGGGAACGGATCACACCGAATCAGCACAAGATGGTGCGTGACTTTGTTCTTCTCGATAACACGTATTGCTCCGGAATTCTCAGTGCGGACGGTCATCAGTGGACCGACACGGCATTCGCGACCGATTACATGGAAAAGTCCTTCGCGGGATTTCCTCGCAGTTACACGCACGGCATGACTCCCGACGGCGTTGACGCGATGGTCTATTCTCCCGGCGGATTTATCTGGGACAACGTCCTTGCCCACGGCAAAACGTTTCGCGATTACGGCGAATACACCATCGGTTCTGCGGAATGGAAGGAGCCCAAAGGAAAGAAGTCGCCGCGCTTTCTCGATTACTACGACGACATCACGAACGAACGCGGCGAGATTATTTACGGGTGCGAACCTGGCGTCGAATCGTTGCGTCCACACATGATGACGAACACCATCGGCTGGAATCTGCGGGTGCCCGATATCTTCCGCGCTAAACAGTTCATCAAGGAACTCCACCAATTTGAGGCCAAAGGTAATATGCCGAACCTCAGCATTATTTGTTTACCCAACGACCACACCTCCGGCACGCGCGCAGGCGGACCAAGTCCCGCAGCGATGGTGGCTGATAATGATCTCGCTTTCGGGCAGATCGTCGAAGCCATCAGTCACAGCAAGTTCTGGAAAGATACCTGCATCTTTGCCATCGAAGACGATCCGCAGGCGGGCTGGGATCATGTGAGCGGGTATCGAACGACTGCTTACGTGATCAGTCCTTACACCAAACGGCATGCGGTCGTGAGCGTGAATTACAATCAGACGAGTTTGATGCGAACCATGGAGCTGATGCTTGGATTGCCGCCGATGAATCAAATGGATGCCTCCGCTACTCCGATGACTGCGTGCTTCCGGGACGTTCCGGATTTCACGCCTTACACCGCCGTCTCTAACAACGTTCCTTTGAATGAATTGAATCCTGAGGCGAAATTGATTCGCGATTCGGAGCAGAGAAAATTTGCGCGCGCGTCCGCCAAACTTCCGCTCGAGGTGATGGATCAGTGTCCGGA
>CBHTTJ010000043.1:0-31879 GCA_966095605.1 uncultured bacterium | reverse complement strand
AACCCGTCTTTGAGCCTTGAGAGGGCTCCGTCCTAACCGATAGACGAACGCGCCATTTCAATGCTATTTAAGAGGACAAAGGCAAGGGCACGTCAACTGCAATTACTGCCCGGGCAATGGCGGAGGTGGGTCGATTACCATTCTTCGCGGTCCGCTCGACGGAGTCGGCGCATGGATATTCGGATCTTTCGGACCAGTGGCGGAGTAGTTTACGATATCTCGTTGCCCCGTCTGAACACGGAAAGCCATGGTTTCGTGGCTCAGGCGCATCAATGCTTCCTGATCCGCCACCCCCAGTTGCTGACCCGAATCCCTAATTGGATTTCGACCAATGCCCGTCTGCGCGACTACGCCGCCAGCCGAGATGGGATTGAAAATCGCAGTTTGTGGCGATGGCGTCGGGACTCCTCCCAGAACGGGACTTGAAGCAGTAGATCCAGGCGATGGCATCGGATGAGCGACCGCTGGGACAGGTGAATAAACGACCGCTGAAGGAACAGCCGCAGGAACACCGGCCACCGGCGCTGCATTTGGCTGATTACCATTTTTCTTGAAGTTTAACACCATCTTTACCCCTGAATTAACAACTTCAACTTCCCCTTCTTCCTTAAATATTTTGGTCACCTCAAGGATATCGTCTCTTTCGCTTACTGATAATGTGACAAATTTTGGCGGGTCCTTCGGATCTTTGCCAGCAATTGTAAAGAATGCCTTTTTTTTGCCCCTGACCGCCGTAATACCGTTAAACTTAATA
Organism: uncultured bacterium; assembly: GCA_966095605.1. GTDB lineage: Bacteria > Verrucomicrobiota > Verrucomicrobiia > Limisphaerales > JACDHS01 > CBHWET01. Next base: position 31,125 of record CBHTTJ010000043.1, on the reverse strand, counting down.
TTTCTTGGCGACTCAACGACATTGGTCGGAGTCACCGTCGGCGGTGGGTTTAAGCCAAATGGATTCCGTTCGACGATGGTATGATAAGGATTGTCTACGGTTAGAGCCGCGGACCCGTTCTGGATTAAAGCCACTCCGGCGGCGAGGAACAGCACTTTGGCAGTTCTCATCGAAATGCAATTCATACGATCGGTAAAATTTTTTCCCTCAAAAGGGAGCGAGAATATAACACCGAATCCTGAAAAAAGATTCACAAAAAACAAAAAAAAAGCCGCCCTGACAGGGCGGCTTCGAGGAAAACAAACACGGACTACTTACGGCGACGGACAATCAACAAACTCGCAGCGCCAAGGACACCGAGCGCGATCGTGGACGGCTCAGGAGCAGCTTGCAATGTGAAGGATTGCAATCCTTCCATCGCTGTGGAGGTCGACGGCGGAGTCGGCGGAGCATAATTAAATGTTGCCGACTTGCCAGTAATATGCGGTCCGGCTGGCAGAGAACTTGGATCTGCAGCCAAGGCATACGTCGAATACAAAGAACCATCCCAAACACGGACTTGCAACGTGGCGGTTACACCTTGTGCAACATCTGGGAATATTTTGGTACCACCATTAAACAGACCAGCACCACCTGGCTGACTTGTGGCGAAAAATTTTGTTGGCGTATCACCAGAGATGATATGCAAGCTGCCTTCAGCCTGATTCGCACCGCTCGCATAATACAATTGAGCAACCCAGTTGGTACCCAACAAAGCGGTCGTATTATCAGTGTAATAAACCAAACGATCAGTATGACCGTTCGCCGCCGTACCAGGCGTAGTCAGAAAACCAGCACCGGAATTATTCGCGAATGTAACAGAGCCTTGAGCAAAGCCAGATACAGCTCCAGCCATCAGGGCGATTAAAAATAGTGTCTTCTTCATTTTAAGGATTATTTAATTGTTAACTTTTTAAATTTTCAAGCCGAAAATTAGGGACCAACATTGATCGCCTGAAACCATTGATTCGAGCTGCCACTGGTATTCTTAATCCAAGCACCTTCACCAACAGCCAACGTCGGCGACGCACCAGAATTATCACCTTCCCAGGAACCAAGGAAGTAATCGTTAATGTAATAACGATTTTGAGCGTTACTCCATTGATAAACGATATCACCTTCTCGAGGAGAATAACCCAACGATTCCAAGGTCGCGGATTTCGGCAAAACAGAGCCAACAATGTTGAAACCATTACGAACATTGTTAGTAGAAGACAAAACAACTTCACCAACAATTGTGTTAGTAAAAGCCGAAGGAGCTTTAACCCAGGCAGCTTCACCAGGATTCAAGGTAAGGTTCAAATCGTCACCTTCCCAAGACCCCAAGAAAAAGTCATCGATGAAATAACGATTTTGAGCATTGTCCCACTTATAAACAATCGTGCCTTCCGGCGGATTAGGGATCAATGTTGTAAGCTTGTTATCAGGGGAACCCTTCAACTGGCAAGTCACAATGGAAAAGCCTGAAGGAAACGACTGACTAACATAACCAACGATGTTTTGTGAAAAAACGTTGCTGCTTTGCGCCATCAAACCCGAAGCACCAGCAACGGACAATAGAGCCGTGAGAAGTAATGATTTAGTTTTCATTGTTTGTTTTCCGAAAATGAGTTTTTCAAAATCGGGTTTGAGTGTCAATTGCTTTCTAATTTTTTTTCGTCAGGTTTTTGCTGAACAGATTAGCGAGCTAAGTTGTGATTTTATAATCAATGAATCCGTAAGAGTAAAGCGCTTTCATGGAATTGTTTTGGGCGTTTCACTGCACACCACGACCTTCAATGATTCCTCGGTTGGCTTTGCCGCCAAACCCACCGCCTGGCCCGTGTTTTCAAGGGGAAATTGATGTGTCACTAAACGACGCACGTCCAGTTTTCGCGAGAAAATAATGTCCGCGACTTCACCCTGAAGCGTCACGTCCGCAGAATAACTTCCAAGAAAATCTTTTTCGTCAACGCAAACCGATGAAAAATCAACTTCGCTTTTTTTGCCACGAACGGTATGGGCGAAGAGCAGGATTTGCCCTCCTCCACGCAATAATTGTTGAGCCTGTTGGACGGCCGCATCAGAAGGCACTGCAATAATGGCCGCATCGATTCCCAATTGCTTGTGGCTTGCCTGTTTCACCCGTGCCGCAAACCTCTCATCACTTGCCGAAATTGCAACCTGGGCCCCAAACTTCGCAGCCAATTGGAGGCGCGATTCGAGCAAATCACTCGCAATCACCCGCATGCCCTGCAACCGCAGCAGGCGCGTGAAAATCAGGCCAATCGGGCCTTGTCCGACGACCAGAACCGAATCTCCCCGCAGCAAATTGAGCCGGTTTATGGCCTTCAAAATCGTGTTCACCGGCTCCTGCATTGCCCCTTCCAGGAAGGTGTTTTTTGCCGGAATCTTCACCACGCCCGGTAAAACAAAATTCATCACACGCACGTATTCCGCGTAACCGCCTCCCGCCGGCTCAAATCCCGCCGTAATTCCAGTCTTTTTGTAGGTTTCACATTGGGCGTAGGCCTGGTGTTTGCACAGGTGACACTTCAGACAAGGGATGTGGTGGTGCAACGCCACGCGTTCTCCGACTTTAAATCGACGGGCGATCTTTTTCCCCACGCGGACAATGGTGCCTGCGGTTTCGTGCCCGAAAATGCGCGGAGGAGGCACAGTTCCGTATTGGATTTTTTTGATGTCGGTGGGGCAGACGCCACACACAGCCACTTTTACCAGCAATTCGTCTTCCCTGGTTTCCGGGACGGGCACCGTTTCCACTCGAAGATCATTAACGCCGCGGTAAACAACGGCGCGCATGGTTTTTGGAATTTCAGACACCCCGGTGTTTTATCCACGAACCAAAGGAAGAACACGAAAATTCTGGCCGCGCTTCACGATTCACGCTTCACCCCATCCATCACAAACTGGCAAAACCATTCCTCCGGCTCGGCATAAAAGACCTTTTCTTCCCCGCGAAACCGAAAGCCCAGACTCCGCGCGTGCAACGCCTGGTGCGGCAAAATCAATTGAGCCCGCTGTTCGGCGGTCAAATTTCCCTTCACAAATGACAAATAGAGGTCTTCGTCGCCGCCGTAAATCTTATCGCCGACAATGGGGTGGCCGAGGTGTTGCAAGTGAATGCGAATCTGATGCTTACGCCCGGTCTTCGGTAAGACGCGCAGGAGGGAAAAATCTTTGCCGTCACGATGAAACCGCCGTTCCACCCAAAATTCCGTCTGCGCCGAGGTTCCATCGGCGCGAACGCAGTCTTTAATATAGGTCTTGCTCTGCTCGTCCGCTCCAATGGGAGCATCAATTAGCCCGTGTTCGACTGCGAGGTATCCATGGGTAATCGCGTAATACTCCTTTCGAACATAACGCGACTCCCAGATTTTCCCCAACTCCCCTGCCGCCTCCGGATTTTTGGCCGCCAACACAATCCCGCTGGTTTCGCGGTCGAGACGATGGATCAGGTGCGGTTTCGCGGCACCATTCAAATACAGGCGAATGCGGCTGATCAGACTGGAATACTCGTCGCCTTTGGTCGGATGACACACCAGGCCGGCGGGCTTGTTGATGACGAGCAGGTCGGCATCTTCGTAGACCACAGGAAATAATTGGCGTTGTTCGGAGTTCAAATTTCGTTCTGTCAAAAGCTCACCTTAAACTTTGAACCTTGAACTTTAAACTCTGAACTTTACCTTGGCCGCGTGAAAGGAAAGTTACTGGTGCCGTTGCTACTCGTGCTGGCGTTTGCGATAAGCCGCCTGCCCGGCGTTTTGCCGCCCAGCTTCAGCGTCGTTTACGCCGTCGCATTCTGTGCGGGCGTCTGCTTTCCAAAGCGAATGGCGTGGTGGGTTCCCATGGTCACGCTGGCCATCACCGATCTCGCGCTGAATTGTTATTATCAATTCTCCCTCGGCTACGAATGTTTCACGATTCCGATGCTTATATATATGCTGGGGAATTACGCGGGCTACGCCGTTTTGATCTGGCTGGGGAAACGTTTCAAGCCAAGCTCCTCCTTCATCGGCTTGCTGGGAGGCGGAATGCTGGGTGCCATGTTGTTCTATCTGATCACCAACACGCTTTCATGGCTGATCAATCCTTTTGGCAATCCGGAATACACCAAAGATTTCATTGGCTGGCTCTGGGCGATGACCAAAGGCACGGCCAATTGGCCGGATACCTGGACGTTCTTCCGCAACACGCTCCTGAGCGGCGGTCTTTTCACCGGCCTGTTCATGGGCGCCGTGAAACTGAACGAAACCACGGCTAAAGAGGAAGAAAAGGAAGAAGCGGAAGAGGCAAAACCGGAACCCGCCGAGGCCCCGGAAGAGGCCAGCACCTGATTTCCTGACCGATCGAGTCCCCCTGGCATCCGCCGGAGCCTCAGACCCTAAACAACCCTCATACGGGCAAAACGCCAAAAAACGCATCTTTAGCGTTACAGGTCACTAAAGCAGGTCGAAAAAGCCCTCAAAACCCGCGTTTCCGGTGCAAAAGGGAAACTTTTTTCCTCAGGAAAAAACTTTTCCTTCGCGGAGGAAAAGATTTTTCCTGAGTGAAAAAGATTTCCTGAGCTGTGGAAAACTTTTTTCCTCAGGAAAATGGTTTTCTTTCGCGTAGGAAAAGTTTTTTCCCGAGGAAAATAGATTTCTTTCGCTGAGGAAAAGATTTTTCCTGAGGAAAATAGATTTCCTTTGCGGTGGAAAAGTTTTTTCCCCGGGAAAATGGTTTTCCTCACGTGTGGAAAAGTTTTTTACGAGGGAAGATGGATTTCCTGAGCTCAGGAAAAGTTTTTTACCAGGGAAAATAGATATCCTGCATGCCGGAAGAGTGGCACAAACCGTTTCTCGGAAATTTGATTTTGACCCACTGCTTTTCCAAACCAAAAACCGCTGACGGTTTCTAAAACGTCAGCAAATCGAGAAGATTCTCCCCCGCCGTGGAAAGTTCCCAGTTCCGGCCCCGCTTCACGACCAGATGCCGACACGGATTGGCCTCCGCCTCGGCCGCGTTCACGGAGATTAATTGAAATCTGCTTTTCGATTTCACTTCCGCAGCCGTCCGCGGCACTAAACGAAAAGGCACACCATTGAAATTCAACGATACTTCGTAACCAACGATTTTGGCGTTGCTCGATGCCGGTTGAATCAAGGAAGGATAACGCTTCACCCATGAGAAATCCGTCGAACGCACAAAAACCCGACAGAGCTCTGTTTGGCTCTGGAGAAATCGCGCCAGACTGAATCGCGCCCCTTGCGCCTGTTGCAGACGTAAAACCAATTGCGGGTCCAGACCCACGAGATTTTGCCCGTTCCACGGTCCATGATCGTCCCGTTGTTTCGGCATTCGTTTTTTGTGCCAACGGGAAAAATTATCATTTACGAGCAGATCCAATTCGAAGTGCACATGCGCGCGTTCCTTCGTAATCGTTTCACGGGTATTGCTCGTTCGCCCCATCGTGGCAATGCGTTCTCCGGCCCGGACCGCCTGTCCCACTTTCAATCCCGACTGGACTTCGCTCAAATGCGCGTAAACTGAGAAAATTTCGATCCCTTCGATGCGATGACGCAGGATGATGTAATTGCCGTAATTCGAAAGTTGTGGTTTGCGATTGATGTAAGCCACCGTGCCATCCGTCGTCGCGGTGACAGGATCCATCGGCTCGCCGCGTTTGTCGCGTTGCACGCAGCGAATATCAAGCCCTTCATGCATCTGCTGGCCACCACTGCGAACACAGCCGAATGTTCCGCTTTCCCACGGTTTGCCCGTGGTGCCGACAAAAAACTTATCTCCCCCGCCCTTTTCAAACAAAGCGCGATTGCTCGTGGGCAGATTAAAAACCTGGGCGGAACCGCTGGTTACCAGCGCGAGAAGAAGAAAAAAACATTTCACGAGGCAATCGAGAGGAATTAGCTCAAACGTTTCTTCAACATTTTGGCCACGTTGTTCAGTCCGTTCACAATTCTTTCCGCCTCTTCACGACTGGCGTCGGGTGTAAACGTAATGATACCGGTATCCACTCGATTCTCGATGACTGGCGCCGCCAACCAGCGTCGTTCAACAACATCCTTGGACTGGCCGAATTCGCTGTAAATCACCAACCGTTTGCCTTTGTTGGAGGTGGTCAATGAATCCAGGTAAAGCGAACCGTGGGGATTAAATTTCAATTGAATGGCGTAAGTTCCCTGCCACTCGAGGACGCGCGCCATGTCCACGGAACCTTCGTCGAGGAAAACCAGTTCTTCCACGGCAATATAAACCGGGTTTGCGCGATAAACCGGAACGACTTTGGTCTTGGAAGTTCCGTCGAGGTTGGTTTCCAGATGAAAGCGAACGGTGGCAAATTCCTTCTTCGGTTTTCGTTCGTCTTTCTTTTGCGCCTTGGCCGTGGTTTCTTTCTTTGGTTTATTCGTATCGGTCGTTTCGCAACCCGCTAGAAATAAACTTACTAACAACAAATAGATATTGAACGAAATCGGCTGAATCTTCATATTCCGCAAAACAAAAACAATTACACAAAGAGAACTATGGGAAAGCAATCTAACAAAGTACAAAAACAAAAACGTCGTGCCGCTTATTTGAAGCGCAAAAAAGAAACCGCGAAGACAAAAACGAAAAAAGCCAAGTAAACACAGGCCTTTCAACGAAGCCGCTCGATTTCGATCGAGCGGCTTTTTTTGTTTTACGCCTGGTTCATCCCCTAAGTATTCGTACGGAAAAACACCCCGAGTCAGCGATTCAGGGAAAATACTTGTTCACCTGTCCGGCATTTGGATTTTCTCCGTTCATCCATCGAAACGTGCCAGATGTCATAGAAATGCCCGTATTTATTGGTTGATTTGAATTCTCCACAAGTTATTCACCGGGCTGTTTTGGTGAATAAGTCTGTCAATATCAATTGATAGTCAGTTTCGGAAAAAATGTTAATCTCATTGCGTTCTCTGAAAGAACAGAGAGCGGGGCGGCGGACGAAAGAAAGTCGCAACCCTCTCGGAGATAATCCCGGGTGACCGGGGAAAGGTTGAACCAGGCTGGTTGGTTCGGCCCCTCTTAAAAGAACCGCAAGGTTCTCAGCGGAGGCAGGATTCACCGGTTCCTCTGACAGCTTTCGCGAGTTGTCAGTAAACGCGAAAAAGGAATCGAGCAGTGAGGAACGATTAGAAACCGTTCCGAATTGAGTCAAGTAACTCAGACTGGTTTCGTGTTTGAGTGAATCGCAGTTACCCGAAACGGTATTCGGTTGCTACTGCGGGCCAGCACGGTGCGAATGACTCTGGCGATTTCAGAAATGAGATTCGCCAAGCGAAAAACGCCGAAAGGCGGAACAAAGTGAGCGTTCGAACTGGGAAGGACACGAGTTTCGGCAGAATCCGTGAAAACCTTCCGCCAGCCGGCGATGTTCAAAAAGACACCGCTGGACTGTGAGACGAAAAGCAACCTGAGAGTGAAGAGGCGAGACCCGTGGCGCGGGGAGAACGCACTGCCAAAAGCAGTGGCTGCCCCTGAGCTAAGTGGTCAAGACGCGGTAAGAGAAGTCACAGACGTGTCTTGACCTGGTTTGCAGGCCGGTGGCGCAACCATCAGTCGAAGCAAGCTGAAAAGCCTCACTCAAAATCGAGCGGTGGTGACACCCTCGACGGCCCTGCTACGAGGCCGAAGACTCCGCTTGCCGTGGAGAATAGCGTCGGGAAGCCGGCAGCCCTCGCAAGAGGCAGCGCCTAATGTCGGCACGGGAAAGAGAGATGTGGCGAGCTCCCATCCCCGAATTTGTCCCTGTTTACCGAAAGGTGAGCAGGGACTTATTTTTTGGGCACGGATGAGTTAGATTATGAAGATCTGCTCTTACTCCTACTCCTAATCATAATCGTCATCCCCCCTCCCCCAACGATCTTCCCTCTCGACCGGATCGTCTTGAACACGCAAAGTTGTCCCGTGAAGTTCACCCACATCGATCACGTCACGGTCATTATTACCGATCCGGAACGCGCCGTTTCCTTTTATCGCGATGTCCTCGGTCTGCAGGAGGTCAGCAGTCCTTCCACTTTCGAAGGCGCAGGCTTAAATGTGCGGTGGTTTCAGGTGGGCGGACAATACGTTCACCTTTTGATTTCGCCTCAGCCGGATATTCCCGGTCGACGCCATTTCGCCTTGCGCGTCGAAAACGCGCAGGATGCACGCAAACATCTGACCGATCGCGGCATTCCCATTCGCGAAACCACACCGATTCCCGGGGCAGAACGCTTCTTCGTCAGTGATCCCGACGGCAATCGGGTGGAAATTATCCAATGGAAAGATACGAGTGAGATTCGACCGCTCCTTGCCCGGTAAAGATGCTCCTTGCCATATTATTCAGCTTCTTTCGCTGCGTCCTCGACCATTTTCTTAAATTGAGCGCTGGCCCGTTGCACGTCACTCTTCGGTCCAAGAATCCGAACGTGCACAAAATCGTTTCCGGACGGTATCACGACTCCAAAGAAGGTGTGGTTCGGCTTGGGTTTCATTCCACCGAAAACATAACTCCCGCTGATCGAGATGTAGGTCAGGTCATGCTTTCCGATTTTCTTTTTCTCCTGCCAGGTATCCCCTTCTTTCAAGCCGGGAAAATAGGATTTCCAAACATCGGCGGCCATGGCCGGGTTTTTCTGTCCCAGGTAAAAACGGACATCTGTTCCTGAGACCTTTCCGGACTCATCAGGGATGATAAAACGAGTGAGGGCCTTTGATTTCGTTGCCCCGGATTCCCACAACCAATCGGCGGGCCGATTGAAAGTGAATTCACCCACCAGCACATTTGCCGGTTCCGCATGGAGCGGCAGGCAGAAAAGAAGCGCCCAGACGCAAATCAAAATAGTTTGGGCAAGACGCACGGCCGAAGAATAGGAGAGACGGCGATTAGTTTCCAGAACTTGTAAAAACTTCTACTTCAAACCCCAAACCCTTCGTTGTTAATCTGTTCTCATGAATGGTCCATCTGCTGGTTTTATTCGCGAAGATCCCTGGCGCATTTTCCGGATCATGGCGGAATTCGTCGATTCCTTTGAGACGATGTCCCAACTCGGACCCGCAGTGACGATCTTCGGCTCAGCCCGCACTTCGCCCGCCGATCCCTACTATCAAAAGGCGGCAATGATCGCCAAGGAGTTGGCAAAAAACCATCTCGGTGTCGTCACCGGCGGCGGCCCGGGCATTATGGAAGCAGCGAACCGCGGTGCCGCGGAAGGAAAAGGAAAATCCGTTGGACTCAACATCGAATTGCCGTTTGAACAGCAGGGAAACAAATACGCAAATGTCCCGCTCCATTTTCACTACTTCTTTTCCCGTAAAGTTTGCTTCGTCAAATACAGCATCGCCTTCATTTACATGCCGGGTGGGTTTGGCACGTTGGACGAATTATTCGAAGTCCTGACCCTGGTGCAGACCCAACGCATTCCGCGTTACCCGATTATTTTATTCGGTCACGATTACTGGGACGGCTTGTGGAAATGGGGAAAGGCGACGTTGGAAAAAAGAGGGTTTATCAGCCCCGGCGATTTGGAACTCGTCACCATCACCGATGATCCACAGGAAGCGGTGAATATCATCCTCGATTATAAACGAAGAGTGGGACCGCCGGATGAAATTCCAAAAACGCTCGCCTAAGTTGGTTTAGATTTGCCATCTGTGGTTTAAGTATCAGATTGCAACCAATCGAAGAGCTGTTTCATGTATCAAATCACACGACTCGATAATGGCCTGACCATCGCCACCGCTGAAATGCCGCATATGGCAAGCGTTAGTCTCGGCATTTGGGTAGGCGTCGGCGGACGTTACGAACCGGCCCCACTGAGTGGCATCTCGCATTTCATCGAGCATCTGCTTTTCAAGGGAACAAAAAAAAGGAATGCGGCCCAGATTTCGCAGGCCGTGGAAGGCATCGGCGGTTACCTCAATGCATGGACCGCTGAGGAAAACACCTGCTTTTACTCGAAAGCGCATGCCGACAAATTTGAGGAACTGCTGGATGTGCTGACGGACATGTTCCTCAATTCAGTGTTCGATCCCGTCGAAATCGGAAAAGAACGCGACGTCATCAAGGAAGAGATCGCCATGTACCGCGATCAGCCCCAGCAATATGTGCAGGAACTTCTCAACGAGACGATCTGGCCGGATCAGCCCCTCGGACGCACATTGACCGGCACGGAGAAAACACTCGATACCATTTCGCGCGAACATCTCCTCGATTTTCTCCGAAAGAACTATATCGCTCCCGCCACACTGATTACCGCCGCCGGGAATGTGGAGCATAAGAATGTCGTTAAATCGGTATCTCGCTATGCGAAGCGATTCCCCGCCGGAACGTGGCCCCATTATTCTGCGGCAAACAATGACCAGACAAAACCGCGTATCTGCCTGCATACGAAGAAAACAGAGCAAACACAACTGGCGTTGGGCATCCGCACGTTTTCTCGTCATGACGATCGTCGCTACGCGCTTCGGATTCTCAACACCGTTCTCGGCGAGAACATGAGCTCGCGGCTTTTCCAAACGGTTCGCGAAGAACACGGCCTCGCTTACTCGATTTACAGCAGCCCAAGCTTTTTTGATGACACCGGTGATCTCGTCATTTCCGCGGGGCTCGATACCGACAACGTCGAAAAGACGATGAAGCTCATTCGTCGGGAAATGAAGCAGTTGACGACAAAGCCAATCTCGTCCGCTGAACTGCGACGCGCGCATGACTATGCGATTGGACAAATCGATTTGAGCCTGGAAAACACCGAACCGCAGATGATGTGGATTGGTGAAAATCTTCTGGCTTACGAGAAAATCATTCCACCTTCCCAGGTAAAGAAACGTCTGGCTGCCGTAACCGCGAGCGAAATCCGTTCCGTCGCGTCGGAGTTTTTCAGACCGGAACGATTGAGCCTGGCGCTGGTCAGTCCGCTCAAGAACACCGGCAAACTGAAGCTGCTGTAGACGAGATCAGGACTTCCGCAATTCGTCCCACAGGGCCCTTAAATCTTCATCGGCGAGCGCCATCTTTTTGAGATGTTTCGGATCGCCCACGCGCATCGCGCGCTGCAGCAGTTGCCGCGCGTCGTCCAATCGATCCATCTGGCAGGCGTAACACGACAGGTTATAGAAAAGAGTGGGCTCGTTCGGAAATTTATCGGCAATAGAGGAGAGAACATTCCACGCGGCCAGCAAGCCGCCGGTCTCCACGCGACGCAACGCGTACGCCTGATGCAACCAGCCCGCAGCCTGCTCGGGACATTTTTTAACAATGACCTGAGCCACCTTGAGCGCGGATGTCCAATCTTTCTGCTTCGAATGAATCAGCCATTCGATTTCCAACACGTCGGGATGATCGCGAACGGATTCGGAAAGTTTTTCCAATTCCAATTTCGCTTCCGCGGCGTTACCCAATTCCATCCAGCCAATGGCGGCGGACAAAAAATGCGTGTCGGGCGGGACGAGCTTAAGCATGCAACAAGATAGAACAGGCTTTTGAAAACTAAATCAGTGGGGCGAACTCTTTTTTTGCAGTTCGGCGGAGACTTTCTCGGCCTGTCGCATGACACGCAAGACGTTTTTTCCGGCAATCTTTTTGATTTCATCTTTGCTGTAGCCGCGCCGCAATAACTCAGCCAGGAGATTGGGATACTTGGTCACGTCTTCGAGTCCGGTGGGTGGGTTGCTGAAACCTTCGTAGTCCGCGCCAATGCCGATGTAATCAGAGCCGACAACTTTACGGATGTGATCGATATGATCCGCGACATCGGAGAGAGTTGCGTGCTTCGGGCGTGGATTGGTCTTTTTCCACTCTTCGACTCCATCATCCACTTTCTTAGGATCATTCGGATACAATTTCTTCAAGCGCTCTTCTTCCACGTCCATCAATTCCCAATACTTTTTCGTCGTTTCCGTGAGATATCCCGGAACAAAATTCACCATCACGACACCTCCATTGGCAGCGACGAGTTTCAGGATGTCGTCAGGAACATTGCGGGGGTGATCGCAAACACCACGCGCGGAGGAGTGAGAAAAGATCACCGGCGCTTTCGTGATCCGCAAGACGTGTCGCATCGTATCGTCGGAAACGTGGGACAAATCCACCAGCATCCCAAGGCGATTCATCTCATGGATGATTTCTTCACCAAATGAAGTGAGTCCATGGTGCTCCGGTTTGTCCGTCGCCGCATCTGCCCAATCGACGTTCTTCGTGTGCGTCAACGTCATGTACCGCGCGCCCAATGCATACGTCATTCGTAACGCTGCCATCGAATTTCCAATTGAGTGGCCACCTTCCATGCCGATCATCGAAGCGATCTTCCCTTCGCGATGAATGCGTTCGACGTCTGCCGCAGTCAGAGCGAGTTCCAAATCTTTCGGATACCCTTTGATCAATCTATGGGCGATGTCGATTTGCTCCAGAACCGCCTTGATCCCTTCGGCGTTGGTAAAACTGCCGGGAATATAAACCGACCAGAATTGTCCTCCGACCCCACCCTCGCGCAAGCGCGGAATATCGGTCACGAGCTTCGGCGATGCTTTGCTCATGTCACCGGCGAAATTAATCTTATCAATGTTGTTGCTGTATTTACGAAATTCCCAGGGAACGTCGTTATGTCCGTCAATCAATGGCACGTCGCGCAACAATTTCTTCACTTCGGCGATTCGGGCGGCAGTTGCCTTGGCGTCTTCGCTCTGGTCGGTGCTGTCCGCGGCAAGGGCATTCACGAGCAAGGCAGCCATAACAGGAATAGTAAGAAGCAAACCGATTGAACGTTTCATGTGGATTTAATAGTGCAGGGAAAGTGAAAGGTCGCAGACGCTTTTTCAAGCCATTCCCGCGCCTAACTTTGTTCAGAAGCGAAAGGTGACCTTTCCGTATACGCCGCGATCAATCTCGGTGCGTTGGGAAACGATGAAGGTCGGATTGAATTCCGGATGACTCGGGGCCAAAAGGTTTTGCCCAACAATGGAAAACTCCCAGTTGGGAGTTGGCTTCCAGCCTAATCGCAGGTCGAGCGACCAATATCCTGGGATTCCAGAACCCGAAACGATGATTCGATCGACATAACGAAGGGTCTGGTCGAATTCTACATGCTGAGGCAAATCCAACAGGGAGCGAAGGAAGACCTGATTCTGTGGACTCATCCGCTCCGCATCTTCGGACATCGTATCGGAACTGCCGCGTTCTTTGTGCAGCTGCATTTGCAGGAACGTATAACCGGCGGTTAAACGCCATTGTTCCAGCGCCTGCAGAGTTGAAGACGCCTCGAAGCCATAAGTCTCTCCGAAGAGCCGATTATCAACTCGCGACTGAAACAGCGTTCCCGTCCGTTCCAAGGTCCGAAGGTCATCGTAGTCGTTATAGAAGGCCGCGAAATCGAAGGTGACTTTTTTATGCGGCTGGACGCGGTAGCCAATTTCATAGGCGATCAACTTTTCCGAATCAAAGTTCCGGTTGCCTCGAATGGTGGCAACACCGGGAGGGACTCCAACCGGGTTCAACGCCACATCATCCTCAGCCCGCGAAGGGGTGCGCACCGCTCTGGAAATGGAAGCCCAAATGGCGTGACGCTGCGCCGGGGTCCAGAGAAGGCGAGCGCTCGGTTGCACTTCAACCCCGGTAAAGTCGTTGTGCTCGATTTTACTGCCAACCATCAACGACCATCGTTCCGGTTGCAGTTCGATATCGTCTTGAATAAAGCCACTGAAAAGGTTCAAGGTCCGGGCACTCGGATTAAACGCCAGGTTCAGCGTGTTGTGGTTCACATCGTGAGTCAACCGATAGCCCGCCCCCAGGGTAATCGTTTGCCGTTCGCCCACTTTAAAACGATGTTGCGCATCAATATCGCCGGTATCGCGGTCTTCCTGGAAAACCGTCGTCGCGTTTCGGACGGTGCGATCATAATACGCCTGGAGGGTTAACTGTGCGTCTTCAGAAAAATCGTGCGTCCACCGCCCAAGAAGATTTCCGCCACTCACTTTCAATTGCGTTGGAACCGTCGTCGCAAAAGGCGGCGTAAAAGTGGGAACCGTATAAAGCTGATCCAGCCGACCAGAGTAAATATCTCCCTGGAATGTAATCAGATTGATATCCGTCAGTTTGGAATCGATACGAAAACCGCCTCGGTACATTTCCCAGTCATCGCTTGATTTGCCTCCAGTCGGGAAGCTTTGGTCATCGCGATTATTATATTTCGCAAAAACTCGCAGGAAACTGTCCTCGTTCAGCTTCACGCCGTAACGCACGCCCGCAAACCCATTCTCCTCCGTTCCGGCTCCAGCCGTCACGAGCAAGCCCTGTGTATCTCGCGCGCTTTTCGTTATAATATTGATCACGCCGTTCACCGCGTTGGCTCCCCATTGCGTCGCTCCTGGTCCGCGGATCACTTCAATCTGCGCCACATCTTCCAATATGGTGCCCTGCACATCCCAAAAGACGCCGGAGAACAGAGGCGTGTAGATCGTCCGGCCATCGATCATGACCAACAATTTATTGGCAAAGACATCATTGAATCCGCGAGCGCTGATGGCCCATGAATGCGAATCGACCCGCGCCACATCCAAACCGGGAGCCATCCTTAATGCCTCGGCAATGGTCGTTGCTCCGGAGCGGCGAATATCCTCACTTGTGATGACCGTGACAGCTGCGGCGGCATGTGAAAATTTCTCAGGCGCCCGGGAAACCGACGTGATCTGAATCTGCATCAGGTCTTCGAGGCTTAAGCGGGTCAGGTCGCCAGAAGGCGGGACGAAGTTATTAGTTTCCTGAGCGTTTCCCCAGAAGAACGAAAACGAAAGAAATACGGCGATGGAAACTCTCTTAAATCGGTGCATGGAACATGCCGGAAGGGGGGAACCGACCCGACAATGCGCTTTTTGAAGAAAACCACAAGCCGATTTTGGCGGAACTGGGGGACAAGGGATTCCCGCCCTCACGTGCACCTCCATCGAGCGGTAGAGGGCGACCGCAGTCCGGGACGCTACCGCGACGACGATCGCAACGGACTACGCGCCAGCATCCCGGAGTGCGCCAGCCATCTGGCGCTTCTGGTAGAATCTTCTCCTTTACCCGTAAACCTCAATTTCTCCGCACCGGAAGACAACAGGAACGCGGAAAATTATTTCGATTTAACAAACGCGATCAGGTCTGCAACATCCTGCGGCTTCAAGGCATTTTCAAATCCTTCGGGCATCAAAGAAAGTCCCGAGCTTTTGATTTCCTTCAGGTCCCGGCGCAACAAGGTTTCTTCGACTCCGCCGATCAATCGGAGAGTGATGCTGTTGGCGGTTTCCGTGGCAATGATTCCGCTCAAGTCACGGTCGTCGCGGGTCACGACATTATAATTCACATAGCGGGCTTCCACTGCCTGATTTGGATCGAAGATCGCGGCCAGAAAAACCGATGCGGGTTTATCAGACATCATCCCAAGGTCGGGACCGACGGCATTACCAAAGTCTTTTAACCGATGACACGTCGCGCAGTTCTGTTGAAACAAGTTCCTCCCTCGCTCGGCATCGCCCGTCAACGAGGCCACGCCTTCGTATTGTTGCAAAATCTTTTGGCGATCTGACACGGATGAAAAGAGCCTGGCAGCTTGTTCACGAAGATTGTCGCCAGAACTTTTCAACAACTTCTGTTGCTGCGCGGGAGGAATCTGACCGACCGGGATATTCTTATCTTGCAGCGCGTTCAACAGCACCCGCGACCAATCGCCACGCTCCAACAACGCATTCAAAACTTCCGTTCGCAGTTCCGGACCGTAACCGCTCCAATGCTCGAGAAGAATCGACGCGATACTGGACGCCTTTGTCTGTTTCAACGTGGAGACCGCAATCCTTTGCACGGCAGGATCAATTTGCGGACGCAACAGGTTACCGAGAATTTTTACATCATCGTCGACATTCGAAGGATCGCGCCCCAGCAAACGACCCCACATGCGGACTTCCTCGACTCGCGGCAAATTGACCTCACGCATTGCCTTGCGCGCGGAGGCAAACAGAGGTGTCAGTGCTGCAATCGACCGCTTCAATTCCGGATCAGCGCCCTCATTGAGCTGGGCAAGCGTCAGGTCATTTTGCGCCAATCCATCGAGCAAACCGCCGAGCGCCATATATTGCCATACCGCAAACGCATCGTTATTTGCCGTCGAGATTTCTTTCAACACGCTCACAAGGGCTGCGTGATTATCTAAAGTCGTCGCCAACTTCACGAGTTCTTCGACGAGCGCCGGCGGTGGATTCCCCTGCCCGTTCGACTGAAAAATTGTTTTCAACATCGTTCCCACATGCGGCACTGCCGAACTCATGATAGCTGTCTGCATGTACCGATCTTTGAAATTCTCCGACGCCAGGTGTGCGAGGAGAAAGCCCGCTTCGGGTCCTTTCCACTCGCCGAGGGTAAACGCGAGCTGAAAACGGACGCGCGGATCTGGATCGTTTACCAACGCGCGTAAGGCCTGAAACCCTTCCCGAGTTTGCAATTGCCACTCCACGGATTCGCCAAACGGTTCACTCAAACGAATTGCCTGTTCACGCACGTGCGCGTCGACGTCCCGAAACGCCTGTGCGAGGAGTGGTAGATTAATCCCGTGTAAACCTTCGAGAGTGCAGAGCACCTGCATGCGGGTCTTCGAATTCGCGCTGGCCGCAAACAAGTTCTGGAGCGGTCCTATTGCCGATTTGTCCTGTCGTTCGACGAGAAGACGCTGCGCCGTGTCGCGTTGCCAACCGTTGTCAGATTCCATCGCGGCCACGAGATGGGCGACGTCGAGCCCGGCGAGATTCGGAATCGGACGCAACTTTGCCTGTTTCGGAAAGACGCGATAGATGCGCCCTTTGTCTGCGCCAGCGCGCAGGTCCAAAACTTTTTGCCGATCCACGGGAATCCATTCGGGATGCTCGAGAACCAATCGATACATGTCGCAGATATAAAGTGCGCCGTCGGGACCTGTTCGCGTCACCGTCGGGCGAAACCAATTGTCCGTCGAGGCGACAAATTCAGATTGTTCTTCACCTTCCGCACGATGACTTTTGAAAGTCACACCGTCCGGTTTCAGCACTTCGCGATGCACAACATTGTGAACCGGTTCGCTGGCAAACACAGTCGTTGCAAACTCTTTTCCAAAAAGTGTGTCGCGATAGGGCGACGGACTGTTTCCCGACGTCACGTGTCCAGCCGCACCTACCCAGTTGAAACGTTCCATCGGACGGCTGATTTCGTACACGCGCGTGTTGTCGGGATAATTGGCGAGAACGCGTTTCGTATCGGGCACGGCGAAGTGAGGGTTGCGCACGAGATAATGTTCCGGCAGCACATAATGCCAGAGCCATGTCGGATTATTGTTCCCGAACCAATTTCCCCAATCGTCACGATGACGCCCAAATTGAGTTTCGCCGCTTTCGGATTCGAACTCACCGGTGTCGGGGCGAAAACGAAAATCACGTCCCTGGATCGGCACGACTTTACCGGTGGCTTCGGAGCGGACGTTCCCACCGCTGTCGCCGTTCGCTCCGTAAATCCAATTGTCCAGACCGTAGTCGAAG
Organism: uncultured bacterium; assembly: GCA_966095605.1. GTDB lineage: Bacteria > Verrucomicrobiota > Verrucomicrobiia > Limisphaerales > JACDHS01 > CBHWET01. The sequence goes on along the minus strand of CBHTTJ010000043.1, from coordinate 13,554 downwards.
CCATTCAGTCGATGTTGTTGATTGCCTTCGCCGAAACCCGTGAAGAGCGTCTTGCGCACATCCACTTTGCCATCGCCGTCCGTATCTTCGGCATAAAAGATTTCCGGGGCCGCGCTGATAATCACACCTTTGCGCCACGGAATAATTCCATTCGGATATGGGATTTCATCGAGAAAGACGGTTGATTTGTCGTAGCGTCCGTCGTCATTGGTGTCTTCGAGAAAAACGACGCGTCCGCCCGGTTGATTATTTCCGTCGAGACCCAGCGGATAGTCGCGCATTTCCACGACCCATAATTTTCCATCCGCGCTCCAATCGAATGCCACAGGACTTTCGATGAGCGGTTCACTCGCCACGAGTTCCACTTTAAAACCAGGCCGCGTCTTGATGCAGGCCAAGGATTCCCCCGCTGATTTTGCGGGAGGGGCATTGAGGGAAATCATTTCCTTAAACGAACGGCGATCAACAATCTCCGGAAACTTCGCGGTGTCTTCATTTTGCGCCCACAGGAATCCATTGCGAAACCAAACACCATTGTTCGCGCCTTTCTCATTGCGAACAATCATGGGAATATCGCCCGAGTCGCCGTGCTTTCCGGATTTCACCATCATCGACCAGCCGCGCGCGAAGCCGAGATTCTCCTTGTTCACAAAAAGGTGGATGGAGAACTTCTCGGGATTTGAAAAGATAATGTCGTCGTGGCCATCGTCATTGATGTCAACAAAGCGGAGACCAGCATCGAGTCCTTTGTGGCCAATCATCGTTCCCTCGGGCAAACCAAACGGAAGGGTTTCCCAGCCATTCTTTTCGGGAACCCAACGGAAGACCGCATTCTGCCGTTCGTTACCAACAATCAGTTCGCAGACGCCATCATTATCGACATCACGCAGGCGGACGCTTTGGCCAACGCTGTTTTTCCGCGTGTAAATCAAATCGCCATTGAGATCCAGGCCGTTGAGGAGATTGGTTGCTTCGATCCAGCGCGCGCCGTCAAAGTGCCATGCGCCGGAAACCGTTTCACTACGAACGAGCATTGAAGCGAAGCCATTCCTTTGCAGAACGCCGAAGCGTACGTCGGTATCGTGGGCGATGCCATTCGGCGTCTGGGTCGACATTGTCACGGGAAAATCGGAATCGACCCATTGCCGGCGCTTTGGATTCCAGAGACGGGTCTTGCGAACAGATTCGTTTCCAATCAACACGTCCATGTAACCGTCGTTATTGATATCAACGAGATGGATGCCGTTCTTCTTCCCATTGGCAGCGCGCAAGGGAGTTCCCGCGAGCAGATGCTGCGTCAGCCGTTCATGCGCTTCCCGAAAGTTAAGAAACTTTACCTTGTTCCCGTATTTGGCCGCGGCGTAGTCGATGAATTCGACAACCTGGTCATTGCGAATCCATCCGTGCGGATGAAAAACAAAATTAAACACGCCCTGTTTCAAGACGCCGACGTCGAGCTGCGCCTTCCAATCGGCCACCGTTTGAGGATTGTTACTCTTATGCAAATTCTGCGCTTCCCAATCACTTGGCACCGCGCACGGAAATTCCCAGCACATCTTTCCGATCACATAGGGATACGGATAGTCATCTATTGTCGTGGAGAACGCGGGGAACGGCAGGTATTTGCGAAACTTCTCTCGACCGTCCTGATCGATGGTCAATTCTCGCGGCAAGGCTGGATCATTGGTGCTGATGATGTTGAAAACGGATGAATCGATCGCGAGAAAATTTTTATTTGTGGTAATGCGATCGAAAATCTCGGCGAAAAAACGCGGACTGGCGCTGTTGATGGAATCACAGCACGGCATCCTGAAGGCAACGGGTTTGTTTCCCTGTATCTGATTCATGCGATCAATGCACTCGTTCACCGTCGCCGCAGCTGAAGCTAAATCATGATCCGCCAGGAGCGGACATGGATGCTTTGTCGTGTGCACTTCAATGGAGAGCCCTTCCTTCAACCAACCCTGCAATTGGGGGTTATTGGGATCGACATTGCAGCTCATAATACTGACGGGTGCACGCCCATCGATTTTCTTCAAGCGATTGAGAATCGGACGCAGGAACTCTTCATACTTGTTCGCGTCAGACATGTCGTCGATGGCGAGAACAACCACCGCTTCAACATTTGTGTCACCAACCCATTGCGGCACGGTAAGTTTCGGAAACTGAAGATTCGGATAAAACGGATCAGGATTATCCAGGTAGGTCAATCGATTGGCATCCGCAAAAGATTTCAAAGACAACAAAAGGAGAGTCGACGCCAATGCACCGTGCAAAAAACGGCTCGACAAACGCAGCCGAGAAAACATGCGCCGACCTTATCGTCTGGACGGAAAGCGACGCGAGAAAAATTACGACCGTGTACTATTTCGTGCGATAGCGCGCAAGAAAACCAGCATCAGTTCCTGAAAGATCCGCACGCCGTTGTTCCGCCAAAACCTTCCCGTAAACAACAGAATCGCGAACGCACATCTCCAATCGTTTCACCAGTGCATCGCTGGTCACTTTTCCATCCTGAGTGTCTTCGCGCTCATTGAAGGAAATCCCATAAGGCAAAGCCCAGGCATAACACTGCCGCGCAACCGTCCGCAGTTGATCGGTAACGGTTAAGCCTTTTTCGTGAGAGGCAACGACCGTCACAAAAAGTTTCCCGGCAAACTCATGCCAGAAATGGTCGAGAAAACTCTTTAGCGCGCTGCTAATGGAACCGTGGTAATCGGGCGTTGCCAGAATAAGGACGTCTGCGGCGTCGACCCGGGCTTTCAATGCAGGATAATTTTCAGACTTATAAGATGTATCCGGATTGAATAGCGGCAACGGTTCCTTTTGAAAATCGAGGATGTCGACCTCGCAACCTGCGGTCTGGAATTTTTCGGCGACATGCAGCAGCACCGTTCGGACGATGGAAGCGTTGTGCAGACTTCCAACAACGGCCAGGACTTTCAATTTTTCCTTCGACATGGCAATGGAATCTAGTGCACATCGCAAAGGCGGCAACTCTTTTGCGTGAAAGAACGAAATTTAAATTTATCGTCCTCCATAAGATGGAATCAATTTTTCCCTCACCCTAACAAAAGCCTTGTGCAACCCAAAAACCGCTTTAATTTTCCCCAATGGCCAAAGTAAAACACATCGCGCTCTTAAAGTTTAAGCAAGACACGACGCCACAACAAATCGACGAACTTTTCGACGCGCTGCTCGACCTGAGCGAAAATGTTGAAGGTATCGACGATTACACCTCAGGCCCGAATTCCAGCCCGGAGAATCTGAACCAGGGTTACAGTCATGGATTTGTCATGACGTTTCATGACGCAGAATCGCGCGACAAATATCTTACCCATCCAGAACACGAAACGTTTAAAAACAAGTTCCTGCCCATCATTGATTCCGTGATCGTTTTCGATTTTGATCTTTGATCTATGAATCGCGGTTGGTGCGCAATACGCACGCTCAGTTTTATTTCAATTTTTAGCCTGGCGCTGGGAATCTTCGGATCCAGCGCCAATCTTTTTGCAGAAGAGCTCTCCTTTGACGGCAAGCATCTTAGCGATGGCGTCGAATATTTTCATAAGCAGGTAAAAGATGTTCCGTGGTCCGTTCACGTCGTCCGTTTCGATCGTCACCGGTCAGACCTGAAAATGATCACCACGATGCCAACTAATCGAGCAGTTGGCCTGACGCTGACGACACAACAACTACAATGGATCCCTTCTTCGGTGGGGCAGCCAATCGCCGCCATTAACGGCGATTTCTTTTCCTGGCGCAAAGGCCCTTATCAGGGCGATCCAGCAGGCCTGCAGATTATCGACGGAGAAATGGTAAGCGCTCCTCCTCACCCGAAGGAAAACATGATTCACGGCAACCCAAATACTACGGTGTGCTTTTGGACCGATGCCAGCGGCACGGTCCACATCGATAAAGTCACGTCGCGGATGAACGTGACTTTTGCCAATGGCGCCAAGCTGGCCATCGGTTTAAATCAGGACCGCACCAACAATACCGCCGTCCTCTATACTGCCGCTGCCGGGACAACCACCCGCATGACCAACGGGTTGGAGTTGGTCCTTGAACGAAATGGAGAGGAATGGCTTCCTCTCATGCCCACCAAGGAATATTCCGCACGAATTACGACCTTGTCGCAGAAGAATACGCCGATCACCAGTAATACGGTGGTCCTTTCGATCGGACCGAAGCTTTTGTCCAAACTTCCAAAATTCAAACCGGGGATGTCATTGCACATTTCCACGATGGTTTCGCCCGAAATGAAAAAAGCGGCTGCAGCCATTGGAGGTGGCCCTTTGCTGGTGCGTGACGGGAAAGCTTTCACCTTCAAGGATCAACAACGCAATCCGCGCACTGCGGTTGGATTTAGTAAGGATCACGTTTTTTTCATGGTCGTCGACGGCCGACGCAAGGGAGTGTCAGATGGCATGACTTTTGATGAGCTCGCCAATGAGCTGACATGGTGGGGTTGCACGGAAGCCATGAATCTCGATGGCGGTGGCTCAGCGACAATCTGGGTAGACGGAAAAATCATGAATCAACCGTCCGATAACAAAGAACGGGCGGTCGCAAATGATTTGGTTCTAATCCGAAAAGCAAAATAGGACCGGCGAACCGGATCACGCAGTCCTATCTTGAATTTGTTTTATTTTTTAACTCGCCCGAGGGACGGCAATATCCGTCATTAACAACATCCCGTAGTTCGCTCTCAGCACGTTCGGAACGGCATTCACCAACGCCGCCACCGTGGCACGATCACCGTGCACACCACCGTGAATGATGGAATTGATTGGCGGATCACCGATGACTTTCACAGCGTCGCGAGGGTCTTTGGCGTCGAGATACATCTTGAGGTCGAGCACCAATTTTTTCTTTCCGGCGCTGGCTTCTGCACGGTGATGAATTCCACACGTCAGCCCCTTCTTCACCTCGAGAAATTGTGTCTTGATGTTGTGATCCGCAATCACGGGTTCACACGTTTCCGTGATCTTGCCGATCTTCCAATCAAGGCAGTGCGCCACAAGGGCGAGTGATTCCACGAGACCAACGTGGCCCATCTTTCCCTCGCGAAATAATTTACGAAATTCGGCAGGTGGCAAACCGCTGCCGATTTTTTTCTGTAATGGCAAGCGGCGCAGAGAAGCATTCACCACGCGTTCGATTTCTACCGACTCCACGGTGCGGCAAACGCCAGTCAAGCAAACGGCCAGGGTATCCATGACAAAACCAGGATTTACACCCGTGCCAAGAACACGCGCCTTATGCTTGCGACAGAGCACATCAATCTTTTTTGCCAAAGCCGGTTCGCGCAATTGCGGAAAAAGCAATTCTTCACAGGAAGAAACCACACTTACTCCGGCCTTGATCATCGGCTCCAGTTGCGGCAACGCAGTTTTGGTGCGGGAAACAGCGGTGTGTAGAACCACTTGTGGTTTGGCTTTTTTCGCCAATTCAGCAAAGGAAGAATAAACTTTGACCTTCTCCAAACCTTTAATTCCAGTGACCTCGGTAAGGGACTTGCCGATCTTTTGGGGATCGATGTCGACGCCCCCGACGATCTGCGCCCACGGCTTCGTGGCGGCGAGTTTTAACGTTTCGATGCCAATGGGACCCAAACCGAACTGTGCGATTTTGATTTTCATTTTTAAAAGTCGCCCGCTAAATACGCGAAATCGCCGCAAATTCAAATCAAATGATTTCACCCTGGTACCTGATTTTATTGGCAGTCCCGGTGTTGTTGCTGGGCGAAGCGTTGGTTAAATGCATCCCTTTGCTGCGCCGCTTCAATATCCCAGCACCTGTTGTAGGTGGATTATTTATATCGCTTCTGATTTTAGTCGCCGCGACGAGTGGAATTTTTGCCACATCATTCACCACGAAAACGAATGCTCGATTCTGGACCTGGCTAATCACCACGGAACTTGACTGGCAAAAAGCTCCATCCCTGGATGTCAATCGGCCTTTTTTGGTCGCATTCTTCACCTGCATGGGATTGAACGCGAGTCTATCCCTTGTAAAACGCGGTAGCGTGCAAATCCCCTTATTTCTCATCGTCTCCGCGACATTAGCGGTGATTCAGAATCTCGTCGGGATCGGTCTCGCGAAGTTGTTAGGGGTTCAACCATTGCTTGGATTGGTTTGCGGAAGCGTAACGATGACGGGCGGACATGGCACCGCATTGGGGTTCGCCAGCGATCTTGAAAACGCAGGGTTAAAAGGCGCAGCCGTGATCGGGGTTGCCGCCGCTACTTTCGGCTTGATTACCGGAGGCCTCATCGGAGGTCCCGTCGGCGGCAGGCTGATCCAACGGTTCGGTTTAAAACCCGGTGCTTCCGCAACCACTCATCTGGAAATGGGACAAACCACTGAATCTGGCATCTTGTCCGATGTTCGAGCTTTGCTGAGATTTGGAAAGGTCGCATTTTGGCATTTGCTCGTCCTTCTGATCTGCATTAAGGCCGGGGCGTGGGTCAGTTATTTCATTCAAAAAACCAAAATGACCTTTCCTGTTTACATGGGGGCCATGATTCTCGGAATGGTGATTCGCAATATTCTGGAACCGACGTCATGGCGACTTCGCACAGAAGTAATCGATACGCTCGGCTCGGTAACGCTCGGCATTTTTCTCTCAATGGCGATGATGAGCCTAAATCTGGTGGAACTTGCCAATGCGGCCGCTCCCATGCTGGTTATTTTAAGTGTTCAGGTTCCTTTGATGGCGATTTATGCGTGGTTCGTCACTTATCGACTCATGGGACGGGATTTTGATGCAGCTGTGATGGCAGGCGGGCACTGCGGATTCGGATTAGGAGCGACACCGAATGCCGTCGCAAACATGAAAGCTCTCGTCGAACGCTTTGGCCCCGCACCACGCGCCTTCCTGGTAGTCCCGATCGTTGGCGCATTCCTCATTGATTTTTTAAATTCCATCAATATTAGCTTTTTCATCACACAAGCGAAATGACCGTATGAATAGATTCCTGTTTTCATTGGCTCTGTTGGTTTCCGCGATGTTGTCAACATTGTCCCTTCGCGGAGAACTTGCCGAAGGGCGCGACGGTATAGCCGTAACCGTTAACCCGATCGCCACGCAGGCCGCGATCGACGCCATGAAAAAGGGCGGCAACGCCATCGATGCGGCAGTCGCTGCAGCGCTGACCCTCGGTGTCGTCGACGGACACAATTCGGGCATTGGAGGCGGTTGTTTTATGTTGGTTCGCCGCTCCAATGGAGGTTTTTTTTGTCTGGATGGACGCGAAACAGCTCCCGCCAAAGCCACACGCGACATGTTCTTAAGGAATGGCAAGGCAGATCCCGAATTAAGCCAAACCGGCGCCCTTGCCATAGCAACACCCGGTGCGCTTTCCGCCTACAACAAGGCGGTTGGTTCGTGGGGTAAGTTAACCTTGAAGGAGCATCTGCTCGCAGCCGCAAAAATTGCAGAAGACGGCTTTCCCGTGGATCCCCATTACGCGGACGTGCTCCGCAGTTCCGTGGATGATTTGAAGAAATTTGAAGGCTCACGCGCCGCTCTATTGAAAACAAATGGTGAACCCTACAAAGCGGGGGAGATTCTTAAACAGCCCGACCTCGCCAAAAGTTATCGCGCCATCGCAACAAACGGAATCGGCTGGTTTTACGGAGGACCCTTTGCCAAAAAGACAGAAGACTGGATGAAAAAGAACGGCGGTTTGCTCACCACCGACGATTTCAAAAACTATAGTTTCCAATCCCGAGTTCCGATTTTTGGCAATTATCGCGGAACTTTCACTATCGCCACTTTCCCTCCGCCGAGCTCGGGCGGTGTGCACGTGATGGAAATTCTCAATATTCTGGAAAAAACCAATCTCGTGGAAGTTGGACGAAACGGCGGCGACGCCGTCCACTATATTGCGGAAGCAATGAAACTTGCCTTCGCAGACCGTGCTTTTTGGTTGGGTGACCCGGACTTCGTCAAGGTGCCACACGGGTTGATCAGCAAAAAATACGCAGCCGGCCTGGCGGCGAAGATCAATATGGAAAAGACCATCAAGGTTGAAGGACACGGCACTCCTGACAAGGCAGATACTGATGTGTTCGAAAGCCTCATGCGGAAACACACCACACATCTCTGCACCGCTGACGGCGAGGGCAATTGGGTTTCCATGACGATGACAGTGAATACATCTTTCGGCTCAAAAGTCGTCATCCCCGGAACAGGGATCGTGATGAATAACGAAATGGATGACTTCTCGGCTCAACCCGGCGCCCCGAACTTTTTCGGCCTTGTCGGCGCCGAAGCCAACGCCATTGCTCCTGGCAAGCGTCCTTTGTCCAGCATGAGTCCGACCATCGTATTGAAAGAAGGGCAACCGATCCTCGCTGTTGGCGCAGCAGGTGGTCCGACGATCATCAGCCAGGTGCTTCTCACCACGATCAATTGCCTCGATTTCCGGATGCCTGTGGATGTTGCGCTCAAAACGCCCCGTTTCCATCAGCAATGGAGTCCGGATGAATTACGCATTGAAGCGTCTGACGAACCGACCAAGTCCATGCATCCGAGCATTCTGGAAGGTTTGGAGAAGAAAGGGCACACTTTGAAAAAGGTGAAATCCATCGGCGCTTGCCAGGCGATTGCTAAAAATCCTGAAGGTCCCGGATTCATTGGCGCAGCTGATCCTCGCGGTTACGGCAAGGCAATTGGCTTCAACAAAGAAGAAAAGAAGTGAGTTTCAACGTCAGCAACAAATCTGTTTCCTTGTAATTTTTTCTATTTTTTGAGTTTCTCTCCGACATCACTTTTATGAAACCACTTCGTATTGGAATGATTGGCTACGGCTTCATGGGCCGCACACACTCGAACGCTTTCTCTCAGGTCAAAAACTTTTTTGATCTCGAGTATCAACCGGTGCTCAAAGCAATTTGCGCCCGCGACGCAGAAAAGGCAAAAGCGTTCGCCACCAAATGGGGTTACGAATCCATCGAAACGGATTGGCGAAAGCTGATCGAACGCGACGACATCGATGTCATTGATATCGCCGCCCCGAACAATGTGCATGCGGAAATGGCCATCGCCGCCGCGAAAGCCGGAAAGATGATTCTTTGCGAAAAGCCGCTCGGTTTGAATGGACCGGAGGCCGAGAAGATGGTCGCCGCCGTGCAAAAGGCTAAAGTGCCGAACATGGTCTGGTACAATTACCGTCGTGTTCCCGCAGTAACCCTCGCAAAACAAATTGTGGCGGAAGGACGACTTGGAAAGATTTTCCATTATCGCGCGAAGTTTCTCCAAGACTGGACCATCAATGCCGATCTCCCTCAAGGCGGCGCAGGGTTGTGGCGTCTCGACGCCAAAGTCGCTGGCAGCGGCGTGACAGGTGATTTGCTCGCGCATTGCATTGACACAGCAATGTGGCTGAATGGCTCCATTGATACTGTCACCGCCATGACCGAGACCTTCGTCAAGGAACGCAAGCACACGCTCACCGGCAAGATGCAGAAGGTGACGATTGACGACGCCAGTGCATTCCTCGCCCGATTCAGCAACGGTTCATTGGCTACATTTGAATCCACCCGCTACGCGCGCGGACACAAAGCTCTCTACACCTTTGAAATCAATGGCGAAAACGGTTCCCTTTTCTGGGATCTGCATGACCTGCATCGTCTCCAGGTGTTCGATTACAAAGACGAAGGAAAGATTCGCGGATGGAAATCGGTTCACATCACCGACGGCGACCATCCTTATATGAAAAACTGGTGGGTGCCTGGCCTCCAGATCGGCTACGCCGAAACGTTCGTGCATCAGGTCGCTGATTTCATCCAGGGATTGAGCAGTGGCAAAATGGCTGGCCCAACCTTCAAGGATGGTCTCGCCACGGATTACGTCACCGACGCGGTATTGAAATCGGCCAAGACAGGTCGCTGGGAAAAAGTGAAAAAGGTGAAGTAAATCGTTCGATTTGAAAAAGAAGGCGCAGAGAAGGTTCTCTGCGCCTTTTTGTTTTCCAGGAAAGTTACTTTACTTCCTTTCGTTCGATCCAAATGTTCCGAAAAGCCACGGGTCCATGGTCGCCTTGGAGGATAATTGGTCCAGCGATGCCCTCCTTTTCAAAGGCAGGTGAACGAGTTGGACCATTGAGAGAAACATTTTCGTGAATAACCTTCCCGTTGTGGACGACCTTCACGAAACGGGCGTTCTCCGTTTTCTTTCCGCTCGCGTCGAAACGAGGTGCGCGGAACGTGATATCGAACGTTTGCCACTCGCCGGGAGCTTTACTGGCGTTCACGCGCGGACCATGCCCTTCGTAACCGGCGTTGTTTTTCCAGCGTTGGTAGATGCCACCGCAATCGCTGTATTTCGGATGCGCAACACCCCAGCTATCGAAGATTTGCACTTCGTAACGGCCTTGAAAGTAGATTCCGGAATTCGAATTGCTCGAAACCAGGAACTCCGCGTGCAACTGGCAATCGCCGTGTTCGAGAAAGCTGCGCAAATTCGGTGCCTTGCCGATTGGTCCATTCACGAAAATGCCGGTCCCTGGATGCAACTCAAAGAAGTGCGCATTGGTTTTGCTGAGTGACACCGATTGCGCCGTGGTCCAACTGCCGTGAGGATCGCGCCATTGCGAGAGGTCTTTGCCATCAAACAAAACAGTCTTGTTGATCGGCGTCGTAACGCAACCGCCCAACGCCAGGGCCATCGAAACAAGTAAAAGGGACGAAAGTTTTTTAAACGTGAACATGGGCGAAGCCTAGATTTGTCTTTTCCCGTGGCAAATCTTTTCTAAATGGAAGATCCCTCAATTCTTCTTACGGAAAACAGCCAGCGCTTCTTCAAAATCCTGCGGCAATGGCGCCACAAACGATTGTTGCTTGCCGGTTTTCGGATGAACGAAAGCCAGTTTTTGCGAATGAAGAAGCTGCCGCTCCGCCTTGAATCCCGTGTTTTCGCGCAACCGGATGTTCTGCCGGGCACCGTATATCTCATCGCCCACAATCGGGAAACCGACATGATGAAAGTGCACACGAATTTGGTGGGTGCGGCCTGTGTAAAGATAGGCTTCCACCAGCGTCGCGTATTTAAAACGTTCCAGCACTTTAAAGCCCGTTCGCGCTTCCCTGCCCTTTTCGGTCACCGTCATTTTCTTGCGTTGCGTTTCGTGACGCGCAATCGCTCCGTGGATTTCGCCTTCCATCGTTCCCATCGCTCCGCAAACGATCGCGCAATAAGTCTTCTCCACGGTGCGCCCGGAGAATTGTTCGGACAAAGCAAGATGAGTCGGGTCATTCTTCGCGATGACAAGGCAACCGCTGGTATCTTTGTCGAGACGATGGACAATCCCGGGCCGCGCAACGCCGCCGATTCCGCTTAACTTCCCGGCGCAATGATGTAACAACGCATTCACGAGCGTATGTTCTTCGTTGCCTGCCGCGGGATGAACCACCAGTCCAGCCGGTTTGTTCAAGACGATCAAATCGTTGTCCTCAAAGAGAACGTCGAGAGGCATTTCTTCGGGTTTGGCTTCGGCTGCTTTGGGCTCGGGCCAGCGAACATCAATCTGTTCCTTTGCTTTGGGGGCGTGATTGGCCTTGGTCGGTTTGCCGTTGACGGTAATGTGTCCTTCGTCGATCAACCGCTGAATTGTCCCGCGAGAAACATCGGGAAACTTCTCCCGCAAAAAGGTGTCCAGACGTCCGGTGAGCTGGGAAATTTCTACAATGATGGTATCTGTTCGCACGAGGATCGCGGTTTTAAGGTTGAGCTTCCTCGGTTTTCTTCAGTTCATCCAGCTCTTTGCGCTGCGCTTCAATCCGGCGTTGTAGTTTTCCGATTTGCACCCAACACATCAGCCCCATCAGAAATCCAGCCATCCCAAAGGTGAGTCCAAATATAACAAAAGTATCCATGGCAAAAAGTTACGCTCCACTTTCCTGAGCCTTCGTTCCTGGAACCGGCTCGCGCCATGAAAGGATAAACAGGAGGAATACTCCAACACAAATCGCACTGTCGGCCACGTTAAACGCCGGGAAACCCAATTCCTCCCCATTCCGTTTGTAAATGTAAAAGCGCAGGAAATCGATAACGTGATCCACCAGCAACCGATCTGTAAGATTCCCGATAATACCGCCGAAGATCAGCCCCAAGGAGAGTTGTCCCAGGAAAGATTTGGTATCGAAATGATGTCGCCAGATAAACAAACCCACAAGGGCCACCAGCGACACGATCGCCAGGACTTTATTTCGGTTGGAAAAAATACTCCATGCCGCGCCAGTATTCGCCCAGTAAACCAACTTGAAGAAGCCGTTGATGATATCCCGCTCGTCGTGCAGGGCAAAAAAACGGACCACAATCTGTTTGGTCAGTTGATCCAGGGCAAAAACCGCAAATGCGATTATGGCCATGCGACGATTGGATGTGGTTGTCATCGTGTCGAAATCACGCGTGTACCTGCCACTAAATCATGAAATGCCCGTTTGTCCCGCCGAAAAATCACGACCAGGTGGCCACAGTAGCACAAAAACATATCGCTGAGACGTTCACACATGAACCGGCCGGCGGCCACACCGTAGCCAATGCGCGTCCCATCCATCCGAACAATTTTGGCGCCAATGATTTTTTTGCCGAGCGTCGCGCCAAAAGTTCCGTTCAGAAAAACTTCGTAAAGAAAGAGCGTGGGAAGAAACACAACAAGGATATGTTGTGAAAAATTTCTCATGGACTCGACGGTTGTCATCATGTCGTCGATGGATGAACCTCGCAAGAAATCGACGCTGGGCATTTCCCATCCCGGCAAGTGCGCCAGGAACCCGGCCCAAATCATATAGACAATTGTTCCAATGACAAAATGGTCGAGCAGATAGGCCGCGAGACGCGGAGCGAACCCAACGGTTGTCGCTCCATCGACTGCCGTTGCGCTCGCCCGAAGACCACCCCCGAGTTCAGGCTGGAACTCCACAAACTGTGCCGCAGGCGTCCACGTCAGGAGGTCGCTGCGCCAAACGAGAGTCGTTCCCGCGATCCGTCCTTCACGAATCCACAGTTTAATCTCTTCGAGGGAAGCGGGACCGTATTCACGACCATCGCCTCCGATCATTTTGTATTGAACATCCATTAAAGCGTGCGGCTGTTTAATCGGGAACGGTGCAAAAAACAATTTGAAAATGGGAGAGGCGATTGACGGAACAGGGCGTCGGGTAAAATCCATCGACGCCAAACACCAGATCAGCGCCTGAAAGAATCTTGGCATGCTTTCTGGACTCGTGCGAAAGGGACATTCCAAATTCCAAGCTCCCAAGTTAAATATTTGGCGCAAATCACCGAAAATAAACGTCCTATGAACGTCCAATAGGTTTCTCGCTGTTTTCGGTGGAACAAAATCCACACCTTCAACTGAATCGTTCCGGCAGCAGGAGAGGCCGAGGTGAGGGAGAAGGCGTTCGACTGCCTGTCGCTGTGAAGTTCTTTGAGAACGGTCTTTATTCCCCTGAAAAGCGCGACCACGCCGCTCACATTCTCTTCCCCCTGAAAATCAAAGACTTACCGAGGTAACTCCGCGGGATACCTCATTTTCCCGA
>CBHTTJ010000042.1:0-31934 GCA_966095605.1 uncultured bacterium | reverse complement strand
CAGAAACATGCTTGTACGGCAATTTCCAAGGCTTCTGGAATGGAGAAAAACGGTTCTACTCCAATTTTGAGGCGTCAGAAGAAGGGAAAATTGCTTTGTACGCCGTTTCCAAGACCTGGAAATTCGAGTACAACGCTTTGTACCATTTTTTAGTAGTTCAAAATCAAGTAGTTGACGGAATTTTTGTAAAAAAGGTCCTTTTTTGAGCATCTTGGTTGACCCAGGGAATCGTTTCAGTTCCGGCTCTCAAACCATTTAGAGGGAATCCTGAGTGTTGTGTTCGCCGTTTTTGTCCGCGGCGTCTGATCCGGGCCGAAAATCTTGCGAAAAAGAAAGTTTGCCTCAGCGCCATTTTACAGGAAAATGCGCGCTCGCTGAATGAGCACAGTTGCCAGTAATCCAGCCGTTGCCGAAGTCGCGGGATCCGAAGCCGCGACGGCAGATCTTTCGCGTCCGGTCGTCAAGCCGAAGAAAAGCGTCTTTAAGTTGATCGGAGAAGTGCTCGATCACGGTGGCCCGGGTTATCTTCAGTTTGCCATTACGAATATCTGCAACGCGAAGTGCGACTTCTGCGGTTTCGCTGTCGATAAGTTTGATCCCAAGCAACGTCGCAGTGTGACGTTGAAGGAAGCCAAAGACGTCATCGACATCGCGCTGAAGAATCACATTGGTTATCTGCTGTTCGTGGGCGGAGAACCTCTGGTGCATAAAGATTTACGGGCGATGGTTCGTTACGCGGCCGAACGGGGAATCAATCCGATGATTTGTTCCAACGGTTCGCTCTGGAACGACAAAAACATGCGCGAATTGGCCAGCGACGGCCTCAGCAGCGTGATCATGTCGATCGATGCCCATGACGTGGCGAAGCACGAAAAGAACCGTGGATTGCCGGAAGTCTGTCGCAAGATCAAATATGCGAACGAAGTGTTCGCTAAACTGGGCATTCAGACGACTGCCAGTGTTACCGCGAGCAAACTGATTGAAGATTACGATAAGCTCCCGGATTTTCTGCGTGAACTTGGATTTACCAGCTGCACTTTCAGCTATCCGCTGACGAATCTGGCTTCGAGCTACCTGAGTTTCAGCGATTCCAGCCTCGTCAACTATAAGACCGAAGAATTGATCCAGGTGTTTGAGAAAATCAAACAGATGAAACAGCGCAGCGGTTACCCGGTCGTGAATCCGATGGAATCGCTGAGCGAAATGCAGCGACACCTGCGCAAGGAACCGGAGAAGTTCGGTTGCCTGGGTGGACACAAGTATTTTTACCTCGATTGGCACCTCAATTTGTACCGCTGCCATGCCTGGGACAGCCCGATGTGCAACGTTTACGAATGGGATGACTCGAAACTGATCCGCGATGGTTGCACCAAGTGCATGATCGATTGCTATCGCGACCCGAGTATTTTGCAATACGTCGCCATCAATGCCAGTGACGCCTATAATAACATGAAGAAGGGAAGGTTAATCTCCGCGGCGAAGAACGTCTTCGATAGCCGGAATTTGACCTCATTGAAGGCGGTTTGGGACGACCGGAAGTGGATCGGGAAGGTATAATTGACCGGAGGGCCCTCCTAATAGGGCCGTTTTCGGGAAAATCGAGGAAAAGAACACATTTAATGCCCGTCGACTACAGCGTCGGTACGTGATTCGTAACATCAGAAAAAGGGCTTTCGCATTGACGTTTGGCCCATTTCATGCGCTTATAACAAGCTATTTGACGGGTAGTCGATGTCCAGCAGTACCAAAAAAACTGGGTCCACAACAAGGACCGGTCATACAACCAAGTACGACGCGCACCATAACGTGCTAGCGAAGACGTACGGCGCTTTGGCCGATTTGCGCCGAGAGCTTTCCGATACCAAGGCTGCGGTGGCGGAGCGGACGGAAATTCTTCGCATTTTTGCTGATTGTACCGATTCTCAGCGCGCGTGGCTTCTTCTGGAAGACTATTTCGAGAAACTTTCCCTCTCACGTAAGGATTTTACGACCCAGGAATGGTGGCCACGTTTGATGGCCGTGCAGGGCAAAAAGCGCCTGGAAGAGACGGCGATTCTGTTTCTGCGCGCCAATCGGCCGTTGCCGACCGAACTCGCTCCGCACGCGAATCTCGCTCGTTTCGCTGAGATTCAGGAAAGCGAAGAAGAGCAGAAGCTGGTTCAACAGCTCGAACATTGGCTATTCCCTCCCGCACCCGTTCACCTGGATTCGCCTCGAGCGGCATTGCGGGTGATCTGCGAGCCTAAACCGGCCGAAAATGAAAGTGCTCTTTTTGGTTTGTCGGTAAGTTTTAACCTGTTTCGTCCTCGCACCGGTGAGAAAACTAAAACGCTGGCGGAGATCATTGAACTGACCAGCCGTTCTGCCCATGAGCAGGAGTTGTTTTCCACAAGGGACTGGGAATTTATCCAATGGCTCGCGGATGCACATCCGGACCCGGAAGGCTTGTGGGATACGCTGACGCTCAATGGCCTTGAACTCTTGCAGTGGCTGGTGCGTTGGGGCGATTGTGGACGACTTGAGTTATCCTCAACTCAGCATCCTTTGATCTTCCACGGGAATCTGGCGGAGCTTCGCCCGAATCTGGAAACGATTGAAGACGAGTTGTCGTTCACCCATAACGTGGTTTTGCCCAGCGGCGAAATTCATCCGCTAAACACAGTTAAGTTTTTTGCAGGGCACCCGTCTGTTGGTCTCATTGGCCAGACTTTCTACCTGTTGCGCAACGCTCCCCCGAAAGATTTGCTCGGTAGCTGGGCGCAGAAACAATTCCTGCCGGTGCGCAAGTTGAGTCATCGCATGCTCACGCAGTTGCGCCGCACTCAGCCCGGCCACGATACGAATTGGGCTCAACTGTGCGTGACGCATACGGCGATTCCTCAGTTTCTTTTCGAGTTGGAAGACGAGACCGTTCGTTTGCGCCTGCATGCGCGCAGTGAGAAGGATAAAAGCATCTGGCGTTGGAGCGGGCACGAATGGCAAATCGAAGAGCCACGGATTCGTCCGACGGATAAACCGGAGTTGCTCGACGACGTTCGCCTCGAACAGGCGGTGTTATGGTTGCGTCGCCTGGATTGGTTTACGCCGGAGCCCGGAATGTGGGTCGGCGATGCGAACGAAAATTTTCTCAATACACTCGCGGCCATCTGGCCGGCGCGTCCTCAAGGCGCTGAGTTCCTTGGCAATCACGCCTTCAATCGGCTGTTCCTCTCGCCGCGCCAGTTGCGTCCACAACTGATGGTAAAAGGCAGCGGCATCGATTGGTTCTCTGTTTCGGCCGAATGGGAAATGGAAGGACTGAAATTGACGCCGGCTGATTTGCAACGCCTCGCAACGGCGACAGGTCGTTTCGTGAATTTGCCGGATGCAGGCTGGGTGGAGTTGGATGCTGCCGCGGTTCAATCCGCGCACGAAACCTTTGCGGACCTCGGATTGGATGGCCTTGCGGCAGTGCCTCAAAGGATTGGTTTGGAGCAGGCTGCTCACCTCGGCGAGGATTCGTTGCAAAAATTCGGCGACACACCGCAACTGCGCGAATTGCGCAAAAACATTTCGGAGTTCAAAGGCATTCCAGGGACATCACTGCCTCGCGCGATCAATGCGGAATTGCGTCCATATCAGAAAGAAGGTTTCGATTTCCTTTGCCACCTCACGCGGCACAAGCTCGGTGGTATTTTGGCGGACGACATGGGGTTGGGCAAAACCCTGCAAACCTTGACGTGGATTGCGTGGTTGCAGGAGCAGAATTCCAAGTCCCGGAAACCGTCGCTCGTCATTTGTCCGGCATCCGTTTTGCACAACTGGCGTCGTGAAGCGGAAAAATTCACTCCGCACCTGAAAGTTCTCGTGCTGGAAAGCGGCGCGGCCCGGCACAATTTGCGCAAACAGATTCCGGATTACGACATTATCGTGACGAACTATGCGCTGTTGCGTCGCGATTTGGAATCATTGCAGAAGTTTGAATTCCGTTCAGTGATTTTGGATGAAGCGCAATTCATCAAGAATCCAGGTGCCCAGGTAACTCAATCGGTGAAGCAGTTGAATGCGGATCAGCACCTGGCCTTGACCGGTACACCGTTGGAAAACCGCTTGCTGGATTTGTGGAGTATCGTTGATTTCGTTCAGCCCGGCTACCTTGGGACGCAGGAAAAGTTTGTTGAAACATACGAACCTCGCGGTGAAGGAGTCGAAGATGCGCAACGAATTGCGCGTCGACGCCTTTCCGCCAAGTTACGTCCGCTCCTGTTGCGTCGTTTGAAGAAACAGGTTGCCCGCGACCTGCCAGATCGTATCGAGGAACGCCGCGATTGCGATCTCGGGGAAGCACAACGGAAACTTTATTTGGCAGAGTTGCGTCGCAGTCGCGAACAGGTCAGCCAAATGGTGGCCGAAAAAGGCCTCAACAAGAGCAAGATTCACGTTCTTGCAGCGCTCACTCGTTTGCGTCAGATCTGCTGCCATCCTGCGCTCGTCGGAAGCGATTCGCCTTCAGGCAAAACCGAGACGCTCCTGGAATTGTTGGATCCTTTGTTGGCGGATAACCAAAAAGTTTTGGTGTTCAGTCAATTTGTGCAGATGCTCAAGCTGCTTGAGAAGGAATGCCAGAATCGCAATATCCGCACGCACATGCTTACGGGTGAAACGAAGGATCGCAACGAAGTGGTAAACGCCTTCCAAAAAGACGAGAAAGGCGCTGTGTTCCTCCTCAGCTTGCGGGCCGCCGGTACCGGCTTGAATCTTACCACGGCGAGCTATGTCGTTCTTTACGATCCATGGTGGAATCCGGCCGTGGAAGCTCAAGCAATCGATCGTTCACATCGTATCGGTCAGACTCGCACTGTGAACGCTTACCGGTTGATTGCTCCAGGCACCGTCGAAGAAAAAATCTGGGAATTGCAACAGCGAAAATCTCAGACGATCAGCGACGTCCTCGGTGAAGAAGGCTTTGCTCGCAGTCTCTCTGCGACTGATTTGGAATACCTCTTTTCAGAGGCCTAAGCTGCCTGAATTTTCCTGGGTCGGATCGCGCTTCGTGATCCTGGCCTGGAGGCTCTTCGAACAAACGAATGTATTTCTTTGCCCCATCGACTGAGCAAATCTGCTTCACTTGTTTCCAAAAAGATTTCCTGTTCCATTGGGAGTCGAACTGAACCTGCGGGTTTGATGGGAATTTTCTGATGCATTCTGATGGTATTACGCCATAAGCAACGCTGACGAAAAATCAGGCGCGGACTCGTTCGTTTATCAACGAAAAACTGAACGCGGACTAGCGTAAGTAAGGAAAACCATTCGAAAACCAGCGTGGGAACGAGGCTATTCCAACATCTGGATCCTTCGAATGTGCCGTCCGCCTTCAAAAGGAGTGTCCAGGAAGGTTTTGACGATTTCCGATAATACACCTTCGGGAACGAGACGTTGTCCGATGGAAATAACGTTGGCGTCATTGTGTTGCCGTGCAAGACGAGCACTTTCAACGTTCCAACATAAGGCACAACGCACACCAGTGACTTTATTTGCGGCGATTGCTTCGCCGTTACCTGAACCACCAAAAACGATGCCACGTTGACATTCGCCTCGCGCGACAGACTCAGCGGCTGGTTTAACAAAAACCGGATAATCAACCGAGTCGTTACTATTGGTTCCGAAATCCCGGACATCGTGACCGAGTTCGCGGAGAAGTTGCTTTACCTTTTCTTTGTAATCGAATCCGGCGTGATCGGTCCCCAGGGCGATTTTCATATGGATGTTTCTTTGCGATGGAATTTCTTCCGAAAGTAAGCCTTTGTTTTTTCTGCCCAGCGTCGAGCCCAATCAAATTCGCTGGCCAGAATAGCAAATCCCAACGGTATCACGATGAAAGCCGGTCCGGGCAGCACAATCATGGCAGCCCCCGCTAGCAGAACGATGCCCCCGGCAATTCCTACGGCAATACGGCGAGCCGGCGAATGCGGTTTTAGCGCGCTCATCCCAAAACATCCTCCATTCCTCCAGCAACATCAACTGAGGGCTCTTCCAGAGAAAGAGATCAGGGACCACCGACGACCTGAAAGCGGCCAGGGGACCCGGCGACCTCTTCAAACTCCGCGTGCAACACGTCTTTCCGGCTTGCATCAATATCGAAATGGAACGTATGAACTCCACGACCGAGGTCCAGCAACACATTGTTTTTCAGTTCCACCAGTTTTTCATCCACCGTGAGCCTGAGGCCTTTTGTAGCATTTAGTTTCAAAGCAATTTTCCCTGGAGTCGTTACTTCCACGTCGCAGCGGGCGGCGCTCGCCATCCTTTGTGGCGCAACGTAAGGGATGAGATCGCCATTGACCAGGCTGTATGCCGGAACCCAGCTGTTCTGGGGATTCAGTAAACGCCAGCGTCGAACCAACGGCTTGGGATTGTTCGCGTAAGGCCCGGGCTTGCCGAGTTCTGAGAGAAAGCGAACGAGATCGATGAATTCCTGTCGCGTCAGACCAGCGGTCAAACCTGACGGCATCAGAGACACCTTCTTGTTATCGCGCTCGCGAATCTGGTTTTTTGGAATCACCAATTCGGGATGCGCCACGTCTTTCAATACCAGTTCGTCTTTGCCTTCGCGGACGCGAATGCCGAGGTAAGACTCGTCATCCTTGGTCGTCACTTCAATGGTTTCAAACCCGTCTTTGATGATTTTGTTGGGATTCAGAATTGACTCGATCAGGTAATCAATCGTGGAACCGCCACCTACTGCACTCAGATCAGGACCAACCTGACCCCCGGCGCTCGCTACGGCGTGGCACTTGAAACAGGTGAGTTCGTCGCGATGAAAAATTCGTTCACCGCGAGCGGCATCCCCTTTGTTCTGCACTTCAACAACCCATTCCATCAACTCGTCGTAAGAAAGTTCCTTACCCTCGGTCGTCAGCCCCGCCGCGTCACTGAAATAAGTTTTTAACTCGTTATAGGCTCCGCCACTACGGCCGCTCAGCTGTAAAGTCTGAAGAGCGAGTTTGGCATTGTCGGTGTTTAGCTTGGGAAATGAGCTTTTTGGCAACACACTTACGTAGATAATCGAGGCCAGATGGCTGGCTCCGTCCTTGTGGGCGAAAATAATATTCAATAACTTCGTGATCTCTTCTTGTGTTTCCGGCTCATGGCACAGCACGAAGACCACATGATTCGCCGCATTGACCAGATCTACGTTGGCAAACGCTGTCAGTGCGGCGGCGCGAACAGATTTTGGTGCGTCTCCCTGTGAAAGTTTGGAAAGCAAATCGTGGCTTTCTTTGTCCCCAAAAAACGAAAGGCCGTTCATTGCTGCTTCGCGCGTTTTGGCTGAAGAACCATTTTGCGCTTCCTGCATCAGCAAGCCTCGCAATGATTCCACTTTCCACGCGCCGGCCAATTGTAATGCTTCGGCTTTTAGCGGTTCATCTGTTCCTTCGACGTAGGCTTTGAGACGTTGGCTAAGTTCCGGGTTTGGCTTCAGAGCCATTTTCCGTTCACGGGCGGCTCTGGTGAGCGCTGCAAAGATTTTCGCCTGTTGCGGCGCGGCGAAACCATGCCTGTACAATTCTGAAAGATCGGACAGTTCACCCTGTTCGGAAATCGTTGCAACGGTTTTATCGAAATTTTCTTCGGAAATTTTATTTTGCTTCAGCAAGGCAAGGAGTGCCTTGGGAGGCGCTTGTTTTCCCGCCGTCTGTAAAACGAAATCAAGGTGCTTGCTGCTGCCAAAGGCAAGGTTGCCGCTCGCCAGAGCGGGTTCCCATACGGCTTTTAGAGCGACAACGGTATTTTTCAGCGCTTGATCGAGGTAACGATCCATGGTTGAATCCAACACCTTCAACGCCAGTTCCACGGCACGTTTATTCTGGAAATAGCTTAGGGAGATCACTGCTTCGAGCCGGACGCGTTCATTTTTATCGACGACCTTTTGCTCCAGCATGTCGAGAGCATCGGGTAACTGATCGCGCCAACGACGAATAGTTGCCGTTGCGGCTGCGCGAGCATTCGGTTCCTTTGCCTGCAATAGTTCTTTGAGCAGCGCGGGTTCGGCGACCCCGAGGTTTTCGTAAGTCCAAAGCGCCTCCATTCTGTAGTGATCGCATTCAGGATATTCGTTATGAAGGCTTTTTACCCATGTCTCTAGGGCGGGCACTACTTCTTTTCCTCCTCGTTCGGCCAGCACACGGCGGGCCTGAGCGCGGGTCCCGTCCTCTGGGGATTTTAAGTATTCCAAAACATCCTTTGTTGAGGAACCTGCGAATTTTGGAACCGGAACTGTAGAACGGCCCTTGGCGGTAATACGCCAGATACGTCCATGGGTTTTGTCGCGGCCCGGGTCGCGGAAGTGATACTGCATGTGGCCAATCAGAGGATTATACCAATCAAGAATGTAGAGCGCGCCATCCGGTCCCACGAGCTCATCGACGGGACGAAAGGAATTATCCGTGGAGACAATAACCGGCTCGAGCGGAGCGAGCGCAAAACCCGAGCTATCGTCCGAAAATTTCCAACGGCTCACGCGATTTTCTTTGAAAGGGCTGGAGATAAGGTTGCCTTGCCAACTGTCTGGAAAATGGCGACCGCTGATAATTTCCGCACCGGCCAATTTTCCTTGCCCCCCGGTCACTGCAATCGCCGTCGAGGAACGATTTGCTGTCGGTAAAATGAAGCTGCTTCCCTGTTGACCTGAGGAATCAATGTGAAAGTCGAAGCCCCATTTGTTCCAATAATGGCCCCATGGATTCGGTGCCACGCTGGTTGCCAGATGAACGTCCAGTTTTCCGGTTTCCGTGCGATAAGACAGCACCCCGGCCAGCCAGTGACCGGCGACATTCACGATGCCATGTGGTGTTTCGATGGTGTTGTGAAGGAAGACGCTGATATTGAAATATAAATTGCCTTCCGGTCCCCATCGGAAGACGTGTGCCTTGTGGTGTGAATCTTCGGTGCCAAAGCCCGAAAGGATAACTTCTCGTTCGTCTGCACGGCCGTCGGCGTCTTTGTCGTGGTAAAAATAAATCTTGGTGTCATCGGACACGTAACAACCGTCCTTCGCCGGTAGAATGGCTGTTGGAATATAAAGGTCGTTGGCAAAAACGGTTGCTTTATCCGCGCGACCGTCGTGGTCCGTATCTTCCAAAATGATAATTTTGTCGCTCGCCTTTTCCCCGGGTTTGATGTGCGGATAAAGTGTTGTCGTCGCAACCCAAAGACGCCCGCGTTGATCAAAGGCCATTTGCACCGGCTTATCAATTAATGGATCGGCTGCGAAGAGATCAACGTTCAGGCCTTCTCCCATCTTAAACGCGGCGCGTTCCACTGAAGGATCTGGTGAATTCGTGTCCCGTTGCATGGGACGGCTGATCGTCAGGTCTTTCGCAACGATCGCCTTGCCTGCTTTGTCGTTCTTCAAGAGGGCTGCAATCTGCTTGTCTCCGCGTTCCGCCAGTTTTGCGAATTCTTCGATCTCTGTGTACATCGGGAAATTTACTGGTCCGATCTGCACCTGGTAACGCTCGCCGCCCGGGTAAACGTATTCGGAATTCATCGGGCGATAGTGATACCACCATTGCTTATTTTTATCTTTGATCGATTCCCTCAGCACGTCGTTGCGTGTGAATTGTTTTTCCGAAACCTTCAATCCAAGTTCCTTCGCGATGGTGGCAGCTGCTTTCGCGTATCCATAATCGGTAAGATGGACGCCGTTGTTCGTAAGGAGCTTTTTTCCGTCGGTCGGCAGTTTGTCGTAAAGATTTACAAACGTCAGTCCTCGGTCATTGGCGATCTTCTTGATAGCTGCCACGTATTTCTGTAACTGGCGATTGTGCTCTTCCGGGGCTGGCCATTGACCACCAAGTTTTTCGTGATGGAATGGAGAAATGATGACGATACGTTTGGTGCTTGCCGAAAGTTTATCGAGGACGGTGTTGTAATCCTTGATAAAGGAATCCAATCCAGTATCTCCGTCGAAGGACTCCATCATTCCGTAACTCACGAAGACAACTGTAGGTTTTAGCTTCGCGACATAATCAAATACCGTCGGAACATACTTCGGGCGAGGCTCAAGATTAGGGTTGAGGAAACTGTGGACAGTATCACCGCTCCAGCCCAGATTTCGGAATGTGATATGGCGCTGGGGAAAGGCGCGGGTCAGCATCGTTTCCACATAATTCTCTTCCTGTTCGCGTTCCGCAAAAGTACCGCCGACGAAAACAACGCGATCACCTTCGACCAGTTCAAAGGCGTTTTGTCCGGCAAAGAGTGGCGACGCAACAAAGGCCAAAGCCAAAACGAGCGAGAAAACCTTGTTCATGTGAGTGGGCAAAGTCTAAACGGAGGGGAAACGGTTTCGAAAGCATTTTTACCGCCTCTACCGATCTCAGATCACACAACCATCTTTTGAAGAAAATCTGGAACGGTCTGCGTCAAAAGTTTCTGCGGTTCAGAGCAGAGTTGAACAATTTCCTGTGCTTTCGGCGCAGGAAATTGGGTGGCGAAGTTCGCCTCCGCTTTCTTGAGGAGGAGTGGAATTCCTTCCAGTCGCCGCCGCCGGTGTCCTACCGGGTATTCCACTTCAATCTTTTGCGTAGCGGTTCCGTCCTTGAAGAAAACCTGCATCGCATTGGCAATAGACCGTTTATCGGCCTCAAGATATTCCCTGCTATAACGTTTATCTTCGGTAACAACCATTTTTTCCCGTAGCGCATCTATTCGCGGGTCGTGTGCAACGTTATCTTCGTAATGGTCTGCGGTCAGCTCTCCAAAGATCAGCCCGATCGCCACCATGTATTGCAGACAATGATCCCGGTCGGCGGGATTATGCAAAGGTCCTTTCTTATCAATGATACGAATAGCTGATTCGTGAGTCGTCAGATCCACGCGATCGATAGATCCAAAGCGATCCTTTATTTGTGGGTGCAATTTTATCGCAGCTTCCACTGCGGTCTGGGCGTGAAATTCCGCGGGAAACGAAATCTTGAAAAGCACGTGTTCCATGACGTAGCTGCCGAATGGTCGTGCCAACTTTACCGGTTGGGCGCTGAAAAGAACGTCGCCGAATCCCCAGGTTTTCGCGGACAAGACAGATGGATATCCCATTTCGCCTTTGATCGCCATGAACGCATG
The DNA here is from genome assembly GCA_966095605.1 of uncultured bacterium. Lineage (GTDB taxonomy): Bacteria > Verrucomicrobiota > Verrucomicrobiia > Limisphaerales > JACDHS01 > CBHWET01. The sequence goes on along the minus strand of CBHTTJ010000042.1, from coordinate 20,828 downwards.
TTGGACCGCACGTGCTGTGGCGTCGCCGGCAGCCCAGGATTTACGTGAGCCGGTATTCGGTGCGTGACGATAAACGCGCAATGCTCCTCCATCGGCCCAGGCGTTGGATACGGCATTAATGATCTGTTCACGCGAGCCACCGAGTAAGCGGGTTGCAACGGCCGTGGAGGCAATGCGCACGAGGAGCACATGGTCAAGTCCCTCCCGATTAAAACTATTTTCCAAGGCCAGCACGCCCTGAATTTCGTGCGCCTGAATCATCGCGGTCAGGACATCGTGAACCAGGAAAGCTTTTTCTCCAGCTTGAAGTTTATTCCGACTTACAAAATCGGTGACAGCCAAAATGGCGCCAAGGTTATCCGAGGGATGTCCCCATTCGGCGGCAAGCCACGTATCGTTGAAATCGAGCCATCGTACGATCGTCCCGATGTTGAACGCGGCCGTGACGGGATCCAGTTCGTAATTGGTTCCGGGAACACGCGCTCCGTTGGGAACGACCGTTCCCGGAACGACTGGTCCGAGCAGACGCGTGCACGCGGGATAGTTTAAGGCGAGAATCCCGCAGCCAAGAGTATCCAACAGGCAGTAGCGAGCCGTTTCAAAAGCTTCGTTGCTGAAATTTGGTTCGGCACAAACGTAATCGGCAATTTGCGTCAGTAACGTGTCGGGTGCCGGCCGAACATTTGAAAAGGCACTGCTCATATTATAAATCCGTTTTTTTGCGGGTGGTGCGTTCCTGCAACCATTTCACATCTGGGTTGTCGGGAGACTTGAAAACATCGGACACCATCCCGTTCTTCACGAGTGGCGGCATGGTTCGCTTGTCCTCCCATCTTCTGATTTCAGAGTGTCCATCTGCGAAGGAAAAACCGCACGCATTGTGGTGATAAAATCCGGGGAGATCAAAAAATTCAAATTGCGATGTCTGGTCCGGAAATCCTCTCATGCTCGTCGCGAAGTTTCCCATGTCGATGCTGTCCTCGCGCATGTCCAGGAAGACGAAGAGTCTATCGGGCTGATCAGGCACCAACTCCGCCTGCTTCATATAGATTTTGAAATCGGAATAAACCGGCCCGAGAACGAGGTCCCAGTTCCCATACGTTCCGCCCCAGCCGCCCATAAAGACGTTCATCGACATGCTCCGCACGCGCGGCATCGGTTGTCCGCCGACAGTAACGACGGAACTATCCGCGGGGCATCGCCAGATTTTGAGGTTCTTTCCACAATAAGGCCAAAGCGGACTTTTTTTTATGTCGACGTTTGGATCCCAGTTGGATGCGTTGCCCGGGTTAAAGTCGAGGGTGCCCGTGATCCACGCACCGGAAAAACTCGCTGGGTCCATTGGGTTTTCGCTCGCATAGGCGAGACGATCTTCGTTGTCATCTGAATACATCCGCCAGGCGAGCGCGAGTTGGCGGTGGTTTGACATGCATTCGATGCCGCGGGCCTTTAGTTTTCCTTTATCAATGACCGGAAGGAGTAACGCGGCCAGCAGTGCAATGATGGCGATGACCACCAGCAGCTCTATCAACGTGAACCCTGTGGGGACACGAGGAGAGAAAAAGTTGTTTGATCGCCGCAAAAACTTCATGAGGTCAGTGATTCGGCAAAGGACGCGGGACAGGACCGATGTAATCTGCGGTTGGACGTATCAAACGGTTGTGGGCGCGCTGTTCGAAAATGTGCGCCGACCAACCTGAGATGCGGGCGATGACAAAGAGGGGCGTAAACATCGCGGTGGGAATACCAAGAAAATGAAACGCCGTCGCGCTGTAAAAATCCAGATTGGGAAACATTCCTTTTTCACGGCGCATCACGGCTTCCAATCGTTCGGACACTTCATACAGGTGCTTCTCATTCGAGACCTCAGAAAGCTTTTTCGACCATTGCTTGATGATGTCGGATCGGGGGTCGGCGTGTTTGTAAACACGATGGCCGAATCCCATGACAATCTTTTTGTCGTGCAACAGCTCTATCAGTCCCGCTTCCGCTGCATTGGCAGAACGAAACTTTTCGATGAGTTCCATGGCGGCTTCGTTTGCTCCGCCATGCAATGGGCCCCGCAAAGCGCCGATGCCAGCTGTCACGCACGAATAAAAATCGGCAAGCGTCGAAGCCACTGTACGACAGGTGAATGTAGAGGCGTTGAACTCATGTTCGGCGTAAAGAATTAATCCAACGTCCAGCGCATGGGCGTGCAGGGGATGTGGGCTCTGGCCGTGCAGCAGTTCGAGGAAATGTGAAGCAATGTTCGGCGCCGCGGTCTGGGTTTCGATACGCTTTTTTGAATGATGAAAGTGATGCCAGTAAAGAAGCATCGACGGGAAGGTTGCAAGCAACCGATTCGCAATGTGGATCTGATCGTTAAACGCGTTTTCCTGTTCCAATGTGCCAAGACACGAACAACCGGTTCGCAATACATCCATCGGATGCGCATCGCCCGGGATTTGTTCGAGAATCGTCCGAAGGGCATTCGGCAACCCGCGCATCGTCCGAAGCTGGTTCTGATAATCCCGTAGTTCGCGGGCGTTCGGCAACTTGTCGTAAATCAATAAATGAGCAACCGCTTCAAAAGTGGATTTCTCCGCCAGGTCTTCGATGGTGTAGCCGCGGTAGGTGAGTCCAACACCCTCTTTACCCACAGTGGAGATACTGGTTTCACCTGCGACAATGCCGGCGAGACCGCCCGTTTTCTTTGCTTCGCTCATAATAGGCCCTCATTGGTCGCCTGTGCCGTGATGTTTTCGTAAACCGATCTTCAGCCAGGCTACTACGAGTTCTTCTTTTTCTTCGTAAACAATTCGTCGAGCTTTGCTTCGTAAGAATGATAATCCAAAAACCGGTACAATTCCTCACGGGTCTGCATTTTCCCGACCACCGGCTTCTGCGTGCCTTCGCGGCGAATTGTTCCGTAAACTTCGAGGGCCGCCGCGTTCATGGCGCGGAAAGCCGACAACGGGTAAAGCACCATGGAAACGCTAGCGGAAGAAAGTTCTTTAACCGTAAACAATGGCGTTTTGCCGAATTCCGTAATGTTTGCGAGGACCGGTACGTTCACTGTTTTGCAAAACTGTTTGTAGTGCGAGAGGTCCGTTAACGCCTCCGCAAAAATCATTTCTGCTCCGGCTTCGCGATAAGCGCAGGCGCGATCGATGGCCGCAGACAACCCTTCAACGGCCGCGGCATCTGTTCGTGCCATGATGACAAAGTCCGAATTAATCTTCGCGTCGATGGCCGCCTTGATGCGGTCGCACATTTCTTCGCAGCTGACTAATTCCTTCCCTGGCCGATGACCGCAACGCTTTGCGGCCACCTGGTCTTCGAGATGAATGGCTCCGGCGCCAGCGCGTGTCATTTCGCGAACGGTGCGGGCAATGCCAAAGGCAGTTCCCCAACCGGTATCGCAATCAACGAGAAGAGGCAGGTCAGTCGCGGACGTAATTCGCCGAACATCTTCCAACACATCATTAAGGGAGGTCACTCCCAGGTCAGGCAAACCAAAGGAAGCATTGGCAACACCAGCCCCGGAAAGATACAACGCACGAAATCCCGATTGCTCCGCGAGCATTGCGGCGTAGGCATTAACGGCACCAACTATTTGCAAAGGTTTTTCCGCGCGCAGAGCGGCGCGGAACCGGCTGCCGGCGGAGTGGCCTTTGCTGGCTCGGGACATATTGAGAAGCTAGCAGGTAGGGCGTAAAATGAAAATCAATTCCCATGCAATCAGCTCCGTCTTTGGGGTGCCCTTTACGTTCCGTGGAAAGGGTACATCTTAAGCGCGAACCTTGGTTCCTATGAACCTTATAAAACACCTGAGCAAAGAGGAACTGGAAGCCGGCCTCGAGGAAATCCGGCGCGCACCGAAAGATAACGGCATTCTCCAAATGATCTCGCGTCGACCGACACGCGGAGAACGTGAGGTTCTTTGTGAAGGCGTGTTGGATCCGGCAGAAGGTCTTGTCGGCGACAATTGGAAATTGCGGGATGAACCCGACGCTGCCATGCAGCTTACGTTGATGAATGCCAGAGCCATCGCTTTGATTGCTCAGGACAAATCGCGTTGGGCGTTGGCGGGCGATCAGTTGTTTGTGGACTTCGATCTCAGTGAAGAAAATCTTCCGGTGCTTAGTCGTCTTGCGATCGGTTCAACCGTGGTTGAAATCAGCGAAGAACCTCACAACGGCTGTAAGAAATTCGTCGAACGATTCGGGATGGCTGCCATGCAATTCGTTAATTCGCCTCTCGGGAAGCAACTGCATCTCCGCGGTGTCAACGCGCGTATCATCCGGGGTGGAAGGATCAGCGTAGGCGATCTGTTGCGAAAACTTTGAGATTATCGGGTCTTGAATTTCTCATCCGTCAACGTTTTCAAAAACGCGACCAATGCTTTTTTGTCTGCCGTGGTTAACGGAATGCCCGTGTCGGGATGCTTGGCAATATTGGGATCGAGCGTCGCGGATCGCTTTACGCCACTCGCGTAATGTTCGATCACTTCCTCGAGCGTTTTAAAACGTCCGTCGTGCATGTAAGGCCCGGTCACCTCTACATTGCGCAGCGATGGTACCGCGAACTTCCCTTTGTCTGCTTCGTTGCTCGTCACTTTGAAACGTCCGAGGTCCGCAAATTCCGCGTCGAGTCCGTTATTGGCAAAGCTTTGGCTTTGAAACAGGGGACCGCCGTGACAATGAAAACAATCAGCGCCGAATTGTTCCCGACGTGGATCGTACTCGGTGACAAATAATTCAAATCCACGTTTTTCTTCTTCGGTCAGTGATTCCTTGCCATCGAAGGCCCGGTCGAATTTTGAGTTGTACGAAAGTTCACTCAGAATAAATTGCTCCAGCGCTTTGGCGATTCGGTCCGTTGTAATTTCGCTCGTCCCAAAGGCGCGTCGAAACAAGTAGGGATAATCGGGAAAGCCCGGCGGCGGTCCGGGAGGCCTCGCTCCCGGGGGCGGAGGTGGCGGTGGAAGCCGATGGCCTCCTCCAGTCATTTTCGAAAGTTTTTCTACGACGCTGGGCAAAGTCTCATGCATCTCGATGGGATTTTGAATCGGCTCCACCACCTGCTCGCGGATCGACTTCGCACGTCCGTCCCAGAAAAAACTCTTTTTCCACGCGAGGTTAAATATTGGCATGGAGTTGCGAACCCCAAACGTCCCTTCCGCTCCGCGACTGAACCGCCGATCATCGCTGAACGCGATGTCCTGGTGGTGACAGGAGCGACAGGACTGCTCGCGATTGACGGAAAGCGCAGGTTCTCCGAAGAGTAGGCGGCCCAGTTCGACCCCCTCTTCGGTCAACGGATTGTCATTCGGAAGATCCGGCATGGGAAACTGCGATGAAAAAGTGTAATGATACGGATGGGCATCCGGAGCCATTTCGATTTTTTTCGCGGCGGAATTGTAATCCTTGGACGCAGTTGGTTTTCCAGTTTCACCGTTCCACGCGAAAGCGTGTTGCAAATTTTTCTGCAAACGAATTGCCAGGTTGTCGTTGGTTCGGGAATGCGTTGAGGAGGTGGCGTCGGTGATTTCAAAATCAAAAAGTTTTTCCAGATGCAGATCCAGTTGGGCGGCGACATCGCCATTTACATTCAAGGTGATCGGCAGTTCGATCGGCGTGAGCATCCAATCGTTTCCGAGATGAAGGGCGTAGCCGATGTTCTCATTCGCCTTCATCCAATGACCTTCGAGGGCGAAAAAAATGTAGCCGCCGGCCCAGCCCCAGTAGAGATCATTGAGCGTCGGGTTCAAAGGATGCTGAGGACCGTATTGAGTATTCTTCGCGTGATTGATCTCCGGGGATAATCCGACATTAAAGCGCAAACGGTCGTAGTCGCCTTTTGGAAGAGAATGGACGTCGAAGCCTTGTCGTTTTGTTCCGAGACTCAAAAAAGCCTGCCAATTGGTTCTCTGAATCCACGCACCACCTTTCTGATGAAGGGCAAAATCTGCGAGAAGAAAATCGACCCGTGTGACCGAAAGCGTTTGCCCCACCGAATTCGTCAGCTTCAATTTATCAAATGCGAGGGTATCAGGTCCAAATTTCGGCGACACGGTGACCTGAAGACTTTCCGCCAAAATACATCGGCACGTCAGGAGCAAGACGGTGACGATCTTCAAGAATGGCAACGGGCGCGTCATGGTTTGGCGGTTCGCACTGACTCGGTAAAAGCTGTGAAATCAGGATAACCGGTGAATCCCTTCGGGTCACGACCGGTTTGTCGAACACTCGGCTTCATTTTTCAAAATATCCTATATCCAAACGGCTTAAGAAGAGATGAAGACGGCCAGAAAGTGGCTTTTTCAGGCTGTATTTTTTCCAAACGAGCGCGGAGCAGACATTTTTATCACGAAATTTTCCATAGCTCCGGGCGCGGGCGGAATTCGGGAATAAATTTCTCCCCGGCGAGCCAGCAGCACCTTTTGTCAGAAAGGAATTGTCCAAAACTTACGCCGCAGGCGGATTTTTCAGGATGAAATCTCGACCCGTTCAGCTTAGCAGGCCCGTTTCGTGAACGGAATTGCACCAAAATCCCGGTAACAGGTGCGTTTCGTGAACAGATTTGCATCAAGTTCTCGGTAACAACCCCGTTTCGTGATTGAAATTGCACCAATATCGCGTAACAGGTCCGTTTCGTGAACGTTTTAGCACCAAATTCTCAATAACAGGTCTGTTTCGTGAATGGAATTGCACCAAAATCCCGGTAACAGGTCCGTTTCGTGAATGGAATTTCACCAAAAACGCGTAACAGGTCGTTTTCGTGACTGGTTTTTCACCAAAAACGCCAAAATACCCGTTTTTTATGTTCGAATTGACCTCTTTTCGTTAAAAAGCTCCAAAATCAGCGTGAAAAACGCGACGGGGGTGCGGATGCTGATTTTGGCAGAAAAGTTTTTGCCGGGCGACGTTTGGAAAGCACTTTTCCAAAGAGAAAAACGAGAACGTTGCCAAGTCGCCGAAAAAAGAGTGAAGACCAGGCGCGTGACGTTTGAGATTTCCTGCTTTCTGTTCTACTGACTCTGCTTACTTGCTGAAGCCGGCTTTTTTAAAGACATCGGCCACCTTCACCGGACAACCGCCCTGACGTTTGCTTTCATCAGCGGCTTCCATGAAGGCATAGATTTCCAGAGTTTCTTGGGGCGACACTGGGGCGATTCCTGTTTGGAAAAACTTCATCACTTCACGAAGGAACGGGGTGTAATCTCCCGCCAATTGGTCCGTCAGCACTTTTTTCGAACCAAAGACTTCCATGCGATAGGGAGCAGCGCCGTCCCGGATGCCTCGAAGGGTGGCAATCTTGCCGTCTTTCCAGACGCCGGTGACCACGTGGTTTCCTTCGTTGGCGGAGCAGACGACGGTTTCACATCCGGTGCCCATGATCGTGTAGAGGGCTTCGGTCGGATGAATTCCGTACCAGAATAAATCCGGGTGATGCGATTCAAGGTGCGCAGGACCCGTCGAAATGGCGCCGGTGATGGTCCCAATGTCCGCGGTTTTCATCGACTGCAAATTCGGATAATAGCGTAACGACGAGCCGCTATAGATCGGCACATTGTTTTCCTTTGCCAACTTGTAAATCTCCACGGCGTCCTTAAGAGAACCGGCGACCGGTTTGTCGACAAACACAGGTTTGTGCGCCTGGATGATCGGCGTGACTTGTTTGAGTTTTGGACGGCCATCGAGGCTTTCCAGGAGAACGACATCGCATTGCTGGCAAAGCTCTTCAATGGTATCTACGAGCTTCACTCCATATTTCTCCTGCAATGTTTTGGTATAACCTTCAACGCGACTGGCGCTCTCGGGGATATCGGCGCTGCTGCCCTTGAAAGCCACGACTACTTTACCGCCGGGGATATAATTTTTGTTCGTTGATTCGTTGAAACGTTTGGTGAATTCAACGCAATGCGACGTATCCAGTCCGACCATTCCGATTCGCAGGTCCGCAGCGAAAAGTGAAGAAGCAGTGGCGAGCAGCGACGCGAACAGGAAAATCCGTTTATGCATAGGAGTTCTTATGGAGGGATCGACGAGCGGTCGCAAGAGTATATTCAGAGGCATTTCTGAGACGCTTTCCTATCGCACATTCATGCTTTTGGCGCATAGACGCCAAAATTCCGTCAGCGAAATTGCCGCATGACAACGGGAAGTATCATTCTCCTGGCGGCAGGAGTGCTGTTATTATTCGTGGCGCTGGCGATGAAGAAATCCAGAGCGGGTTGAGCCGGAATAACTCGTGTGAGGACACGAATTAAACAAGTGGGACGGTAATTTCTTTTCCACACGCCTGTCCACGTGCTCGTACCTGTCAGCGGTAACGCCAACATCTGACGCACAGGGAAAAACTGCATACTGATCTCCAACCGGCCATCGATACTTTGGAAATCAGCTCTTCAATGGGGCGGCGACGTTAATGTTGTGTTTCAGACAGTACGCTGCGTTGTCCACATACTTGGTGGCCCAGTACTTCAGATCCGCACGTTCCTCGGTCGTCAAAGTCTTCACAATTTTGCCGGGTGATCCGAGGACGAGCGAGCCGGGCGGAACTTTCATCTGCTGGGTCACCAGAGACTTCGCGCCGATGAGGCATTGTTCTCCGATTTCCGCACCGTCCAAAATAATTGCGCCCATGCCGATGAGGCATTCATCACCGACCTTACAGGCGTGGACGATCGCCGAATGGCCGACCGTGACGTAATTCCCAAGGATGCAGGGATAATCATCGGCAAGATGCAGGACAGCGTTGTCTTGAATGTTCGTGTGATGGCCGATGACGATCTTATTGATATCGCCGCGGACGACGGCGTTGTACCAGACGCTGGCATGATCTCCGAGGGTGACATCGCCCACGACCACGGCGCCTTGCGCAATGTAAACGTTTTTACCCAGCGTGGGTTGTTTGCGGAGAAATGTTTCGAGCTGCTGAATGAGATTTCCCATACGGAAATTTAATCACGGAAGAATACGGATGGACATGGAGAAAATGCTGGTGACACGGTTTGTTTGTTTAAGTTTTCAACCGTTTGAACAATCCGACTAACGTCAGGAATGCAATCATGATGCCGACCGCAAGAAGATTCTCCGTCAGGCGCGGGGAAAAGATCAGCAGAAAACCTTTTCCTTTTACGAGGGCCGAAAAGCTCGAAACACAAAAAGGCATCATGAACAGTCGAATAATCTGCCAGCGCTCCAATTTGTTGCCGCCAGTCGTCGAACTGAGATAAAGGGCAATTCCTATGATGGCGCTCAATCCGCAAGAGGTCAGCCAGAGTTGTGGGCTCTTATCGAAATATTTTACAAGGATCACCAGATACCAAATGAAATAGCACCAAAGAATGATTCGGTTTCGCGAAAGAGATTGAAGGTAACGCACTAACTTTTTCATCGGTGCGACAAAACTTTTGACAGGTGTGATACAAAAAACACGCAAATTTACAGTTGAAGGCGTGAAAAACAGAACATTAACGTTGGAGGTTCCTGTTTTTCGCCCTAAACTGGCGGTTAAACGATTAATTTAAACCTGAAGAGAACGACACATGGCGTACCAAGAACGTCAGCTCACTGAAATTTCGAAACAGTTTCAAATTTACGGAGAAATTCTCCACGCTGAGACCTGCAAGATTGGTCACATCAACGAGACCTATTCCGCCACTTACGATCAGGGCGGCACGCGTGTTCGTTATATTCACCAGAAAATTAATCAGAACGTTTTCAAGAACCCTGACGCTGTCATGCAGAATGTCATGCGGGTTACGACCCACCTGCGTCAAAAACTCGAAATGCAAAAGGCGGGGGATATTACGCGTCGTTGTTTGATTGTGGTGCCGACGCGCGATGGAAAATCCTATTTCCGCGATGCAGAAGCATTCTGGCGGACCTTTGTTTATGTCGAGGGGGTTCAAACATTCGAATCAGTGCAATCGCCGGCGCAGGCATTGCAGGCGGGCAAAGCGTTTGGAAATTTTCAGAGCTTGCTCGTAGATCTCCCAGGTGATCGTTTGTATGAAACGATTCCAGATTTTCATAATACCCGGAAGCGATTCGAAGCTTTTAAGAAGTCGGTTCAGAATGACCATTTCAATCGCGCGGATGAAGCGAAGAAGGAAATTCAATTCGTGCTCGATCATGAAGACATCGTTGATGTGATTCTCCAGGCGATGGCGAAAAAGAAAATTCCGGAACGCATCACGCATAATGATACGAAGTTCAACAACGTGATGCTGGATGTGGCCACCGGCAATGCGATGTGCGTGGTAGATCTCGATACCGTTATGCCGGGCTGTTCGCTCTATGATTTCGGTGACATGGTGCGTACGACGACCAGTCCAACCCTCGAAGACGAGAAAGATTTGTCGAAAGTAAAAATGCAGATGCCGATGTTTAAAAAACTGGCGGAGGGTTATCTCTCAACTGCGGGAAGCTTCCTGAACAAACACGAGAAATCATTGATTGCTTTCTCGGGAAAGCTGATCACTTTCGAAATCGGCATGAGATTCCTCACCGATTATCTCAGCGGCGATACTTATTTCCGGATTCATCGACCGGGCCACAATCTCGATCGCAGTCGCACCCAGTTCAAATTGGTTGAATCAATTGAGAAACAGGAAGACGCGATGCAGAATTACATCGACAAGCTGTAATGAGATGCTGTCCCGCTTGACTTTTCCATTTCTAAACCAACACTGACGCGCCTTATGTCGAACATACCTTCAGAGTTTCGCAATGTAACTGCTGTTGCCAAAGCCAACGTTTATTTCGATGGCAAGGTGGTCAGCCATAGCATTCTTTTTCCGGACAACAGCAAAAAGACCCTTGGACTGATTTATCCCGGCAAGTTTCATTTCGGAACAGACAAAGCCGAACGCATGGAAATTGTCGCGGGCGAATGTGTGGTAAAGATCGACGGACAGAATGCCACGACGACTTATGCTGCAGGTAAAGCCTTCGATGTTCCTGCGAAATCCGGCTTCGATATCGAAGTCAAGGCCGGCATTTGCGAATACATCTGCTCGTTCATCTCGTAATTTAAACAAGAACAGTTTCCCAATCCCGGCGTTACTCTTCGGTTTCGCCGGGATTTTCCCATTCCGGATAAATGTCCGGTTTTAACTCGCCCCGACGGATTAATTCCTGGAGGTCCCGGATGATCGTTCGACGTGCCACGCGAAATTCGCGCGCGAGCGCCGAGATGTTTGGACGACTGTTGGCTTTACTGAGTTGCTGCCGAATGTGTGTTTGTCGCGCCAGTCGATCGGTGGAACGACTGAACAGCTCCAGGGCGTCAACACGTTTCGAGCGTTCCAGTGCCTCAAACTGACGAACGATTTCCTTTTCTCCGCATTCTACGAGGGCTGTCTTTACAGTTTTTTTCAGTTCATGTACGTCGACAGGTTTGGGCAGGCAGTAATGTGCCCGGCGCGGGCCTTGCAGCGCTTCCAGTTGTTCATGAACTTCCAGGGCGCCGGAAACAACAATGATGGGAACATAAGGAAGAAGTTCCTTCAATTCGGGCAGGAAATCGAGCCCCAGTTCGCCTTTGTCGAGCACGTGATCAAGAATAACGAGATCGGGAGGGGTTTTGGGAACAGCAGCCAACGCCTCGCTTGCGGTAATGAAACGCTTGAGTTCGTAGTCGCCCAAAGCGTCTTCGTAAATTTCGTATTGGAGATCGTCGTCCTCAATGATGAAGAGCCGTTTCTTTTGGGTGTCGTTTGGCATAACTTTACTCAGATTTTGTTTCAGATTGTGGCAAGAGCGGCAGAACCAACGTGAAAATACTACCTTTGCCCACTTCCGATTTCACGACCAATCCGCCGCTCATTTCTCTGGCGAGTTCATAAACCATCGAAAGGCCAAGTCCGGTGCCGCGCCGGGCGGAAAATGCTTTTGTTGTGAAAAATGGTTCAAAAATCCGGGACATCGTTTCTGGTGCAATCCCTGAGCCGGAGTCCTCCACGGAAATTGTTAAATATTCCGGCGCAGGCTTTGGTTGTAGCGCGATGTAGTCGGTTAGTTCCGTTCGCCTTCCCGTGCGCAACGTAATACGGCCCGGTTCGTTGAGGGCGTCGGCGGCGTTGAAAATAAAGTTCAGGAGAATCTGCTGAATGAATTCCCGTGAAGCTGGGATTAACGGCAGGGCTTCAGATCGCTCAAACCGAATTTCTACTTCCCGCTGAAAACGATCGCCCAGAAGCTTGATGGTTTCCTCGGCAATTTCATTCAGATCGCACGCGGAGAGTCGCTTTTCGGGACTTCGGCTAAAGCCAAGCATCGCTTTCACAATACCCGAACCTTGCTCGACAACGGTTTTGATCCGGCCAATTCGGGTTTGAATTTTCTCCCGATCATCAAGATTCGTTTCAATAATTTGCGCGGAGCCTTTAATGATGGACAAGATGTTGTTGAAGTCGTGTGCAATGCCGGCGGACAAGGTTCCGAGTGCCGTCATTTTCTGGCTGTGAAGCAGTTCGCGATTTGCTTTCTCCAGTTGGTGTGTGCGTAACGCCACGATTTTTTCAATTTCCGCATAACTTCTCACCAGTTTCCGATGGCGGTTATACGCAAGAATGGCGAAGAAGAGAGCGACACCGCAACCCGACAATGCGATCAGGACCAGACGCGTTTCCTGATACCAGGGCAGCGTGATGTTAAAATCCAGAATGGCTGGCTCTGGGGTCACATTCCAACTTCGATCGGTGGCTCGTAATTGAAAGACATGTTTCCCGGAAGCCAGTTCCGAAAAAGAAACGCCATCGTTCGCACGCCAGGGAGTCCAGTCCTGTTCATCCAAACGATATGAATAGAGGAGTCGATCTGTTTCGGTAATACGCCAACGGTCTCGTGCTTTGAACTCAAGTGTCACAGTATCCCGCGGAAGGTTGTTCTTTTCATTGTCCCAACGATCCACGGTAACACGGGGAGGGTCGTTATCTGTCGCAGGAGAATACAAGCTGACCCCGTGCGCGGTCCCCGCCCAGAGTTGTTTTTTTGAATCTTCGAAAACAGTGATGATGGCCGCGTTTGCGAGGCCCTCTGGGGTGGATTGTAATAACCACTCGTCTTTGTTCATGCCACGCAACCCGTTATTCGAAGCGATCCAATAGGTGCTTCCAGAACCCTTCAGGATTTTGTTAACCCGGTCAAAACCACCACGAATGCTCATCCAACGTTTGCCATTATATTCCCAGAGCCGTTCATTGGTACCGCACCAGATTTTCCCATCGCTGGTCTCTATCAGACTGAAACCGCTTTCGGGTGCGAGTTCTTTTCCCGTCAAAAAAAGATTCCAAATTTCATTTTGGTAGACCGAAACGCCAGCACTTCCTCCGATCCACCAGCCACTGTTCGCCGTGGCGAGGAAGCAATTTATTTGGGCTGTATTCCATTTTTCGGGCAGGTCGGTGATATACGTGAAACGTTCCCCGTCGAAACTTTGCAATTGGTTTTTAAACGACGTTTCCTGCCGTAACTGCACGCAGAGAGCACCTTCTTTGATCCACCCCAGGACTTTTACGTGCGCGCCGCTCGGTCGATTGAAAAAGCTAAAGGTTTGTGTCCTTAGGTCAAAGATCAGAAGCCGGCCTTCAGCATTCATGAAGAATTTGCCTCGCAGGAACCAGAGTGAATCGGTCGGTTCAAAGATTTTTTCGAGCGTGTCCGGATAAGGAAAGGTTTTTACCGTTTCATCGGAGTAACAATGCAAACCAACGTTGCTCGCGATCCACAATCGGTTTTGATCGTCTTGAGCGAAAGCATGGATTCGCCCATTTACCGGCCTGAGAGCCAAGGGCGTGCGCCAGGGGAGGGGAACGCGACAATATAACCCCTCGGATGTCGCGATCCAGATTAACCCGCGTGGATCAATTGCTGCATCGAGAAATTGTGCGACCGCGATTTCCTGTTCTTCCACGAATTCGTCCTTTTCCTTGTCTAAATGAAAAAGAGCATTCGGGGTCATAGCCCAAATCGTTCCGTTCGAATCTTGCCAGCCAAGTTTGACCCGCTCCCTCAGCTGGTAAACCGTCCACTGACCTGCGTTGAAACTCACGATGACCCGTTTTTGGTCATCAATTCTTTCTGCGACGAGCGTTATGCCTCCGTGGTTGTTTTCGAAAGGATGCTGGAAATTCGCCAGGCCAAGGTCCGCTGGTGGAATGAATTCCTCCCATATTGGTTCTGTTCCCGCTTTGTGTAGTCGCGCTATTCCTTTTAAACCACCGATCCATGCTCCACCGTTGTTTGCCGGAATAGCGTCGGTGAATCGTTCCAGCCTGCTGTTGGTGCTGGATCGATACAGTGTCGGTTGGGAAAGCCCATTATTGTTAAACTGCAAAAGCATTGTGGGCAAACAAATCAAAAGATGCCCATTTTGAAGCGGAGCGAGCGAGACTTGGCGAAGCTGAGCGAGAGAGTTGCTCAGACCGAGCGCGCGAATTTCCGGAATGGGATATTGAATCCATTTTTGGTCGCGAAATTCCTGCAAACCATCCGCAGAGACCGTCCAAATTTTCCCATCGGGGCCTTCGTGAATTCGAAAAGGGCCGATTCCGGGAGCGGGGACTTTTTGCATCGTGTATCCATCGAAGCTCGTGAAGGAACCGTTTTGAAAATGACTTACCCAGATGTTGCTGCGCTGGCTCAGTGTGACCGTGGTGCAAACGGAATCATCCAGACCATCGGCCGCTTTGTAGACACGCCAACGGGTGCTCACTTGTGCAAGGGCTTGTTGCGATGAAGCAAAGAAACAGACCAAAATCAATAAAAGCGGACATAATGCCAGGAGTCCTTTGCTCGAGACCGACCTATGTAGGTTCGTTTGCAACGCCTTGTAGTGTAGCCGGATTACAACGAAATAGTAGCAACATCCGTTCGGCTGAGAAGAGGAACGTGAGATGTGCGGAGAAAAGCACATTCTTATTGAGGTGGGACTTTCTCTCAAACCGCCGCCTCAACGCGGGGACTCTATCACTTTCTAACAAATTTTCCTTCAACGCTCCAGATCCCGAAAATCCCCTGAATCGTCGCTTCGGAAACGGCGATGATGGTTTTCTTGTCTTTAACAAAAAGGGAATTCCACAACTGCGCTTTACCATCGGTGATGGGAAAGGGCCGGGATGGCGCGTTAAAATGTCTAGCCTCAGCATCGCCGATGCAAACAACCATGTAGGCTTTTTTCAACTCACCGGTTTCACTGCGTTGGAAAGAGAGAATGGTTTCGCCTGAAGGCATTTGACGCAAATAAGGAGCGCTCGCAGAAACGTGTGGAGGCGGAAGAACGTCCAGGGCACTCCAGCGGTTTTCGCTGCCGGGTTTGCGCACGCCAGATTTCCAATTGTCTTTCAATGAGCTGAAGACGATGGCGGGTTTGAAGGTGCCGCTCATGCCGCTGTCCTCGATGGCGAAAACGAGCCCGCGCTTCTTCTGCAACATAAGTGGAACGGGCATCCCGTCGCGGGCGCCGTTTCGAAAGCTGACTTTTTCCGGAGCGTTCCAGGTATGCGCGTCATCTGTGGAGCGAAGCAACGTGATCTCTTGTTCATCCGTGGTGCGATAAGGGCCTTCGTTTGAGAAGAATAATTGGATTTCACCGGACGGTAACTGCATCGCCGCGGGTTCCCAACAGCCGTTCGTAAATTCTACGCCCGCAGAATACAATCTTTCGGGCTGCGTCCACGTTTCTCCGTGGTCATCGCTGCGCACGATACAGATTGAATACGGTACTTCGTCTGCCTTTTGTGTGGAATCCTTGGAGCTCCAGTTACGCGGGCGTTCATTGTAAAAGCAAAGGAGCGAACCATTTTTTAACTGAAGAAGTTCTGTGTTGGTGAGTCGTCCCAAAGGCCACTCCGCAACTTTCTTTCGTGTGGGCCACGTCTTCCCATCATCGGTGCTGTGGCGTATCCAGATTTTCCTGTCTTCATCAAAGCCACAAGCGAGGCGCCCATCATTGAGCCGAATAATCCGGCCGTAATATCCATTCGACTGAATCAAAGTAAGTGTCGATTGATCCCATGCGATATGGGCGCCAGATGTTTCTGCCTGAAGAGCAGAATTCCAAAAGGACCCGAAGAACAAAAGAATAGCGAAACGGATCAGACGCTTCATGGGCTGAGACTAATTAACAACGAGTCTCTCGCAATCCGAAAGCAACTACTCTTTGATCGACTTGAAAAATTTAACGACAATCTCCGGAGCTTCTTTTGGATAAGTATGGGTGCCGTTGTGGATGTAGGTCAGGATATTTGCCTTTTTAGAGGGATAAATCATGCAGCGTTTGTCTTCTGGCCAGGGCTTTCCTTCCTGGCAATCATCGCGTTTGCGCAAGGCATCGATCATCTGGTCCTGCCAATTGAATTTCACCAGTGGATCGTTTTTTCCTGCAATGTGCAGAACTGGTTTGGGATAAAAGGTGCTCTCGCTGTTCTTCGCCTTTGCCACATCATTGTTCCTCATGGACGGCACAACCAACGAGATGGAAATAGCGGCACTGGGCGCGAACGCAGTCAACTTATCGGGACGGGCTTCCCACAAGAGATACGTAAAAGAACCGCCGTTGGAATGTCCGGTGGAATAAACGCGATTTGTATTCACATGGTATTCCTTGATAAGGCTGGCGAGCACCGTATCGAAAAACTTTAAATCGCGATCGTTGTGATCACCAACTCGGAATTGCCAGCCGGGTTTTTTCCCCTCGGGATCTGTCAGCCGTCCGGGCGTGTTCAATCCTTGCATATAAACCACAATGGCCTCGGGCCAAAGTTCGTGGAGACGAAAGGAGTTTGCCGCATTGCGCATGGAACCTCCATGACCGTGAAAACCAAAGACGACCGGCACCGCCTGAGCGTTTGAATTGGTCGCTGCCGCAGGAATATGCACCAGTGCTTCCCGAGCAACCCCCTCAATTTTCCATTCGCGGCCGATGAGATCCTCAGCGGCGCGGACGTTTGTCAGCAGAGAGAGGACGACAATGAAGAAACAGGAAATGAATCTCATGGATTATTGGGCCATGGCGGGGTCTGCGCCAATGGTTCCTTTCAATAATTGGATATAACCACTCGACTGCACATTTGCCAATTCGCGTTTGGCGTAGGCGAGCCGATCGGCAACCCCGAGGCGGGAGGCCTCACGGGCGTAACCGGCGCGGGCGCCAAATTTTTCCAAATATTGAATATGCCTCTGCCACAACTGGGTATCGGTTGCCTGTTTATGTTGGAGCCGCTTTTGGTACCACCCGCTCTGAAGAACATTTTTGTGGGTGAACTGTTGGCGGAGTTCGGGACTGTTTAGATCCATCCCTTCGAACTTCTCTCCACGCATGATGTGCAGCAGTGCCCGAAGTGGCGGACATGCCAGCTCGATGCTGCCGTCATTAAAATAATGTTCGGCCACCCGGCGTTGTGTCGCGATCACATTGTCCATCCCTTCTGCGAAAATTTCGCGATCCTGCAGCTCCGGCTTCAACATATCTTCGGTGAAAACCATGTGCGGATGGCTGAGAATTCTGCCGAAGAACCGATTCACGAAACGTTGCGTGATCCGATAACCAAGCCGGCTCGACAAAACGAGTTTCTTCTCAATCGTCAGGTCTACACATTTTTCCAGGTATCCGTGGTCGATCAGGAAGGCTGGTGTGCGTTCCTTTTCCGTCATGCGACACCACACTTCGGGGACGAGAAGGCTGATATCGTGATCTACTCGAGCATGCGGCCCGACATATCCCGCCGCGGTGACAAAAGCGTCGGCATTGGTCAAGAGCAACGAAACGAAAGCGTTGTTGAGATCGATGATGGGCGGCAATGCGTTAAAAGGTCCTTTCGTCAATGCGCCTTCGGATCCGGCACCGGTAGTTGAAGGAGATTTGCCGGTCATGCTGCAAATGAATTCCATGAACAGTTCGGGCATTTCCATGTAATGAATCGGATTGTAAACCGCGAGCGAACGAATCCCGGCAGCGTGGTCGGGAGGATTGTTGCGTCGACCTGGCAGCACAGCACCAACCGGGGTAAGCATTGGCCGGCCAAAAGGAATACGGCGATTTAATCGTTCGCCAACCTCAGCGAGGTAGACTGCCTGAGGATTGAGAATGTCCGGTCTGATTTGCAGGTACCGGGGGTTCTTGGTTGGCTTGCCATCCACGACGCGGGGATGTGCAGATGAAACAAAGAAACCTGGTTTTCCTGAAGTCGCTACGCCACCTATGACCTCTTGCATCGGAGGCGTGAATTCGAGGAAATGAATGGCATCCTCAACGAGATTTTTCGCATCCGCCGGGGTCAACGGTTCGTAATTGGAAAAGAAATTATCCGAACGAGCAAAATCACTTTCCGTCACCTTGTCGTAGCCACGATGAATGGCGTCGTCGGGACGCTGGAACAAGCGGTTCTCGCAATTCTGAACGACTTTAAAGGAATGTTCTTTTGACGGAGCGTGCGGGAAAACTTCACCCGGGACGACTACCGATGCGGTGATATCATCTTCCATCTGCACTTTAACAGCGGTCTGGAAATCTTTGCGCAGGCCGAACACCCGCCACGAACCATCCGCGGCAAAGCCAACGCGCAGGTAATTCGAGACCAATTTCCGTCCGTTGCATTTCAATTCGTTGCCGGGCAGGCCATTAATGACGTCCACGCTGAAATGTTCGCGCCATTTGTCGCCCCAATCCGCTTCATAGAAACGCTTCACCACGAAGACCAGTTCCTTCACGTGTTGGGGAACGGAGGCGAGCCAATTGTTGTATTCGTCCGAATATTCTTCCGAATCCGGCGTAAGCAATTTGATCACGGAGCCAAGCGAACGTTCCGAGCTGAGAATCGGGCGATGATCTTTGCCGCAACGGTTCGGGTCGGAGAAACGATTCGTATAATCGCGCCCGATCAATTCCGCGACTCGATCAAAATCTTTTTCAAAATCGTTGATGAAGACGGGACCGCGAATGATCGCATCCGAAATCGGTTTGGAAATTTCCGATTTGCCGCCCCCGGAGACGGTGCATGGTTTGTGACACAGTAGGGGCAACCCGTTGACTCCGGCCAGACGCCACGCGCGATTGCCGGGAGGTTTGCGCATTTGGACTTTGTAACCTGAAGGGCGGACATAGATTTTATCCGCAAGCAATTTGATCTTGTGCGTTTCTTTTCCGGTCACCCATGTCACCGCCTGCTTGTGCAAGTCGAAGGCCGAGTTTTCGGGAACGTAGTAAATATTCGGAAACTTCTTATCGATCGCGTAACCTTCAGGCTGCAGTTCCACTGTGTCTCCAAGACTGTCGATGACTTGTTGAAACTCATACGGGACCGGTTCGCGTGCGGCTGAAGTGAATTCCTCGCCGAGATCGTACGCTGCAAAAACTTTCGCCCCACCCGCGTGTTCTTCTTCGCAAAGCCCGAACAAATTAGCGGAGTAACTGAGCTGTGTTTTGACTTCTTTCTTGCAGTAACCGAAATAGTTGTCGGCAATGACCGTTACGATTACGCCACGTTGATCGCGGCACGTGATCTTGAAAGCGCTTCCTTTGTTGTACAGTTCGTCCGGCGACTTCCAGCACATCCCATCTCGTCGTTGGCGTTCGGTTGCTTTATCCCAATGAGGCAAGCCAAGTTCTTCCTTGCGGACCTTGATCAAGTGCGGTGCCAGAATGACGCAACCCGTGTGGCCCACCCAATGTTCCACGTCCAAAGCTGCGTCGTTCTCGGGAAGAAACGGATCGCCGGCATTGCCAAAAATTGTTTCTACGAAATCGAGATTTCCGACCAGATTCCCTGGAGCGAAAAAGCGAGTCTCCATTGATTTCTCGGATGTAAACCCAGGCACGGCTGGACACACCAGCGGACGCAACAAAAGGGAAACGAAACATTCGGCGGGATTCGGTTGTGTCGCGGTGAACGGCAGTTGCATCAGGCTGCCGGGAGGATTCAGGGCCAAGGCGAGCAATTTCGCAAAGGCCACCTTGGGAACAGCGATTTTGTCATCGGGAATCGGTGCTCCTCCTTCGGAAATGTGAAAGACCCCTTGCGTCGTACGGCGATCGTTCTTGGGATTGTGCAAGACGCCTTGTTTCACCCGGTAACTGGTGACGATATCAGAGACAAATTCATCGCGGTCGGCAGGAATGGAAAGCACACGCGCGAGCCCGGCGCGATCGAGAACAAAGGTCCTTCCGGGTAAACGCACCGAAACTCCTGTGTCCGCGAGATAAGAATCCAGAAAATCCTGGATGCGTTGGTCGGCGGGGCACAAATAGTCCGAAAGCAAACGTTGTGCTTCGCGGTATTGTCCGAGCAGAGCGGTTTCGACTTCGTCGAAAGGTGTCTGTTCTCGAAGATTGCAAAGAGGAAGTCCAAGTGCCGCGGACTTCAGATTGATATAACGCCTTAAAAGCACTTCGTCTTGAGTGGTTCCTTCCATAATATTTTCGACGGACTAAAAACCGACCGTGCGGAGTCACCAATTTCGTGAATCCAGACCGCGGACGGTAACATAACGACGCGCGCTTGAGAATCGAGGGGCTATTAAAGAATTTTTTGCCTCGATTCGGGTTATATCGCTCCCAAAAGACGAAAAAATCCATGAAAATTCCTAAGTCCCTGATTTACAGGCCCGTGGCGACGATTTCCCGTGGGAAATCGGAATTTCCATCCCGGAAAAACGGATTTCCCGCGGGATCATGGCATTTCCGTTCCATAAAAACGGATTTCCCATGGGAAATCGGGATTTCCAAAGTGGAAATTTGGATTTCCTGCGGGAAAACGGAATTTCCGATCTGGAAAAATGGATTTCCCACGGGAACATGGCATTTCCATTCCATAAAACCCGATTTCCCATGGG
>CBHTTJ010000041.1:0-32689 GCA_966095605.1 uncultured bacterium | reverse complement strand
CGCCGCAAAGTTCAGGAACGAATCGACAAGATTCGCGATGAACTGGAAGCCGTTCGACGTCACCGTTCGACGCAACGGGTTTCCCGTCAACGCAACCTTTGGCCACTGGCTTCCATTGTCGGTTACACCAACGCCGGGAAGTCGACTTTATTGAATACCCTCACCGGCGCAGCCGTTTTCGCTGAACAAAAGATGTTTGCGACGCTCGATCCCACGACGCGTCGTCTCCGTTTGCCCACGAATCAAAATGTGTTGCTGACGGACACGGTAGGATTCATTCGCAAGCTGCCGCATGATCTGGTCGAAGCTTTTAAAGCGACCCTGGAAGAAGTGGTGCAGGCAGATCTCCTGGTGCATGTCGTGGATATCAGTCATCCGCAGGCGGAAGAACAAATCCTCGCGGTGAATAAAGTTTTGGAAGAAATCGGCGCCGCAGGAAAACCGACAATCATGGTGTTCAACAAGATTGATCGTTTTCATAACGGCGATTTTCCGAACTACATTGCGGAACGATTTCC
This sequence comes from uncultured bacterium, assembly GCA_966095605.1. Taxonomy (GTDB): domain Bacteria; phylum Verrucomicrobiota; class Verrucomicrobiia; order Limisphaerales; family JACDHS01; genus CBHWET01. The sequence goes on along the minus strand of CBHTTJ010000041.1, from coordinate 32,171 downwards.
TCACGCCGTCCGTATTTCCGCCAAGAATGGCATTGGTGTCGCCGAACTCATGGGAGAACTCGGCACGCAATTGCGTCCGATCCGCGAATTCGTGGAATTAAAAGTTCCGCACACGGAAACGGCATTGATCGCCCGGTTGCACGAAGTCGCCCAGGTCGTGGAACGCAACTACGAAGGCGAAGCGGCCAGTTTCAAGGCGCGCATTCCTCCGCATTTCCATGCGGAGTTCGCCCCGTTCATTGTGCAGGACCTAAATGCCGCGTGACGCAGCAACGGGTTGACCCGCTTTCGAACTTGAATTTTGATCTTCGCCTCGGTGACTCTCTCGTGAATGTCAGTCCCCGGTCTGCGGATTAAAGATTTGCCCGACAACGAGCGTCCTCGCGAACGGCTCGAGGCTTGCGGTGCCGAGGCGCTGCGCAATGCGGAACTGGTCGCCATCCTTCTTCGCACCGGAATGAAAGGCTTTTCTGCGATCCAAATCGCCGATCAATTATTGCAACGTTTCGGTTCACTCCAAAATCTTGCGCAGGCTTCCGTCGAGCAGTTAAGGCAGGTGAAAGGTGTCGGGCGCGACAAGGCAATCGCCTTAAAAGCAGCATTTACTCTCGCTCAACGCATGGCGCAGGAGCTTCGCAGCGAACCGCCTTTGCTCGACAACCCTGAAAGCGTTGCTGACCTGTTGCGCGAAGATTGTCGGTTGTACGACGTCGAGCATTTCCATGTGGTGTTGCTCAATACACGTCGGAAGCTGATCCGGGTCGAAAAGATTTCCCAGGGCACGCTCGATAGCGTGTTGATTCATCCCCGCGAAGTTTTTAAATACGCCATCAGCGCCAACGCTTCGGCGCTCGTGTTGGTACATAATCATCCCAGCGGTGATCCCACTCCGAGCGATTCAGACATCAAAGTTACGCGCGATCTCGTTCGCGCCGGACAGGTGTTGAAAATCGATGTGCTCGATCATGTTATTCTGGGCAAACGAACCGCCGAACGCTCCCGCGACTATGCGTCGTTGCGGGAACTCGGTTATTTCTACTCATGATTCATAAAACCGCCGTCATTCATCTCAACGCAAAACTCGATGCGACAGTTTCCGTCGGTCCTTACGCCGTGGTGGATGAACATGTTGTCGTCGGTCCAAACTGCAAAATCGGCCCACATGTGCACCTGACAGGGCACACCACGATCGGGGGGAACAACGTTTTCCACTCCGGCGCAGTCATCGGCGGTTCTCCCCAGGATTTAAAGTATAAAGATGAGCCGACGCGCTTGCGGATCGGCGATAACAACGTTTTCCGGGAACACGTCACCGTCCACCGCTCCAACAAGTTGGAAGAAGACACGGTCGTGGGTTCGAATAACTTTTTCATGGCCAATTGCCATGTTGGTCACAACGCCATTATTGGAAACAATGTGATCCTGGCCAACGGCGCCTTATTGGCGGGACACGTGACGGTGGACGATCGGGTTTTTATTTCCGGCAACTGTCTCGTGCACCAGTTTGTTCGCGTCGGAACGTTGTCCCTGATGCAAGGCGGCTCGGGTATCAGCAAAGATTTGCCGCCGTTTACGATTGCGCGCGGAGACAACGGGATTTGTGGTTTGAATGTTATTGGTCTGCGTCGGGCCGGCTTCACGGCGGAACAACGACTGGAGTTAAAGAAGCTTTATCACTCGCTTTTTCGCAGTGGAGAAAAGTTCCGGGCAACTGTCGCCAATGCCGAAACCAAGTTCCATAGCCCCGGGGCGAAGACCATGCTCGAGTTCGTCAAGGCCAGCAAACGCGGGATTTGCAGCGACGTCGGAAAGTCTCTCGACGAAGAATAAACCTTTCTCGCGGCCCATCGCGCTTCGCCTCTCCACAAAGATCGAATGGATCGGTCTTTTCCAGCGTATTAATTAACACGCTTTGACAGAAATGGATTTTTTAACCCATCCAAAGTTGTTAGCATTTACGCCGACCACCCACGTTTCGTGCGGCGCTGTCCGTAATTTTTTAAAGCAAGTGATTATTCGCAGCAGCATTCTAGGTGTCATGGCCCTGGCCGGTTCCGCGTTCGCGGACCCGGTAAACTACATGAAGGAGATTAAACCGGTCCTTTCCACCGCGTGTTACCAATGCCATAGCGAAACACAGCAGAAACATGGCCTGCGCGTCGACACCGCCGCTTCCATTTTGAAAGGCGGACAAAGTGGGCCAGCGATTATTCCCGGAAACAGCGCCGACAGTCTTCTCGTTAAAGCCGTCCAGGGCACGGCAAAAGACCTGACGCGGATGCCATTCAAGAAGGGTCCGCTTGAAGATGAAAAGATCGCTCTGTTAAAACGTTGGATTGATGAAGGAGCACATGCCCCAGCCGATGAAAAGCCGGATGCAGTCAAACATTGGAGCTTCGTGGCGGTCGGCGACAAAATTCCCGTTCCCACGGTGAAAAACAAAAAGTGGGTTCGGACTCCAGTCGACAATTTCATTCTTGCGAAGCTGGAAAAGGAAAAGCTCAAGCCCGCTCCGGAAGCAAACCGGATTACTTTAATCCGCCGTTTGTATCTCGATCTCCTGGGTCTCCCGCCAAAGATCGAAGAAATTGATGCGTTCCTGAAAGACAAGCGTCCGAACGCCTACGAAGAACTCGTTGATCGGCTCCTCGCGAATCCGCATTACGGCGAACGTTGGGCACGTCACTGGCTCGACGCCGCGCACTACGCCGATTCCAACGGCTACAGCATCGATGGTCCGCGGGAAATTTGGAAATATCGTGACTGGGTCATAAATGCATTCAACCGTGACCTTCCATTTGATCAGTTCACGGTTGAGCAAATTGCTGGCGACCTTCTTCCCAACGCCGGCACCGAAGAAAAGGTCGCAACTGGTTTTTATCGCAACACCATGATCAATCAGGAAGGCGGCATTGATAAGGAACAGTTCCGCATCGAATCGATTTTCGACCGCATCAACACAACGGGATCCACATGGCTTGGATTGACGATTGGTTGCGCGCAGTGCCACGACCACAAGTTCGATCCGATCGCACAGAAAGAATATTACCAGTTCTTTGCCTTCCTGAATAACCAGGATGAACCGGAACTCCAGATCGCCAGCGAAAGCGACAAAGAACAAATCGCCGCGTTGAAGCAGGAGATGGAAACATTGGAATCGGAGTTGAAGGATTACATTCAGGACGCCACGCCGGACGTTTTGAAATGGCAGAAGGGCCTCTCGCCTGAAGAGGTAGCGCATCTTTCCAGCGAATTGACACAGATTCTCGAGACGCCACCGGAAAAACGCACCTTGAAGCAAAACCTGAAATTGGTTGACCAGGTGCGTAAAGACGATCGCGATTACAAAAATCGGAAATCAAAGTTCCTCAAGCTCGAAAAGAAAAAGCCAAATGTCACGACCACCATGGTCATGCAGGAACGGACAGACCCGCGCGATTCGTTTATTTTCATCAAGGGCGATTTCACGCGCCACGGAGAGAAAGTAACTCCTGCTTTCCCAAAATTATTCAGCCCGGCGTGGGGACAACGAACAAATCTCAACCGCCTCGATCTCGCGAAATGGCTGGTGGACCCACAAAATCCACTGACCGCTCGTGTGGCGATGAATCGCGTCTGGATGCGTTACTTCGGCAAAGGATTGGTGGAAACGGATAATGATTTCGGCACGCAAGGTTCGCCTGCGACCAACCAGGATTTGCTCGACTGGCTCGCGCGAGAATTCATGAATCAAAAGTGGAGTCTCAAGGCCATGCACCGGATGATCGTCACCTCGTCCACGTATCGCCAATCTTCCAATGTTCGACCGGAGTTAAAGGATGCCGATCCTTATAATAAATGGCTGGCGCGACAAAATCGTTTTCGTCTCGAAGCTGAAATGGTGCGCGACGTAGAACTCGCAGCCAGCGGGTTGTTGTCCGAAAAGATTGGTGGACCAAGCGTCTTTCCACCGATTCCCGATGGCGTCATGACTGTAGGACAAGTAAAGCGCGAATGGAAAGTCAGTCCCGGCGACGACAAATATCGTCGGGGCATGTATACGTTTTTTTATCGCGCCACCCCGCCTCCGGCTCTGGTTGGTTTTGATGCGCCCGACGCCACGAGCGTTTGCACCCGCCGCATTCGTTCCAATACACCGCTGCAATCTCTCACGCTGTTAAATGAGCAAGCCTTTGTCGATCTGGCGCAAGGACTCACCTTGCGCGTCTTTAACGAAGCTCCGGCCAATGAACCAGCGCGTATCGATTACGCGTTCCGTCTTTGTGTGGGACGTCCTCCGGAAAAAGATGAAAAAGATCGTCTGCTGAAATTGCTTCAGAGCGAAATTGAAAGCTTCGTCCAGGCGCCGGATGAAGCCAAAGAACTTGCACCCAAAAAACTCCCGCAAAACGCCGACGTCAAACAGCTCGCAGCGTGGACCACAGTCTCGCGTGTTTTGCTGAACCTGGATGAAACGATTTCGAGGGAATAAGCCATGTCGCATTTTTTAAAAAATCCCAATCATTCGAATAACCTCGAGGAAGTCACACGACGGCATTTCTTCAGTAAATGTGCGCTCGGTCTCGGAGGCATCGCACTGGGTGCATTGCTGAGTGAAAATAAAATCTTCGCCGGCGAACAAAAATTTCAGCTCGTCAATCCTCTGGAGCCCAAGCGCCCGCACGTCCCCGCGAAAGCCAAGAACATCATTTATCTTTTCATGGCCGGCGGTCCAAGCCAGCTGGAGCTTTTTGATTACAAGCCGGAGTTGGTGAAATACAACGGACAGCCGATTCCAAAATCGTACATCGAAGGCAAACGCTTTGCCTTCATGGATACATTTGCGAAGGATCCGCCCAAGCTGCTCGGCACTCGCCGCAAATTTGCACAGCACGGCGGAAGTGGTGCCTATGTTTCCGAATTGTTCCCGCATACCGCCGGCATCGTCGACGACATCAGCATCGTGAAAAGCTGTGCTACGGATGTTTTCAATCACGCACCGGCGAAGTTGTTCATGAACACCGGTTCCACGCAATTTGGACGTCCGAGCATGGGCGCGTGGGTCACGTATGGCATCGGGAGCGAATGCCAAAATCTCCCCGGCTTTGTTGTATTGCAATCCGGTCCACGTGGTCCTCGTGGCGGCGCGATGAACTGGACGAGCGGGTTTCTGCCGACGACTTACCAGGGCGTTCCGTTGCGCGGTCAGGGTGAACCGATTTTGAATCTGAGCAATCCGCACGGCGTAAATCCAACGCGCCAGCGAACAACCATTGATGCCATCAGTGATTTGAATATCAAACGGCTCGTTGAGACCGGCGACGAAGAAATTCGCACGCGCATTTCCGCCTATGAAATGGCGTATAAGATGCAATCGAGCGCGCCGGACCTGATTGATTTATCAGACGAAAGTCAGGCCACTCTCGATCTCTACGGAATCAAGCCCGGCGAATCTTCCTTCGCTCGCAATTGTTTACTGGCACGCCGGCTTGTCGAACGCGGCACGCGCTTCGTGCAGTTGTATCACACCAATTGGGACAGTCATGGTGGACCGGGCGAAGACCTGGAGAAGTCTTTCGAGAAAATTTGCAAGGAAGTCGACCAGGCCCAGGCGGCGCTCGTTAAAGATTTGAAGCAACGCGGCATGCTCGAAGATACACTTGTCATTTGGGGCGGTGAATTCGGCCGCACTCCCATGGGCGAGAATCGCGAAAGCACCGGGCGGAATCATCACATCGATTCGTTCACGATGTGGTTTGCCGGCGGCGGAACGAAGGCAGGCCAAGTCCTTGGTGAAACCGACGAATTTGGTTTCAGTCCTGTTGCGAATCGCTGTCACGTGCACGACATCCACGCGACAATCCTGCATCTACTCGGACTGGAGCACACGAAGCTCACTTTCCGTTTCCAGGGCCGCGACTTCCGCCTCACGGATGTCCACGGTGAATTGATCGAAAAATTGCTCGCTTAGAAAATATTTCGGAAAACCTCTTATGGAAAAATTTAAATTGAGCCGACGCAAATTCATCGCGTCAACCTCGACGTTGGTGGTGGCAACCCAATTACCGGCTGCCGAGACCAGCGCTCCCACTGTCGAAAAGCTGGCTATCAATGGCGGAACCAAAGCGGTGAAAAAATCCCCCGCGAAAACAGCTCGCTTCGGTACTCCGGAGCGGGAGCGGCTCGAGGCGATGCTCCGCCAGGACTCCCTCTTTTATTGGAATGGACCGCAGACGAAAATTCTCACGGAACGTTTTCAAAAAATCACATCACTCAAACACGTGATGCCCTGCTCTTCGGGCACTGCCGCAGTGCACATCGCTGTGGCCGCCGCGGGCATTGCTCCTGGCGACGAAGTGATTACAACGCCCATCACGGACATGGGGACGGTGATCGGTGTTTTGTTTCAACAGGCGGTTCCGGTATTCGCGGATCTTGAACCAAATACTTACAACCTGAGCGTCGCAGACGTCGAGCGTCGCATTACTCCTAAAACAAAGGCGATTATCGCGGTGCATCTCGGCGGCAATCCTGCCGACCTTCAGCCGCTCAAGGATCTTGCCGAAAAACATAAACTGATCCTGATCGAAGATTGCGCTCAGGCGTGGGGCGCGAGCTATCGCGGCAAGCCCATCGGCAGCGTTGGCCACATTGCCTGCTTTTCGTTGCAGAACAGCAAACAGCTCACCTGCGGTGATGGTGGCCTCGTCGCGAGCAGCGATCCGAAGTTTGGTCCATTGCTGCAGAAATTCGGCGATAAGGGAATGAACCGTCTCAACGCCGGAAAATTCGAAGTCCTCGGGACGAACTATCGCATGAGCGAACCGCAAGCCGCGGTCGCCGCCGGACAGTTGACACGATTGGAAGCGGTCACCGGGACGCGCGCCAAGTTGGGAGAGTTACTAACCAAAGAAATTTCAGGAATTTCAGGGCTGACCCCGCACTTTGTTCGGCCCGAGGATCGATGCACATTCTATTTTTACATGATGCGCGTGCAACCCGGGAAGTTCAGCTGCGACCGTGACAAATTTGTTGCCGCCCTCAAAGCCGAAGGTGTGCCTGCGGCGCCTGGTTACATTCCGACCGTCCTTTACCAGATGGATCTGTTCCGAGAGCACAACTTCTTCGCTGGTCGCTGGCCGGTGAAAGATATGGGACTGACGAAAATGGATTATACCCAGGTGAAATGTCCCGAAGCGGAAGCAATCCTCAAGGATTGTCTGCGAGTGACGATTCACGAAACCATGGACGAAGAGTACATCCGGGAAGTGGCTGCCGGTATCCGAAAAGTTGCAAAACATTTTGCCACGTAGCCAAACAATATGGGGTCTGCGCGCCAAACTTCATTACTGACGCAGATTTCACCGTTTCAAAAATTTATTTTCCAGAATCGCTCGGATTTTTGTCGCGGATCATTAAAATGGTCGCGTCACAAATCCGTGCGTCATGACGAAAGGACTGAAAGTTTTTACCAGCAACCGCCTCGAATTCCTGGCGGATGATCTGGCGGACCTGACACGTCATCGCAACAGCTCGATTTTTCAGCCCGAAATCGTGGTGGTACAAAGTCAGGGCATGGCGCGTTGGTTGAGTCTACACCTCGCCGAGCGCAACACGATCTGCGCAAATTATCGATTCCCGTTTCCCAATGCCTTCGTGCACCAGATGTTCCGCGCGCTCTGGTCCAATCTGCCGGATCAACCGGATTGTCGCCTCGATGTTCTCGTCTGGCGTGTGATGGAACATCTGCCGGGGCACCTGCACAAAAAAGACTTTGCTGACCTGAGAAACTACCTCGGCAAGACACCAGACCCTCGCAAGCTATTTCAATTGTCGCAAAAGATTGCGTGGCTGTTTGACCAGTACCTGATCTTTCGCCCGGAATGGATCGAGACATGGGACCAGGAAGAATCGCAGGAGCAGGCCGATCTCTGGGGGGCACCTCATCGGCCGACGGAATTATGGCAGTCGGAACTTTGGCGCGTGGTGTCGAAAGGGTTCAAACGTCCGCACATGGTCGCGTTGCGTCAGGAATTTCTGCGCAAAATTTCCTCGCCAAAATTTGATCCTGCCAAATTCCCGGAACGCGTTTCGGTCTTCGGTATTTCGGCGTTGCCTCCATTTCACATGGACCTCCTGGCAGCGCTAGCAAACCAGATTGAGGTAAATGTGTTCCTGCTCGAGCCGTGCAAGGAATTCTGGGGTTACATCACGGCACCGCGCGAAGCGGAACAAACACTGAAGAAACATCCGCAACTCGACGCCACCACGTTGCATCTGGAACGCGGAAATCGTTTGCTCGCTTCAATGGGCAAGCTCGGACGCGATTTTCTCAATTTAATTTTCCGCGCTGATAATCTTACGCCGGTCGAACGCTTTTCTGAGCCAGACGAATCGACGCTTCTGCGCACAATTCAATCGGACATCCTGCTGCTGCGCGATCGCGGTCACGCCGACGATTGCCCGCAGCAAATGATCCTGCCGGAAGACGATTCGATTCAGGTTCATTCGTGTCACAGTCCGATGCGGGAAATGGAAGTACTGCACGACGCTATTCTCGGGTGGCTCGATCGGGACTCGACGCTTAAACCCGCGGACATTCTTGTTCTTACGCCGGACATTGAAACCTACGCGCCGTTTATCCAGGCGGCCTTCGGCAGTCCCGAAAGTCCCGCGCACCAGATTCCCTTCAGCCTTGCCGATCGCGATCCGCGCAACGAAGGTCAAGTTCTGGAACCGTTTTTCACCTTGCTGGCGTTGGTCGAAAGCCGCCTCGGCGTTGTACAGGTGCTCTCGCTGTTGGAATGTCCAGCCGTGCGCAAACGGTTCTCATTGAGTGAGAATGATCTCATCATCGTGCGGCAATGGGTGGAGGATGCGGGCATTCGCTGGGGAATTGATGCTGCACACCGCGGACGGTTTCATGTACCCGAGTTTGATGCGAACAGCTGGCGAAAGGGGCTGAACAATTTGTTGCTTGGCTCGGCCATGAGCAATGAAGGCGAGGAACTGTTCGGCGATCTCCTGCCGATGAACCGCGTCGAGGGGAGCACCAGCCGAACGCTCGGCAACTTGATCGAATTCACAGAACGCTTGTTTGCTTTGTCTGCCACGCTCACCTTGCCCCGTTCGTTGACGAATTGGGAAATCCTCCTGCGCAAAATCTGCGCCGACTTCTTTGCCCTCGACGAAGAGACCGAACACGAGATCAAGCTGATCTGGACAGCCGCAAAGAAATTGCGGGCGAACGGCGAAGCTGCCTTTTTTGAAGAGGAAGTTGGGTTGTCGATCATTGTTGAATTTCTCACCGGTGAACTGCGCGAAAACATTCAACCCGTGGGATTTCTCACCGGCGGCATTACGTTCGCCGCGCTCAAACCGATGCGCAGCCTGCCGTTTAAAGTCATTTGCCTTACCGGCATGAATGACGACAGCTTTCCACGGCACAGCAGTCAGCTCGGATTTGATTTGATGGCCAGGGAACCACGACTCGGCGATCGCTCAACCCGAGACGATGATCGTTATTTATTTTTAGAATCCATTTTATCGGCCCGCGAAAGATTGCACATCAGTTACGTTGGCCAATCGATTCGCGACAATAGCCCAAGGCCGCCATCGGTTTTAGTCAGTGAACTGAGCGATTACATCACGCAAGGTTTCAAACTGGAATCCGGCGAGGACATTTTCCAAAGGCAAATTCTCAAAGTGCATCGCCTCCAGGCGTTCAGCGAGAGCTATTTCATCGGCGGCCCGTTGATGAGCTTTTCGATTGATAACTTTCGTGGCGCCGAAGCACTGCGACAACGTCAGCAGACATCAAAGCCATTTTTCCCACAGGCGATATCGGCACCTGATCCCGAGTGGCGAAATGTCACGCTGGATCAGCTGATCACGTTTTTCAGCAACCCATCGGAATTCATTCTCTCGGAACGATTGGGAATTCGTTTACCCCGCGAGCAGGAACAACTCGAGGAACGCGAACCTTTCGCCCTCGACGCGCGTGATGGGTATCCAATCAAACAAGCCCTGGTGGAACGTGCCTTGGCCGGAAACGATTTTAAAAAAACGCAAGGTGTTCTCGCCTCCGTGGGAAAACTTCCCATCGGCCAAATGGGCGAAGCTTCTTTCGGTATCCTTGCGGATAGCGCCACGGAATTCATCGCGAAGCTGCAGCCCTTTTGTCCGAAAGATCTGCAGCGTCCCATTCCATTCGATTTGTCGCTGGGAGAATTTCGTTTGCGAGGTCAGCTCACTGGAATCAATAGTGTTGGGTTGCTTCGGTATCGCTGTGCTCGTCTGAAACCCGCCGATCTCTTGCGTCTTTGGATCCCGTTCCTGGTTTGGAATAAAATCGACGCGAAGAAGGCGCTTCGCGCGATTCACGTCGCCGAAGACGAAACATCAGCGCTTGGCCCGGTTGCCGACGCCGGAAAATATCTATCCACCTTGTTGGACCTGTATTGGAAAGGCCTTTCGTCACCATTAAAGTTCTTTCCTCAGACATCGTACGCCTTTGCTGAGGGAACAGACCGCGTGGCTGGTGGCAGCGAAATTGATCCGATCAAGGAAGCATGGAAAAAGTGGGGAGAGAGCACCGTGCGCCAGGGCGATGGGTTTCGCACTGTGCTAGGTGAAAGTGCCAATCCTTACGTGGCATTGTGTTTTGGAGAAGGCGATCCCCTGGATGATGAATTCGAACAAAACGCGCTCAAGGTGTTTGCGCCATTGCTTCAACATCAAGTTGCTTCGGAATGAACTTCGACCTGAACCATACACCACTGGAGAAAGGCGCCAGCCTGATCGAGGCAAGTGCCGGGACAGGCAAGACCTACACCATCGCGGGTCTGTTCGTGCGGTTGCTGTTGGAGGAAGAACTCGCGTTGCAGGAAATACTCGTTGTTACCTACACCAACGCGGCGACCGAGGAACTGCGGTCTCGTATTCGAGCGATTCTGTCCGAGGCTTTAAGAACGTTTTCGACCGGACGAAGTAAGAATCCATTTTTGCAGAAACTTTTTGAGCGTCACCAGACCCACAAAGACAAGATCATTGAACGGCTTGATCGCGCGCTGTGTGGCTTTGATGAGGCCGCCATTTATTCCATTCACGGATTCTGCCAGCGCATGCTGAAAGATCGCGCCTTCGAAAGTGGCGCGTTGTTCGACATGGAACTGGCCGCGGATGTTTCCGATCTACTGCAGGAGATTGCCGATGATTATTGGCGCAAGCATTTTTACAGCGGCGGCTCCATTCAAGCGAGTTACGCTTTGAAGAATGGTTTTGCGCCGGAACGTTTTCTTCCCTGGCTGCAAAGCAATTTAAATTATCCTTTCATTCGTTTCCTGTCGGCCGCGGATCAAAAGCCACTGGCCGCGCTGATCGCGGAACTCGAAGCGAACTTTGCAAAGGCGAAGGAGATCTGGCAGGCAGGCAAAGCCGAGATCAAACAACTCTTCGGTTCTCATCAAAAGAAGGCGTGGGCGAACTCACCGTACAACAATGATGAAAAGGTGGCGGAGTTTTTCTTACGCCTCGAGAAATGCTTTGCGTCGAAGGGTGTGATTTCAGATCTCGAATGCCTGGAAATCTTCTGCAACGCCAGTCTCCTCAAAGGAACCGGAAAAGACAAACTGGCACCGCGCCATCCTTTTTTCACCGCGTGCGATGCGATTTGCGAGAGTGAAGCCGCTTTCCTGACCGCTTTGCAAATCGATTTCCTGCGCTTCGCTCTGAGTGAATTACCACAGCGCAAAGACCAGCTGAAGATCCAGTCGTTTGACGATTTGCTGACACGATTGCAACAGGCGTTACGTTCTTCTGGCGGGGACCGGCTGGCACGCGCGGTCGGGAAACGTTTTCGCGCCGCGTTGATTGATGAGTTTCAGGATACCGACCCGATCCAATACGAAATTTTCCACAGCATCTTTTTTAGCAACGATCATTATCTCTTTCTCATCGGCGATCCAAAGCAGGCGATCTATGGTTTTCGTGGTGCGGACATTTTTACTTATCTGAAGGCGGCGGATCAGGCCGCTCGGAAATTTACACTCGGCGAAAACTGGCGGTCCGAGTCCGGCCTGGTGGATGCGGTGAATCGAATCTTTTCCAAAACGGACAATCCCTTTGTCTTTTCCGGTATTCAGTTTGAGGCCGTGCAGGCGCGCGGCGAAGCCAACAAGACGCCGTTGCGGATCGACGGAAAAGCACAATCGCCGTTTGAACTTTGGTTCTGGCCAAGAAATGACGATGGCAAGGCGCTTTCCAAAGAGCGCGCGGAATCCGAGTTGCCGACGATCGTTGCCGCGGAAATTTCGCGGCTGCTTTCCGGCGACGTCAAAATCGGAGAACGGAAGATTCGCCCCGAGGACATTGCGGTTCTTGTCATGGAGAATCGGCAGGCACAATTGATGCAGGAGGCTTTGAGTGGATTGGGAATTCCCAGTGTTCAGCAGACGACGGCTAGTCTTTTTGAATCCCTGGAGGCGGAAGAGTTGCACGGCCTGCTCCTCGCCGTGTCGCAACCCTCCAATGAACGATTGGTGAAAGCCGCGTTGAGCACCAGTTTCTTTGGCCTGACAGCGGTGGAGATGGAGCAGTTCTCGGAAGAAAATCCCGCCTGGCGAAAAATCCTGGAGGCATTCCATGATTATTCCCGCCTCTGGGTTCGCAGCGGCTTCATGCAAATGTTTCGCGAGCTGTTACGTCGCGAAACGGTGCGCGCACGCCTCCTCGCTCTGCCTGAGGGAGAACGTCGTTTGACGAATGTGCTGCATCTGGGCGAAGTGCTTCATCAGGCGGCGGCCGAACATCGCTTTGGTGTCAGCGGGCTCATCAAATGGCTGGCGCAACAACGGAGCAGCAAAGGTTTGCGCGATGAGGAATATCAGCTGCGATTGGAGCGCGACGAAAATGCCGTGAAGCTGGTGACAATTCACCGCAGCAAAGGATTGGAATACGGGATCGTGTTTTGCCCTTTCTCATGGAAGCACTCCGAACTTACTCGTGGCGGAACGGAGGAAGTGTTGTTCCATGACCGCAGCACATGCGAGCTCATCCGCGATCTTGGTTCAGCCTCTTATGAGGAAAACCGCCGACTCGCCCTCGAGGAAAAACTCGCTGAAAATTTACGCCTGCTTTACGTCGCGCTGACACGGGCGCGGCATCGTTGTTATTTCGTTTGGGGACATTTCAATAAATCGTGGACCTCAGCGCCGGCCTGGCTGTTTCACGGGAGAGAGTTGCAGACGATCGAGCAAAAGACATTTGCGTTCAAAGCACTGAGTGACGATGCGATGTTGAATGACTTGCGGGCGCTGACAATCGGCGAAACTGATCCGGCGCCGGTTTGCGTCAGCGAATTACCCACCGAAGCCGGTGCGCCGTATTCTCCTGAGCAAGTGCAGAAACCGCGGCTGCTATGTCCAGCGCTGCATGGTCTGGTTCAGGATGATTGGCGGGTGACCAGTTTTTCGGCGCTCACAGAATTCGTGGGCGACGAAGCGCCGGATTACGACGAGCCTGAAAATGCGATCCAGGGAACGCAAAGTGTCATTTGCACCTTTCCGAAAGGCACCCGCCCCGGAACGTGTTTGCATGAGATTCTGGAAAACTGGAATTTTAATGAAACAAAGGAAGAAGCGTTGCAAAGTCTCGTCGCACGAAAGCTGCGCGAACATGGCTTGTCGGAAGAGGAGTTCACGAAACCGGTCAGTCAGATGGTGCGGAATGTGTTGTCCGTTTCACTCGACGGAAAGGATACTCAATTCAAGCTGGCAAAAGTGCGTCCGACAGAGCGTTTGTCGGAAATGGAATTCTACTTTCCGCTGAAAAAGATTTCTCCGCGCCTGCTCCACAATCTGTTTGTGCGGCATAAAATATTTCCGGCGGGAGAAGTGCCGACACAACTGGGCCGATTGGTCTTCGATCCTCTAGCCGGTTACATGAAGGGGTTCATCGATCTCGTGTTCCAGATGAACGGGAAATATTACATCCTGGATTGGAAATCCAATTGGTTGGGGGACAGTATTGAACATTATAACCAGACCGCGATGGGCATGGCGATGATCTCAAAAAATTATCATCTGCAATCGCGGATTTATTCTCTCGCCTTGCATCAATATCTCAAACAACGATTGCCGGGTTATAATTACGAGACGCATTTTGGCGGAACTTTTTATATTTTTCTTCGTGGGGTTGATCCAAAGCGTCCGGAGTTTGGAATCTGCCGTGATTACCTCGCTGCTCCGTTGATGGAGGACATGGTTGAACAACTGATCCGCGCATAACATGACGATTTCTTCCGCCAACGTTGATCAGTTTCTCGAAACCCTCTCCCCCATCAGCCGGCATTTCGGCTATCTGATGGAAAAAATCAGCGGAGGGCCAAATGTGGAGTTACGCCTCGCGGCGGCGTTGGTCAGTCATTCCACAATTGAAATCGGACAGGTCTGCCTATGTTTGCGGGAAGCCGCGAGTTATTTCTCCGCGGAAGAATTACAATTTCCATTTCCGCCGATCGACGAATGGTTGCAGACGTTGCGTTCCACGACTGTCGTGGGCGCCCCGGGTGATTTCCGTCCGTTAATCCTTGATGATGACGGAACACTCTATCTCCATCGTTATTGGAACTATGAACGAAAGTTGGCCACGCAGATTAAAGCCCGGCTGACGTCTGCTGCCTACGATCCCGCGCGTTTACGCGATGGCCTGAAGCGGCTCTTTGGCGGTGCCAGTGAGGAGATCAATTGGCAGAAAGTCGCGGCGGCAATGGCGGTGACGCGAAACTTTTCGATCATCTGCGGTGGTCCTGGCACGGGTAAAACCACCACCGTTTTGAAAGTTCTCGCGCTTCTGGCAGAGCAGCCCGCTTCAAAAAAGCTCCGGATGGCGTTAACCGCTCCCACTGGCAAAGCGGCCGCTCGTTTGCAGGAATCGATTCAGACAGGGAAGGCAAGTTTGGCCTGCACGGACGAAATCAAGGCGTTGATTCCGAGTACAGCATCGACTCTGCATCGTTTGCTCGGCAGTCGATCTGGTTCTCCCGAATTTCAGTTTAATGCCGAGCATCCACTTCCTATCGACGTCCTCGTGATTGATGAAGCGAGCATGGTGGACCTGGCGTTGATGGTGAAGACGATCGAAGCGGTCCCACCCTCCGCGCGAATTATTCTCCTCGGTGACAAAGATCAATTGAGTTCGATTGAAGTGGGAGTTGTTCTCGGCGAACTTTGCACCGGTGAGACCAACGTTTTTTCAAAAACATTTTCTGACGTCTATCACGAGTTGACCGGCGAAACGTTGGCGAGCAGCGCCGATGTCACCGAGATTTCGGATAGCATTGTTGAGTTGAGACAAAACTTCCGGTTCGAAGCTTCGAGCGACCTGGGGACGCTCAGTCAGATTGTAAAGAAAGGCGAATCGAATGCGGCCCTCAAATGGTTGACGAGCGACTCACCATCGATCAGTTGGCGAAACATCCCGAGCGGCTCCTCATTTGATGAGGAACTCAAAACGATTCTTTTGGAGAACTGGGCGCCTTATTTTGCCGAATCCGATCCGGCCATGGTCTTCGCCGCGTTTAATCGGTTCCGCGTGTTGACTCCTTTGCGACACGGAGCACTTGGTGTTGAAAGATTGAATCAACGTATTGAGACGACGCTCGCCAAAGCGCATTTGATTCGAAGCGGAACGACCTGGTACCACCGGCGCCCGCTGATGATTTTGCAGAATGATTACAACCTGAAGCTGTTCAACGGGGATATTGGAATTATTGATAGTCGCGGCACCCGGGACTTGCAGGCCTTTTTTCCGGGCCACGGCGACCAGACGGCATCATTGTCACTCGGACGGATTCCCCAACATGAAACTGTCTATGCGATGACAGTCCACAAAAGCCAGGGTTCCGAATTCGACCATGTCCTGTTGATTTTGCCCGAGCAGGCAAGTGGAATCGCAAATCGCCAACTGGTTTACACAGCCCTGACTCGTGCCAAAGGAAAAGTAACTATTTGGGCGGATGGCGCAGTTTTGCGCGAGGCTATTGAAAAGAGTTCCAGCAGAATTTCAAACCTCGCCACGATGATTCGCGGCGAGGCTTGAAAGAGAGATCAATATTCAGCCCAACGACCGACGGCATAGGTGCTCTGCGGTCCGTTCTTCGAGAGGCTTTCGTCATAATGCAGGTTCGTATGACCGTTCATGGTCGCCGTACCGGCAACGACTGCGCCGACAAAGTCGAATGTATCACTACCGCCGCCGCCCAGAGCAACATTGGCATTTGGCGCGTAAATAACGCCCGTGAACGAGAAGTTGCCGTGCATATTAATGGAAGTGTTGGTTGGTAAACCGTAATATTGGAAGGCGTCCGCCTTGCCGCTCTCATTAATCACACCTTTGCCGGAAATATCAGTACTTTCACCAGCAACATAAAGCTTCACGCTGCAGCCATTCAAAATTGTCATGCCACCCTGCCCCGTGAAACTGACGTTACCTTCGCATAAAATACGAGCCGTTCCTCCGCCACGAACCAATACTTTACCAGAAAGACTGCTAACGACGTAATCGCCGGGGGCTGTAAAAACGTAATCGTAGGTCTCGGTCGAAACATTGGTAGTCAGGCTGCCATACGCCGTGACAACGTAATTGGAAATAATACTGTACGAATAGCTGTTGATGGCCGTGTAAGTATAACCGGAGATCTGGCTATAGGAGTAAGCAGGCACGTTCGTTGCAGTCAAATTATCCCATGTGTACTTTTCCGAGCTGGAATTGTACGTCACGTTTGTATAACCTCCGGCCGGATAAGGCGCAGTTTTCGTCGCCGTTTGATGGGTAGTAATCGGGAGTACATACGATACAATATAGTTCGTAGTAATAGCGCCAATAACTCCAGAGGAGGGATACGCAGTACTGGTAACAAAACTACTGTTTGTGGTGACCGTCCCGACATATGTTCCCGGTGAAGGGTAAGTCGTAGTCGTGATCGCCGTGCTCGTATTGGTCGTCAGGCCTTGATAGGTTCCAGACGGAAGGGACGTCGATGAAGTGGCGGCCCAATTGGTGACGATCGTCTGGTTTGCCGCGACCGTTGGAGTAGCCGGAGGATAAATGTTCGTCGTGGTCATCGAATTCGTCGTCACATTTGTGACGCTGACCGACACACCAGTCAACGGACTGGATCCAGACGTGAACGGCGGCGTTACATCCGGGAAATATTGGTTCATGTCCGAAGACGAGTGATTGGTTTGAATCCCGGTATTTCCCCCGTCCACCCAACCAGCGTCGCCCACGGAACCGTTGCTACCGACCTGAATCGTGTTGGTAGACCCAGGACCAGAGTGAGCGCTGCCTTTGATATTGGCATTTCCGACATCAAGACCATCGACAATGTTTGTATTTGTCGCCACGTCTCCATTTGCTTTGGTCTTGGAAGAATCAAACTTACCGTTGGTGCTGTAATTGGGATCGGTTGAATCGAAACTATCCGTCTTCACGTTGTTCCCGTTCAAATCGATCGTCCCTTTAGCGGCGAGCGCGAAACGAAAAACACGACTGTTCAAAGTGGTTACTTTAACCCGACGCGACAAAGTAGTACTGGGAGAACCAGCCACCGTAGCGAACATCGGATTCAGTCCAGAATTTAACCTTGCCAATGGAGCAGCCAATGTGGCGGTCACATAAATGGTCGGCCATGCCGCGATGCCATCGTAGTTCTCAATCCGAACGTCGTAATAACTTCCGTCCGGCAATACACAACTGTCACTGCCGTAGGCGCCCGAATGAGTTTTTGTCAGCGTCGTTCCGCTCGCCGTCCAGTTATCGACTGTTGGTTGAAAAACGCCGCCATTAATATCATTGCTGAGGCAATTCTTGTTCAAGTGGGTCAATGCCTCTTCCACGCCAGCCTCCATGATCGGAACGCCGGCATTCCAGACCTGGGCGCGTGCCACCGATTTGTTTTGGGTGTTGACGTAAACCAAGTAGCTTCCCAGGAGAATCCCGGAAACGGCGATAAACATTACGGCCATCGCCAGCATGCTGCCGGTCTCACGATTGCTTTTGAGTTGAATCTTCATAGGCTTTATTGGTTACGCATCACGATCATCGTCGTCTGCACACTTTCACTGTTGATAATCCCCAAAATCCTTCGCGAGCAAACCCACTGCACCTTCACTGCTTTGACATTTGACTGAATACTTCCGGTGCCATACGCACTCCACGGCTGCCATGGGTCGGTAGCCGTCGGCACCCGGGTGAAAATTTCAAAAATGGAATGGCCTGAAATCGGCGAACAATCGGTCACCAAAGCCTTTGTATCCAGCACGCCTCCGTTTTTGCGCAGCATCTTTTTAGAGGCAGGATCGTAAATGAACTGAAGCTCTTTGCTGACATTGTCGCTGGGATCCGTCCATTGGAAATGAACTTCATTGCTGTTGTATTGGCTCATGTAATCGACCTGGCGAATGTCCCGAACAACAATATCCAGAGCCCGGCGGCTGTTGTTATCCAATTGAATATAATTCAGCAGCCCCGCATAGCTTCTCGCGGTGAAAAACATGGCGAATGCCAGGGTTGCCGCGAGGATGCCCCCCAACCCAATGCCGATCAACACCTCAGGCAACGTAAAACCGCGGCGCCGCTTAGTTGTGCTTGCTATAAACATACTGTTGCAGTCCTGATTTGGCGGCGTAGCTATACATCGTTTTTTGCCGATTAATAGCTCCCGAGGTCCAGGACACCCTCATCGTGACGAGAGATATGTCATTACGGTAGGTCGACACAGGCAAATTGCTGCTCACGCTGACCGTCAAAGTGTAACGAACCCCACTGGTGCTCTGAATATCGTAATAAGCGTTCGTCGTGTAATTGGTGACGCTCGGCGACCACAACTGGTCATAGGTCATCAGGCGAACAGCTTCAAATTTTTCCAGGAGCAGCTGGGTTGCCCGAAGATTCTCGCGCGCACTTTCAATGGTGGCATAACCGCTCGACATCCCGAGAAACACCGTGGCGACGCAGATGGTAAACAAACAGGTCGCCACCATAATTTCCACGATGGTGAAGGCCTGAGTACGTTGTTTTCGTATGTTCTGCGTGATCATCATAAACGCCGGCATGCCGGGTTTTGGGTCCAAGGATCGTTTGTAAAGCAACAACCCTGCCATGTCAAAACTGAAATGCGGGAATCCCCTAGCCAGAAGCCCTCTAAAGGCGCTTCGACAACTCTGCCTGACTATTGGCCAACACCTCTTTATGTAAAGAATTCCCGTGCGCATCCATGGTGACCACGGCGGGGAAATTTTCGACTTCCAACTCCCAGATGGCTTCCGGTGACCCGAATTTTTCCAAAAAGTAGACGTTTTTGACGGATTTAACGCATTCCGCCAAAACCTGGGCTGCTCCCCCGATGGCGTGCAGGTAGACACAACCATATTCTTTACAGGCCGCCAAGGTGCGATCGGCCATACCGCCTTTGCCAATGACACCGCGGATTCCAAAATCCTTGATGATTTGTCCCTGATAAGGCTCTTCCCGGATCGAGGTCGTCGGTCCCGCCGCCGTGACTTTCCACTTCCCATTCTCGTCTTTTAACACCACCGGTCCACAATGGTAAATAATCCCATCCCGTAATTTAACTTCGGGGGGCAATTCGCCACCTTCGTGCAAATACTTGTGCACCGCGTCGCGACCGGTAAACACCGTGCCGGAAATGCCCACTTCATCGCCCACTTTCAGGGCGAGGATCTTTTCTTTGGTAAAGGGATACGCGAGTGAAATCATATCAATATCTCAATAAAGCCATTTTTGGATCTTGCCGCTGCCGTCGAGTTCGATGCCCTGACGACGATACGCCCAGCACATATAACTGACGCTGACGAAGAAGGACGCGGGCACGCGATTCGCAGCGCAAATCTTCACGCCGAGCAACGTCGTTTTGCCGCCGAATCCCATCGGTCCAATGCCCAGTTCATTGGCCGTTTTTAAAATGTCCTGTTCGAGCGCATCCAATTCCGGGGTCGTGTTCCGATCCGGCAATTTACGCAGGAATTGTTGCTTGGAATATTCGTAACCGGTCGCACGATCGCCACCGATGCAAACGCCCAGGATGCCCGGACCACAACCTTTGCCTTGAGCCTGTAAAACCGCATCGAGAATCACTTTGCGACATCCATCCAGGTCGCGATTGGCGTGCAGCTTTTCGTTGGGCAACGAATACTGGGCACCCACGTTTTCGCAGCCGCCGCCTTTCAAAATCAAACAAACTTTAACGTCCGCTGAACGATGTTGGTGGAAGTGAACCGTGGGAGCGCCGGGTCCGAGATTCGTGCCATCGTTTTTGCCATGGATCGAATCAACGGAGTTCTGCCGGAGAAAACCTTTTTTCGTGGCCTGCTTGACCGCTTCCCGGGCGGTATCCTCGAAAGTGATCTGGTCATAACCGACGGGGCATTCAATGTAAAAAATGACGCTGCCGGTGTCCTGACAGAGGGGTTGTGACTTCCGTTTGGCCAATTCGATATTCCGCTCGATGATTTTCAGGGCGGAAGCGGCAATGGTTCCCTTTTTTTCGTTTTCCAACGATTGGACCAGGGCCTGGTTGACGTCATCGGGAATTTCCGCCGATGTGCGTCGGATCAACTCAATGAGGGACTCTAACAACAAACTCATGGCGCGAACGTTAAAGGGTGGGTCGGCGGGTGTCAACGAAAGGGCAAGAACTTGGTCTCTTTACCTCCAAATCGGTCCGGTCGAGTCCAACCCGACATTTCAGCGCGACCAGACTCCCAGTTCGTCTGGTCAAAGCTCCAAAAGCTGAAAAAGCGCACTTTGACGTTAAAGTTGACAAAAAACCATCAAAAACAGGACAAATCGGCCTCTTTTCCAGAGAAAGAAGCCCAAAAGGGAACTTTTTTTCCTCAGGAAAAAAGATTTCCGCTGCTCAGGAAAACTTTTTTCCTCAGGAAAAACAATTTCTGGAGCTCAGGAAAAGTCTTTTACTGAGGAAAAACAATTTCCGGAGCTCGGGAAAACTTTTTTACTGAGGAAAACGGATTTCCTGAGCTCAGGAAAACTTTTTTCCTCAGGAAAAATGCTTTCCGGAGTTACAGAAAGGTTTTTTCCTCAGGAAAATGGCTTTCCTGAGCTCAAGAAACCTTTTTTCCTGAGTGAAAAACTTTTCCTGACCTGCAGAAAGCGGATTTCTTCCGGAAAAAACGTTCCTTTTCCCAGGATCGGTGTCGATCCGGGGAATTCGGGCCCGACGCGCCTGCCCCCACCCGGTTCACGTCAGAAAAGCGCTTTTCGATCCTAAAAGAGACCTCGAACGAGAAAGTAGCTTCTAGAGCGGTTGCCAAAAGTAATTTCCGGAATGGTGAAGCGGAGAGCCGGGGTGCTTTTGTTTTTTGGCTTCGTTGTCGGTCTCGGCAAGATCCACCAGGGATATTGCCTTCGACCGAGCGCCTCGCCAAAAATCAAAATCCCTCCTGCCATTCCGGAAATTAATTTTGGCAACCGCTCTAAAAGACAAACTCCCCCGGTTGGGAAGGCGGAAACCAGAGTTTCCTCAGCCGAAAGACGACGGGATTTAGATTGACTTTTTTACCCCTCCGGCTAGCCTGAGACCGCTGGGTTCGTCCCGGCATCACTATTCTATGAAACAGTTTACTTTCGCCGCTCGTTTGCTCGTCTGCTCACTGGCGATTTTTGCGATTTCTTTCCAGGCTCAGGCCGTCACCAAACAAGGGAAAGCCGTTGTTCGTGCGGTCCGTGGCACCGCTAAATATTCCGAAGGCGGTGGCGTGTGGATTCCTTTGAAAGTCAATACGACTCTCGGACCTGGCTCCGTTATCCAGACCAGTGCCGAATCCACCGTCGACTTGTTCCTCGGCCAAAATGGTCCCGTGGTTCGCGTCACTCCTGACACCACGATCGGTTTCGATAAGCTCGCTTTCACCGACACCGGCAGCGACACGGTCATCGACACGCAGCTCAGCCTGAAGTCGGGACGTATCCTCGGTAACGTGAAGAAGCTCGCTTCCGCTTCCCGCTACGAAATCAAGACGCCAAATGGTGTCGCTGGTATTCGTGGTACTGACTTCGACGTCACTGTCACTCCTCTTGGTGGCGGTCGTTACGACATCATCGTCACGAGCATCAGCGGCACGATCGTTGGCGCTGTTGTTCTCGATGGCAATGCTTACACAGCTGTCATTCAAACGGGTGAAACCTGGCATCCGCTCAATCCGGGCGACCAGGCTGTCCCGGTTCCACCCGAACTGCTCTCTTATCTTAAGGCACAAATCGAAGATTTGATGGGTTCAGGCATTGTTAAGGAAGACGGTGGCCCTCAGCATTTCCCGATTCCTGAACCGCCGATTCAGACGAATCCGTCTGGAGACGAGGGAACATCAACGCCCAATACGGGTTTCTAAAGACCTGAATTGATTTTCAAACCCAGAGCGACCTTGAGTTGCTCTGGGTTTTTTGTTTATCTGGATAGGTGAAACGCAGGCCTGGACAGCTGGTCCCAATCTTTATCTCGATTGCTGTCATAGCCTTCGTTTGTTTCCTCGAATTACTGCCGAAGGTTTCCAATCGGTTCAACTTTGCCCAACGCGTCGAATGGATCACCTACGATTTGCGCATGCGGACGATCCCGGCGAAATCGGCGTCGGCCAACACCAACCTCGCCTTTGTTTTCGTCAGCGACGACAGCATCACCACCGTCAGTGATGGTTCCCTCGGTTACAAATACGGACTCTACTGGCCGCGGCACATTTACGGGCGGATGTTGAAGGAGTTGGCGGCTGAGAACTGCAAAGCGGTCGGTTTCGACGTTTTGTTTGGCGAGCTTCGCGCCGATCACGCTCCGGTGCAAATGCCAGACAATTCGCTGGTCGATTCAGACGAATATTTTGCCCACGAATTAAGAAGCAGCCCGACTTTTCTCGCCGCGACTCCAAGCCTGGTGCCACCAGAACTGTTCCGCACAAATTGCCTCTCCTTGGCGGATATTTCCGCGGACAAAGATGCGGATGGTGTGCTGCGTCGTGCGAAGGCCTTTTCCGACATTCATTTCTGGCATCCAATCCTGAAGCAGATTTCCCGCGAAGCCGGGTTTGATCTGAACAAAACGGAAATCGGGCAAGGCAAATTGGTTTTCCATCTGCCAGGCGAACGATTGGTTTCTGTCGATCTGACGTCTTCGAGCCAGATCGACGTGACGGAATTGGTGGAAAAAATTACGGGTGAAAAACCAACGGAGAAACTTCCAACCGTCCAACCTTTTGAAACCAAACGTGTCTGGCAACTCGGCATTGTCATGGCCGCACAGCAATTGGGCGCGGATCTTTCGAAAGCCAAGGTGGAAGAAGGGCTGATCACGATCACCGGAAGTAACACCGTGGTCAAACTTCCCATCGATTCTCGTAATCGTTTTTACATCGACTGGAGTTTGCGCTACGACGACTCGCGTCTGACGGTCGAGCCGATCGAAAGCCTGCTGCAAAAGCAAAACGAACGTGCCGAAGGGAAAACTCCCGAAAGCCTGCTGACCGACAAGCTGGTGTTTGTAGGTTCAACGGCGACCGGAAACGATCTCACCGATCGTGGCGCCACACCGCTGGACAGCGACACCTTTCTGGTCAGTGCGTACTGGAACATCGCAAATTCAGTGCTCAACCAACAATTCATTACTCGCACCTCCACCGAAGCGTCCCTGGCCTTGATCGGTGGCCTGGCGATCGTGGCGGCGTTACTCACGTGGAAACTTCGCGCCGTGGCGGGTTCCATTTGCATCGTCCTGTTGATGGCCGCCTACACCGCGGTAACATTCTGGGCGTTTCATCGTTTTCGCCTCTGGCTGCCGTTGGTTTTGCCGGTATGTGGTGCGTTGTTGTTGACCTATATGTTGCTCGTGCTCTGGCGGGTTCTTTATGAGCAGCGTGAGAAGCGGCACGTCAAAGCAGTCTTCAGCAAAATGGTTTCACCGAACATCGTCAGCGAATTGCTGCGCGCTGAGAAACTTTCGCTGCACGGATTTAATGGGGCGCGTCGAGAGATCACCATTTTCTTTGCGGACGTGCGGGGATTTACGCAGCTCACCGACGTGAATTACGCGAAGGCGCAGGAGTATGTGAAGGAAGCGGAACTTTCAAAAGCGGAAGCCGAAGCGTTTTTCGACCAACAGGCCCGCGAAACGTTGGAGACGGTGAACCTCTATCTCAGCACAATTGCTGACATCATCAAAAAGCATAACGGCACACTCGACAAATATATCGGCGATTGCGTGATGGCTTTCTGGGGCGCTCCGACGTCGAATGAACAGCACGCGCTCTACGGCATTCGCGCCGCCATCGACGCCCAGCGCGCCATCCATGATTTGAACGAGCGACGGGCGCTGGAAAATGAGCAGCGAGAGAAAGAAAATCTGGAACGAATCAAGACCGGCCAGCGTCCGCTGGATCATTTGCCCCTGCTCGCGCTCGGCACGGGCATCAACAGCGGCGAAGCCATTGTGGGCCTGATGGGTTCGGACGCGCACATCGTGAGCTACACTGTGTTCGGTCGTGAGGTGAACCTGGCGTCGCGATTGGAAGGTGTTTCAGGAAGATCGCGCATCATCATCAGCGAACATTCCTTCAAGGATTTGAAACGAGACGATCCAAAGCTGGCCGCGACCTGCGTCGAATTGGAAGCGGTGAAGGTGAAGGGAATCGCCGATGCCGTGAAAATTTACGAGGTTCCGTGGAAACGAGTGGATAAGATCGACGGTAAAACGTCCCCAGAACCTGAACAGAAAAAATCCTGAGGAGGAAACGGGGCCACCTTCAGACTAAGATAGCCGACCTCACCCCGGCCCTCTCCTTCCCAGGAGACGGAGAATCGTGCTCAGCTTATTGGAATAAACTGAGCGCTGACTTTGCCGAACGGATATCGAAACGACAAAAGGTTTGCGACTGCTGTTCCCTCTCCTGGGAAGGAGAGGGTTAGGGTGAGGTTGCCTTTTTTGGAATTATTTTTTCGCGATCACCTGAGCCGTCTTACTTCTTCAAACGAACGAGCAGATCTTTGCTTTCCACCGTGTCGCCAACCTGCACGAAGATTTCTGCCACCACGCCATCAGTCGACGCATACACGGTCGTCTGCATCTTCATGGCTTCCATGACAATCAGCTTGTCGCCTTTCGCCACTTTGGCTCCGACAGTGGCGTTCAAGGAGGTGATCAGCCCCGGAATCGGCGCCCCGATTTGCAGTGCGTCAGCTGGATCGGCCTTGGCACGGGCTTTGGTCTTCGGCTGAACCGATTTGTCGAGAATCGAGGTGACGCGAGTCATGCCGTTCAGTTCGAACGTGATGCCACGACGGCCGTCTTTATCGACTTCACCGACGGAGATCAGGCGCAGGAACAGCGTTTTGCCTTCTTCGATTTGCACCGAGATTTCTTCGCCCGGCTTCAGCCCGTAGAAAAACGCCGGAGTCGGCAGCACCCCCACGTCGCTATAGTCACGAAGGAATTTTGTGAACTCCGCGAACACTTCGGGATACATCAGGTGACTGTAAAGATCGTCCTCCGTCGCATCGCGTTTGAGTTTCGTAGAAAGCTCGTCCTTGATCTTCTTCAAATCGGCGGGTTTGTAATGCGCGCCCGGACGATCGTTCAGCGGCTTTTGTTTGCCGAGAACAACTTCCTGCAATTTCTTCGGCCAGCCCCCCATCGGTTGACCAAGGTTGCCCATCAACATGTCCACGACAGAAGCCGGGAAAGAAGTTGTGCCTGGTTCAAGATTCAAGACATCCGCTGGTTTGATGCCCCGTGTGATCAGGAACATCGCCATGTCGCCGACAACTTTGCTGCTCGGGGTAACTTTTACGATGTCGCCGAACAACTGGTTTACTTCGGCGTAAGTGCGGGCGATTTCCGGCCAACGATGCGACAAGCCCATGCTCGCCGCTTGCTCCTTGAGATTCGTGTATTGGCCGCCGGGCATTTCGTGCAGATAAACTTCGGCGCTGCCGCTGCGAGGAGCGGTGTCGAATGGCTTATAAAATTGTTGCACGTGTTCCCAGTAATCAGAGAACTCATTCAACGCCTGCAAATCGAGACCCGTATCGCGCGGCGTGTTTTGCAACGCGGCGACGATCGAGTTGAGATTCGGTTGGCTGGTCGAACCACTCATCGAGGCAATCGCGAGATCGACGATGTCAACGTTCGCTTCACTTGCTTTGATGATCGACGCCGAGGTGGTGCCGCTCGTGTCGTGAGTGTGGAAATGAATTGGAATTCCAATTTCCGCCTTCAACGCTTTAACCAGCGCATGCGCCGCAAAAGGACGGCAGAGACCTGCCATGTCCTTGATCGCAAGGGTGTGCGCGCCCATGCGTTCCAATTCCTTGGCGAGCTTCACGTAATATTTCAGGGAATACTTCGTGCGCTTCGGATCGAGGATGTCACCGGTGTAACAGATCACGCCTTCGCAAATGGCATGTGTTTCCTGCACGGCTTCCATCGCCACTTTCAAATTCGGCGTGTAATTCAACGAATCGAAAATGCGGAAAATATCCATGCCGTTGGCGGCAGCGTGTTTGACGAAGCCAGCCACCACATTGTCAGGATAGTTCGAGTAGCCGACGGCATTCGAACCGCGGAATAACATCTGGAAACAAATATTCGGAATGCGTTCGCGTAATTGGCGCAGGCGCGTCCAAGGATCTTCATGCAGGAAACGCATGGCGGTGTCGAACGTCGCTCCGCCCCACATTTCGAGACTGAACAACTTCGGCGTGCGACGGGCCACGGCGTCAGCAATAGCGAGCATGTCGAAGGTGCGCATGCGCGTGGCCATCAACGATTGATGGGCATCGCGGAAGGTCGTGTCGGTGACCAACAATCGTTTCTGCTTCAGGGTCCACTCCGCGAATTTCTTGGGTCCGAGTTCCAGCAACAAGTCACGCGTTCCTTTCGGCGGTGCTTGTTTGTGATCGTAGGGAACACGCGGAGCCGGCGTCAAAGTCACTTGCGGCTTATAGCCTTTGGCCTGTGGATTGCCGTTAACAACAACGTTACCGAGGAAGTTCAGCAACTTCGTGGCGCGATCACGGCGCGGTTTGAAATCAAATAATTCCGGCGTGGTGTCGATGAGCGTCGTTGTCGCCCAGCCATCGAGGAACGTCTTGTTATGGATGACGTTTTCGAGGAACGGAATGTTCGTCTTGACCCCGCGGATACGAAACTCGCGCAATGCACGATCCATGCGCTGCAAAGCCATATGAAAATCCTGCCCATAGGCGGAAATCTTCACGAGCAACGAATCATAGAATGGAGTAATTACCGCCCCCGCGTAACCCATGCCGCCGTCGAGACGAATGCCATAACCACCAGCGGAGCGGTAGGTCAGGATCTTGCCGTAATCGGGCGTAAATTTGTTTTCTGGATCTTCCGTGGTGACACGGCATTGCACGGCGTAACCCATCCGTGGGATTTTGTCCTGGGGCGGCAAATTGATTTCAGGACCGTGCAACTGATAACCCTGCGCGATTAACATCTGCGCGCGCACGATGTCGATGCCGGTGATCACTTCGGTCACCGTGTGCTCGACCTGAATGCGCGGATTCATTTCAATGAAGTACCACTTCTTGGTGTCGAGGTCGTAAAGGAACTCGATCGTCCCGGCGTTGTCGTATTTGACCGCCTTCGCCATCCGTACCGCAGCATCGCAAAGTTCACGGCGAACCGTGTCATCGACGCCCACCGATGGCGCGATTTCGACGACTTTTTGGTGACGACGCTGCACGGAACAGTCGCGTTCGTGCAGATGCAACACGTTGCCGTGTTTATCGCCGAGGATCTGCACTTCGATATGCTTGGCGCGGGGAATATATTTTTCGAGGAAAACGGCGGAATTACCGAAAGCTCGTCCGGCTTCGCCCTGGGCTTCATCGAGCAGGTCCGCGAGATCGGCAGCTTTGTGAACGACGCGCATCCCACGGCCGCCACCGCCGAAGGCGGCTTTGATAATCAGCGGAAAACCAATTTCATTGGCGATCTTCAGGGCCTGATTGCGGTCCGACACGGGATCTTCTGTTCCCGGCAGCGTGGGCACATTGATTTTTTGCGCCAGGGCACGAGCCGCGGTCTTGTCGCCCATCATTTCCAGCAATTCGGGACGCGGTCCGACAAAAGTGATGCCCGCTTTTTCACAGGCGCGCGCGAACAGCGCATTTTCCGACATGAACCCGTAACCGGGATGGATCAGATCGACCCCTTTTTCTTTTGCGAGCGCGACGACGCCTTCGACGTCGAGATAAGCGCCAACCGGGCCTTTCCCTTCACCGGTCAGGTAAGCTTCATCCGCTTTGAAACGATGGATCGAAAGGCGGTCTTCCTGGGCATACACGGCCACGGTCCGCAGACCGAGTTCCGTCGCGGCACGGAAGATACGGATCGCAATTTCGCTGCGATTGGCAGCGAGAAGTTTTTTAAAAGTTTTAGGAGTCGGAGCGGGGATTTGCTCCGTGGAAGCTTTGGGCTTAATAGCACCGCGTTTTGCTGACATATGGCGGGGTTGTTATACGGACTGGCCGCGTGCTTGGCAAAAGGTTTTCCGGTGCTGAAATAAGTGGCAAACCCATCTCAGATCGGTCTTCTTAATGAGGATCAGGATTTCACAATCTTTCTCATCCCTTGGATGACCATATAATAATCTTTTCCCTTCCGCGTTTTGCCCATTTTTCGTTTGCAGAGTTTTTTGCCTGCGATAGCTTCGCAAACGTTCTGATCGAGGACGGTTTAAAATCCCCGCAAACCGAAAACGCCCTATGAAACCAGAAAAGAAGAGCGCTGCGTCGAAAGCCAAAACAAAGATCGGCAAAGAGACCCCGGCCTCAGCCTCCAAAGCCAAGGCTACGAAACTTTCCAAACCAGCAGCGGAAGCAAAAGCTCCGGCTCCTGCGAAAACCAAACTGACGAAAAAGACCCTTTCTGCCCGTGTTGAGTCGGCGGCGAAAAAAATCGGGGAAGTGGCCGAGAAAGTGCAAAAGGTTGCGAAAAAACTCGCGCCAAGGGCCAAGGATGTCACCGAGAAGATCGAAAAAGTCGTCAAGAAAACCGCTACGGTGGTTCGCAAACGCGCCGTCAAAGTGCCTGCCATCCTGCTGGAAGGCGATGCCCCTTCCGCTCCACCCCCGGGAAGCGGTCCTGGCCAACGGTATTCGCTGGGACCAACGCCTCCGGTGGAAAATCTTCAAACCGAAGGCGAATTGCCGGAAGCCTACGGCACTCAGGAACTGCTTCTCACCGCTCGCGATCCGCATTGGCTTTACGCCCACTGGGATCTGACGAACGCGCAGCTGAAGAAATACAATTCGTTGTCGGTGGACGGACATTTAGTCTTACGTGTTTTTAAAAACAGCGTTTCAGGAACGCCTCACAACGAAACCCACGTCCATCCTGAATCGCGGAACTGGTTTGTGCATGTGGGACAAGGCGGCACGAAGTACGCGGCGGAACTGGGTTACTACGACAAGTCTCGCCAGTGGGTTTCCATCGCCAAATCCCGTGCCACTTTGACGCCGCCAGATGCGTTGTCGGAAGACACTTCGGTGCGCTTCGCGACGATTCCGCCGGACATGCCGTTCGAGGAATTACTCGAATTGGTAAAAGTCGCCTTGAGCGAGCATGTGCCTCTCGCGGAAGCCATCCTGCAATTACGCGCCGAAGGGGCAAAGAACCTGCCCAGTGCCGAAGAGATCGCCAGCCTCAAGTGGACGCCCGAACAGGAAGTAGCGTTGACGTCGCTGGTCACGATGGATTCCGTGCGTCGTCTCTGGATTGGCTCGTTGGAAATTACCGAACTGATCCGTCGTCAGTTGGCTGACCAAACCTCGTCGATCAGCGCTGCGCAAATGGAATTGCCGAGTTCATTCTCCATTTCGAGTTTGAGCAGTCCTTTTGGCGGAGGCGAACGACGGAAAGGTTTCTGGTTCAACGTGAATGCCGAATTGATTATCTACGGCGCCACCGAACCCGATGCCAGGGTGACGATCGGTGGACGCGAAATCAAATTGCGACCAGATGGAACATTCAGCTTTCGGTTCATTTTGCCTGATGGAGATTTCCAATTGCCTGCAATTGCGACATCGGCTGATGGTGATGATTCCCGCATCGCGGATCTGAAATTCC
Organism: uncultured bacterium; assembly: GCA_966095605.1. Lineage (GTDB taxonomy): Bacteria > Verrucomicrobiota > Verrucomicrobiia > Limisphaerales > JACDHS01 > CBHWET01. The sequence continues at coordinate 2,014 of CBHTTJ010000041.1, read as the reverse complement.
GTCGTAAAACGGATTATCACGGTGATGTCGGTGCGCACCCACAAGATCCACGCATGAAACCGCCAGTGACGGAAGCGGTGGCATAGTAAGAGAATTCCTTCCAGGATTCCGGTTGAGAAGGTGATGACTTTTCATCACCTTCTAAAAACTTTTCACCAGCCACGCCGCTCTTTAGACTGAGCGAAATGGGTGACGAACTCATCGATTTAAAAAATCGCTACGAACGGCTAAACCTGCTTTATCAGGTCAGCAACGTCATTCACTCGTCCCTCGATCCGCAGGAAGCATTGCAACTGATTCTTCGTGAGGCCGTGCGCATCATGCGGGCGTCCAGCGGCTCGATCGTTCTCGTTAATCCCAACACCGGTTTTCTAGACATCGAAGCCTCCATCGGGCTTCCGGAAAATGCCGCCAAAGTAAAATTGCGCGTGGGAGAAGGAATCACGGGTTGGGTGGCGCGCAGTGGCAAACCTGCCCGCATTGGCAATGTTGCCAAGGACCATCGCTACGTCATGTTGCGACGCGAAGTCCGGTCGGAACTTGCTGTTCCGCTTTTCGTGAATGGCGAATTGCGCGGCGTGATTAATGTGGATTCACACAGCGAGGACGCGTTTACCGAAGACGATCAGCAACTCATGGAAGAGTTGTCCCTGCAGGCAGCGAAGGTCATTCATAACACCTGGCTTTACGAGCAGATTCGACTCAAGGCCCGCTTGTTTGAAACCTTGGTCAGCGTCGGCCAGACGATTAATTCCACTTTGAACCTCGGTGACGCGTTAAACGTAATCACCCGGGAAGCCTGCACCTTGATGGGTGCAAAAATGTGCTCGCTGCTCATGCTGGACGATTCCGGCGAATGGTTGGATTTACAGGCGAGTTATGGTGCCGGTGATGTTTACATCAATAAACCCCGGCTACGACTCGAAGAAAGTTTCCTTGGGACCGTCGTCCGCCGCAAAAAGCCGTTGCAACTCGACAATGTCCAGGCCTCGAGTCGATACCAGAGCGTAGAAGTGGCGCGGCGCGAAGGCTTGGTGGCGTTACTGAGTGTGCCTTTGATTTTTTCCGGGGAAGCCATAGGCGCCCTGAATGTTTACAAGGATTACGTTTACCATTTTTCGAACGAAGAAATTCGGATTCTTTCTGCCCTCGCGGAACTCTCCGGGCTGGCCATCGAAAAAGCGCGTCTTTACGAGCGAGTGGTCGACGTCGAAGAGCAGCTGCGTCAGAATGAAAAACTTTCAGCCCTGGGATTGTTGGCGGCGGAAGTGGCGCATGAGATTCGCAATCCGCTGACGGTCATGCAGATGTTATTTCATTCGCTCGATTTAAATTTTCCGACGAGCGACCCGCGCGCGAAAGACGCTCAGATCATGCGCGAGAAGATGGAACATCTAAACAAGATCGTGGAACAGATCCTGGCTTTCGCACGCAACTCGGAACCAAACCTCACACCTTTGGATGTCAACCAGTTGATCGATGATCTCGGCCTGCTCGTTCGCCACAAAATGCGTAACCAGAACATTCAGCTGATGCGTCGCCTTGAGCCGAACCTGCCGACGATTTGCGCGGATGCGACGCAGCTCGAACAAGCATTCCTGAACCTGACTCTGAACGCGGTGGAGGCAATGCCTAAAGGTGGAACGTTGATCATTTCAACAACGCTCGTGCGTCCAACAAAAACTTCCCAAGCAGTTCAGATTGAATTTAAAGACACCGGCGAAGGAATGTCCGAGGAGCAACGCGAAAAAGTGTTCAGCGGGATTTTGAATACCACTAAATCCAAAGGGACCGGACTGGGCTTGGCGATCGTCCAACGTGTTGCCGAGATTCATCGGGGCAAATTGAATATCGAATCGCAACCAGGCAAAGGCACGAGCATTTCGATTCTTTTGCCGTGTGACCTCTAATCTCCACAGAGGTAAATAAAAAAACCTGCGAAACAAACGTTTCGCAGGTGAATTGGTTGCGGGGGTGGGATTTGAACCCACGGCCTTCAGGTTATGAGCCTGAC